>DASSXQ010000267.1:0-22697 GCA_035703725.1 Rudaea sp.
ACGCTGCGCGACCGCGACACGCAAGCGTTCGCGCGAATGATCATCCAGCCAACGGCCGCCATTTGCCAGCGCCTTGCGCAGCGCACGCGGGAGCGCCTTCAGACTTGCACCAGCCGCGGCACGCGCACAAACGGCTTCCTCACGCAGGGTTGGTGCAATCACGCCACGGAAGTAATCGGTCATCACCTGAAAACGATGGGTCAGCAACGCCTTGAGCGTCTCGGTATCGGGCAGTGAAATGTTCGGACGAATATCCAGCGCTGGCGCCACGCGCATGACTTTGGCCAAACGCAATTTCTCGAAGCCGCGAATCAGCGCCCAGCCAATATCAAACTCGAACTTGCGCAGAGCGAACTTGGCCGAACTCGGGAACGCGTGATGATTGTTGTGCAATTCTTCACCGCCGATGAAAAAACCCCATGGGGTCAGATTCGTTGCCATGTCGGCGGTTTCAAAATTGCGATAGCCCCACCAATGACCCAGGCCATTGACCACGCCGGCTGCCCAGAACGGAATCCAGATCATCTGCAGCGCGGAAATCGCCACGCCCCAGACACCGAACAAGGCGATATTGATGATGAACATCATCGTCGGACCCATGAATTCGTGGCGCGCATACAGATGGCGCTCGATCCAGTCGTTGGGCGTGCCACGACCGTATTTTTCGATCGCCTCATTGTCGTTTGAAGCCACGCGATACAGATCCACGCCCTCCCACAAAACCTTGTTGATGCCGTAGGTCTTGGGGCTGTGGGGGTCTTCGTCGGTTTCGCACTTGGCGTGATGCTTGCGATGGATCGCAACCCATTCCTTGGTGATCATGCCGGTCGACAGCCACGACCAGAAACGGAAAAAGTGTGCGAGCACGGGATGAAAATCCACGCCGCGATGCGCCTGGCTGCGATGCAGATACAACGTCACGGAAAAAATCGTCAGCTGGGTGACGATCAGAAAATATACCAACTTGGCGACCCACGACGCATGCGTGATGCCGTGAATCAGAAAATTCAGAATAAAGTCGAACATATTGAAATACCGCAAGAGGAAAATGCACTATACGTGACGCAGCAATCGCGCACCACCAACATCGCGGCAGCGATACCGGCCCACGACAAACGCTCACGTACACGTCATGATGCGGGCGCAATTGCGTCAATCAACCGCCGTGGGTCAAACTCGTGCAATCACACGCAAGATCGAGATCCAGCAACATTCGCGCCAGCCAGCCCCGAATTTCCATGCCCGCATCACCGCTACTGCAATTGCTCAACGTGGACCGCACCCTGGGCGGTCGACGTGTCGTTGCCGATCTGAATCTGACCCTGGATCGCGGCTGCGTGCTTGGCTTGCTCGGCGTCAACGGTGCGGGCAAATCCACAACCTTGCGCATGATTGCCGGGGTGCTGGCACCTGATAGTGGCCAGATTTGCGTCGACGGCAAGGATCTGCGCGAACATGCACAAAACATGCGTCGGCTACGCGGCTATCTGCCTGAACAAGTGCCGTTGTACGCAGAATTGCGCGTGTGCGAATATCTGGATTTCTGCGCACGCTTGCATGGCTTGGGTGCAGCCGGATTGAAGCAAGCGGTGGATGCGGTCATCGAGCGTTGCGATTTGGGTCAGGTTCGCCAGCGTCTGCTCGGCAATTTGTCGAAAGGATTCCAGCAACGCGTCGGCATCGCGCAGGCCATTGTCCACTCGCCCGCGCTGATCGTGCTCGATGAACCGGCTTCGGGCCTGGACCCGCTGCAAGCGGTGCGCATCCGTGCGCTGATCCGCGAATTGGGCCGGGAGCACGCCGTCATCGTGTCCACGCATTTGCTGCCGGATGTGCAAGCCTGCTGTGATCGTGTCGTGATCTTGCATCAGGGCAGCGTGCGCCATGACGGTGCGCTGCCTGGGTTGGGGAAAGCCAATTCCTGGCGAGTGACTGTTGTCGCAACACCTGCCGCGCACGAGTGGGAAACGCTGCCATGCGTACGCAGTGCGCAGTGCCTCGACTCGGGTTGGCGCATCGGACTTGTGGACGGCGCAACACCTGCGCAACTGGCGCAGGCAATTGTCGGCAAGGGTTGGGGATTGTCCGAGTTGCGTCAGGACGATGCCAGTCTCGAGGAAATTTTCCTGCGCATTGCCAGCATCGAAACGACCCAGGTTGCCGCATGAGTTGGAACCTCGCACGCAATGAATTGCGCCGTGCCTTCGTGCAACCGATGGCGTGGGCATTGCTCGCCACCGCGTTATGCGTGCTGGCCTACTTCTTCCTGCTGTCGTTGAATGGCTTTCTGTTGTTGATGCCGAAGCTGGCCGGACTGGATTCCGCACCCGGCGTTACCGACCTGATAGCGCTGCCTTTGTTGCGGGCAATCGCCAGCGTGCTGCTGCTGGTCACGCCGCTGCTGGGCATGCGCGCGATTGCCGGCGAGCGTCAGAATGGAACGTTGCCATTGCTGCTTGGCAGCGGTTTGGGCAGTGCTCGCATCGTGCTGGGCAAATATCTCGGTCTGGCGGGCATCCTCGTCATCCTCGTTGTCCTTGCCATGAGCATGCCGTTCAGCCTCGCCGTTGGCACGACGCTGGACATGGGACGACTGCTCGCTGCCATGCTTGGCCTGCTGCTGTTCGCCGCCGCATTGGCGGCGCTGGCGTTATGCGTATCAACGTATGCGCAGCAGCCAATGGTCGCCGCCATCGTCGCACTGGCGTTGAACCTGCTGTTGTGGATGGTCGATGCCGGCGCACGCTACGAAGGCGTGACCAATGGCTTCATCAATTATCTGGCGTTGCCCACGCATCTTGAGCCGTTTCTGCATGGCATCGTGGCCAGCGTGGACGTGGTCTATTTCGTCTTGCTCATTGCCGTCGCACTGGCATTGGCCACGCGCCAACTGGCGTCGATTCGGGTGCGCGGATGATGTGGCGCAAGCGTATTGGCGACTGGTTGTTCACGCTCCTGTTGCTGGCGGCAGCGCTGATGCTCGCGTTTTTGAGCACGCGCTACGGCATGCGTCATGATTTCAGTTACGCGCAGCGTGCCAGCCTGGATCAGCGCACCGTGCAACTGCTGCACAAACTCACCGGTCCGGTCACGATCGACTCCTATTCGCCGCAGGACAACCAACTGCGCGGCGCGATTGCCGATTTCATCATTCGCTACGAACGCATCAAGCCCGACATCCACTTGCGCTTCATTGATCCGGATGCCGACCCTGCTGCCACGCGCGAAGCCGGCATTCAGGTCAACGGGGAACTCGTCATCCACTACAACGGCCGCCGCGAGCAGCTCAAGGTGCTGACCGAACGCAGCTTCGACGACGCGTTATTGCGTCTGCTGCGCGCACGCTCGCGGTTGGTGGCATTTCTTTCCGGCGATGGTGAACGCAGACCCGACGGCAAGGCCAATGCCGATCTCGGCAACTTCACGGCCCTGCTGCAAGCGCAAGGTGTACGTGCGCTCGAGCTCAATTTGGCCACGACCAGGCAAATTCCGCAAAATATCGATCTGCTGGTCATTGCCAGTCCACAAGCGCTGATTGCGCCGGAGGTGACACAGCGGCTCGTCGATTACGTCGAAACCGGCGGCAACTTGTTGTGGCTGACCGAACCCGACACCGACGTCGGACTGGGCTTGCTGGCAAAGACGCTATCCGTGCATGTGCTGCCGGGAGTCGCCGTGGATGGTGCGAGCGCCGCGTACCGTATTGGCGATCCGAGTTTCATCGCCATTGCCAGCTATCCACATGATTCCATCACGCAGGATTTCGATCTGACGACATTGTTCCCGCAGGCGGCGGCACTGGCGCAATTGGCCGAGGCGCAATGGAAATTGATCCCGCTTTTGCGTACCGGGCCAAAATCGTGGAATCACGTGGGCACGATTTCCCGGCAGGGCGAACCCAGCACCATCAGCTTCGATGCTGCCAAGGGCGAAATTCCGGGACCGTTGGATCTGGGTTTTGCGTTGACCCGGCTCAGCCCCAGTCCAGCCAAGCGTGAACAACGTGTCGTGGTTATTGGCGATGGCGATTTTGTTTCCAATGCGTTTCTCGGCAATGGCGGCAATCGCGAGCTGGGCCAACGCGTCTTCGACTGGCTGCTGCACGATGATGCGCTGATCGAGATTCCCGACAAGATCGCGCCAGACCGCCATCTGGCGTTGAGTCAACGCGCGCTCGGCATGATCGGTTTCGGATTCCTGCTGGCGTTACCCGGATTCCTGCTGATCGCCGGCGGCGTGGTCTGGTGGCGTCGGCGACGCGCTTGAGTCGGTGACCGGATTCCCCATGCGTCGCGCCGACCGTAATTTGATTTTTCTGGCCATTGCGGCGGTCGCGCTGGCTGCCGGCGTGTGCGCGCAGATTCATCACGAACGCGAATTGCTGCGCACACGACGATTGACCGAAATCAATCCCGCGACGGTTCAGCAGGTCACGGTGTCATGCGCGACTTGTGCGACTCGTCATTTCCAGCGCAGCGCCGACGGCTGGAACATGCTCAAGCCGTTTGCCTTGCCCGCGTCGACCGACGCGGTGGCGCGACTGATCCGCGTCGCGCAGTCGCCGGTGCATGAGTGGCTGTCGATGAAAGAATACGACCTGTCCCGACTCGGCCTGGATCCAGCGCAGATCACCCTCACGCTGGACGACACGATCATTGACGTCGGCAATGAAGATCCGATCGATCACGATCGCTACATGCGCGTCGGCAACAAGCTCGCCCGCGTACCGGATCGCTTCAGCGCGCGCTTGCTCGAATCGCCGCGAAGCGAGCTGGCCGATCCCGCCGCCGCTCCCGCGCACGATTGATCGCACACCCTCGCCATGCCTGAATTACCCGAAGTGGAAACCACGCGCCGCGGCATTGCGCCGTACCTGCTCGGGCATCGCGTCGTGGCGTTGACGATCCGCCAGCCGCGCTTGCGCTGGCCGATTCCCGTGGCCGTGCGGCGATCATTGCCGGGTCAGTCAATCGAGGCGGTCGAGCGACGCGCCAAATATCTGCTGGTGCATACCGGAGCCGGCAGCGCGGTGTTGCATCTTGGCATGTCGGGATCGTTGCGCGTCCTGGATGCCGTCACGGCGCCCGGCAAACACGATCATTTCGACTGGCACCTGGATTCGGGTCGCCTCCTGCGTTTCACCGATCCGCGCCGCTTCGGCTGTCTGCTCTGGCAAAAGCCCGGACAAATCCACAAATTGCTCGCCGGCCTTGGTCCGGAACCGCTCGACCCCGTCTTCGACGGCGTGTATTTGTGGAAAATGTCGCGCAATCGCAGCGCGGCAATAAAAACATTTCTCATGGATCAGAAAATCGTTGTCGGCGTGGGCAACATCTACGCCGCCGAAGCCCTGTTCGCTGCCGGCATCCATCCGCGTCGCGCCGCCGGTTCGGTGTCGCTCGCGCGATACGTCCGCCTCGCCGACGAAGTCAAACGCATTCTCGACTACGCCATCAGCCGCGGCGGCACCACCCTGCGCGATTTCATCAGCCCCGACGGCACACCCGGTTACTTCGAGCAGGAACTGTTTGTCTACGCTCGCGCCGGCGAGCCATGCAAAGTCTGCGGCACACCCATCCGTGCCATCGTCCTCGGCCAACGCTCGACGTTTTATTGTCCGCGCTGCCAGCGTTGAAACGGCACGCCAATGCACGCTGTCACGAGCGCACCGGCGCTTCGCGCAACGGCAGGGTTGTTTGTTGTACTTCAATGCGGCCTTGGCCGGCCACGATTTTCTTGAACTCGGCGCGGCTGACCGAAACGTAGCGTTCGTTGCCGCCGATCTGTACTTGCGGTCCGTCAGTGACCACGCGTCCATTGTCGTCGACCCGCACCACCATCGTTGCTTTCTTGCCGCTGTGGCAAATTGTCTTGATCTCGCTGATCTCGTCGGCCCAGGCGAGCAGGTATCGGCTGCCTTCGAATAGTTCGCCGCGAAAGTCCGTGCGCAGGCCGTAGGCGAGCACCGGAATGCGCAGATTGTCGACGATATCGCTCAACTGCCAGACTTGCGCACGCGACAGGAATTGCGCTTCATCGACGAGCACGCAGTGCAACGCTCCGTTTGCGGCGATATTTGCGTGTGCGATGCGCAGCAGATCATCGTCGTGTGCAAACACATGGCCGGCCGCCTTCAAGCCGATGCGCGACGCGACCACGCCGGTGCCATCGCGATGATCCAGTTGCGGCGTGAGAATCAACGTGCGCATGCCGCGCTCGTGATAATTGTGCGCGCTCTGCAGCAGCGTCGTGGTCTTGCCGGCGTTCATTGCCGAATAGTAAAAGTACAGTTTGGCCATTGGACTAGGGCTGAGGGCTGAGGGCTGAGGGCTGAGGGCTGAGGGCTGAGGGCTGAGGGCTGAAGGCTGGGGGCTGAAAATCAGAGGTTCATTTCGGGATTGCGAAGCGGAACCCGGAAACGCTCTACAACAGCCGCAGGGCGGGTCATCCAGTTCTTTCTTTTCTCTTTTGTGCCGTATTGGGACATCGTAACCGAGGTGCGCGTTGCGCTATTCTAACGACGCTTGGTTTCTGTCGCACGGCGTACCATGACGACATCGCGGCGGAGCCCTCGGCTCCGGAGCAACAAGAATGAACTGGACTCCAGCTTTTGCTGGAATGACAAAACTCTTCACCTTCCACCCCGGCTCCCCAGCCTTAAGCCCCAATTCTGCCAATGTTGAATCCGCAACAACGTGCCGCCGTTTTGTATTGCGACGGTCCCTTGCTGGTGCTGGCCGGCGCCGGTTCCGGCAAAACGCGCGTGATTGTCGAAAAGATTGCGCATCTGATCGCGCACCAGCATTTGTCGCCGGGCAAGATCGCCGCGATCACGTTTACCAACAAGGCCGCACGCGAAATGCGTGAGCGAGCGGCGCGCTTGGTCAAGGGTTCGTCGGCGCAGGAACTCAACGTGTGCACGTTCCACGCGTTGGGATTGAAGTTCCTGCAAATCGAGCATGCCAAACTGGGTCTCAAACGCGGCTTTTCCGTATTCGATGCCGACGATAGTGCGGCAATCATCAAGGATCTCGCCCCGGCCGCGACCAAGCCGGACCAGTTGTTCGGTCTGCGTCAGCTGGTATCGTCGGCCAAGAACAATGGGCTCATGCCCGAACAGGCGTTGGCGCAAGCCCGCGGCGCGCGTGAAACGGAAGCGGCGAATCTGTATGCGCGTTATCAAAAGCGCTTGAATGCATTCAATGCGGTGGATTTCGACGACTTGATCCGCCTGCCGCTGGCCCTGCTCGATAGTGATGGCGAAACGCGCGCCGCGTGGCGCGAGCGCATCCGTTATCTGCTCGTCGATGAATATCAGGATACCAACACCGCGCAATACCGTTTGCTGAAACAACTTGCCGGCGAGCGTGGCGCGTTTACTGCGGTCGGCGACGACGACCAATCCATCTATGCGTGGCGCGGCGCGAATCCGGGCAACCTGGATGAGCTGGCGCGCGATTACCCGGCGCTGAAAGTCATCAAGCTGGAACAAAATTACCGCTGCAGCGCGCGTATTCTGCGTGCGGCCAACGCATTGATTCGTCACAACCCGCACGTGCACGAAAAACGCCTGTGGAGCGAGCACCGCGAAGGCGCGCCGATTCGTGTGCTGGTGTGTCGCGACAACGAACACGAAGCCGAACGCATTGCCGCAGATATCGTCCATCGTCAGCAGACCGACAAATCGTCGTGGCATGAATTTGCCGTGCTGTATCGCGGCAATCATCAATCGCGCCCGCTGGAAAAAGCTTTGCGTCTGGCGCGGGTGCCGTATCACTTGACCGGCGGTACGGCGTTTCTGGAACGCGCCGAGGTCAAGGATGTACTGGCCTATCTGCGCTTGATCGTCAATCCGGACGACGATGCCGCTTTTCTGCGCATCGCCAACGTGCCGCGCCGCGAGATAGGCGCGACCACGCTGGAAAAGCTCGGAGAACTGGCGCAGTCGCGGCACTTGTCCATGTTGCGCGCCACTCACAGCGATGCCGTGCTGGGCCAACTGGCGCCACGTTCGGCATCGGCACTGGCCGGTTTCTCGACGTTGATCGACGAGTTCACATCTTCGATGCGGCGCATGTCCGCCGCCGATCTGGTTGATGCCATCGTGCAACGCACCGGCTTTGCCGAACATCTGCGCGGCGAAGTGCGCGATGAATCCGCACGCGCGCGACGTCTGGAAAATCTGACCGAGCTGGCCGACTGGTTCCGTGCCATGCAAAAAGACGGTACGCGAACCGGCGATCTTGCCGCCCAGTTGGCGTTGCTCTCCCATGCCGACCGCGACGATCCCGGCAACGCGGTGCGCTTGATGACGTTGCATGCAGCCAAAGGACTGGAATTCGATTTCGTCTACATCGTTGGTGTGGCCGAGGGCACGCTGCCGCACGATGCCGGCATCGAAGAAGGTCGGCTCGAAGAGGAGCGCAGGCTGTTCTATGTCGGCATCACGCGCGCGAAGCAGCGTCTGTGTCTGGCCTATCCGACGCGATCACGTCGCTATGCGGAAATTGTGGCCAACGAGCCCAGCCGGTTTCTTGCCGAACTGCCCCCGGCGGATTTGCACCGCGACGGCGAGGACAGCGAGCGCGATGCGACATCCGAACGCGAACTGGCGTCGTCGCATATCGCTCGACTGACCGCGATGTTTGCCGAATAGCGCACGGCTGCGGGCGCGGCTGGCGCGTGTAGTAAACTTCCGCGCTGTTCGCACATCGGAGAACATCATGCGCCGCACTCTCGCGTTTTTGCTGCCTGTCATGCTACTGGCAGGCTGTGCCGCCACATCGTCGAAGCCATCCATGCCGGATACACCGACTGCCGCACCCGGCAACGCGAATGTCGTCGACAGTGTTCCCGCCGACGACAGCTTGAATGCCACTGCATGGGCGCAGACGGCCGTTGAACACGATTTGATTTACCGCGAAATCTATCGCATTGCACGGGAAAAACTTCCCGCGGCCGTGGCCGACAAGAACCGGGATGCATTGCCATTGGAAGAACGCAACAAGGATGCCGCCAATCTGCCACCCGCCGTTGTGCTGGACATCGATGAAACCGTGCTCGACAACTCGCCCAATCAAGCGCGCCTGATTCGTGACGGCAAGGAATACAACGATGCCGGTTGGGCGCAATGGTGCAGCGAAGCCATCGCGAAACCCCTGCCGGGAGCGCTTGAATTCACGCGCTTTGCAGCCGCGCACGGTGTGGCCGTGTTTTATTTGTCCAATCGAAAGCAGAATCTGAACGCGGCGACTCTCAAAAATTTGCGTGACGACGGCTTTCCGGTCGCCAATGACGACAGCTTCCTCGGACTTGGTCTGCACGTGGAAGGCTGCACGTCACGCGGTTCCGACAAAGGCTGCCGCCGGCAACTCATTGCGCGCAAGTATCGCGTGGTGATGCAGATTGGCGATCAACTTGGCGATTTCATCGATGTTCAAACGAACACACTTGCGGGTCGACGCGCGGCGGTGCAGCCGTACCTGGACTGGGTGGGCGACCGCTGGTTCGTTCTGCCAAATCCCGTCTATGGCAATTGGGAACCGGCGTTGTTCAACAACGACTGGAAGCTCTCGCGCAGCCAGCGACGCGCCGAGAAGCGCGCTGCGCTGCAAGTGAATTGAGGCACCGCTGCGCAGGGTGCTTGAACCCTGCCTGACCTGTTTTCAATCGGTACCTTGCCAAGTCCATGGGCGGTCACTAGAGTGGCGTCCCGCTCACCCATCTCACGTTGGAAAAAGTCATGTCCATCAAGTTTGCTCGATTTGGATTGCTGGCCCTGCTCGCCGCAACCAGCTTTGGTTGCAGTCAGCAAGGCCAGCCCGGTAACGCCGGCCCCGCATCAAACACGTCGCTTGCGACACCGGACGGCGCAATTGCCGCCACCATGGTGGCCCTGCGCAACAACAACATCGGCGCGTTGCTTGAAAGCGCCATGCCACCAGCCGCACTGGTCAAGCTCAAGGCCGACTGGCACGACAACATGAACAAGGATCCGGTCACGGATCAGCAGCGCAAGGATTTTGCCGAGCACATGGCCAAGCTCACTGCACCGGATGCCGAAGCTCAGATGTATGCCGAGATCGAACCGAAGCTCAAGGAATTCAACGAAAAGTCGGCCCAACAAATGCCGATGATGATTGCCATGGGCCAGGGCTTCGCACAAAGCACGATCAAACAAAGCAAAGACCTCAACGATCAACAAAAGCAGCAGGCTGAAGCACTGCTGGACGCGACTGCCAAGTGGGCGCAGACAACCAAATTCACCGATCCCGCCCTGGTCAAGGGCGCCATTGCCGTGGTGTGCAAGACGGCACGCGAACTGAATCTGAAAACCATTGACGAAGCGCGCGCGCTGACTTTTGATCAAGGCATGCAAAAGGCCGGCATCGTTGTTGCAGGGCTCAAGCAAGTCCTCGCGGTATATGGTCTGGACATGAACAAGGCACTGGATTCGGTCAAGGTCACACCGGTATCGACCACGGGTGACACCGCCAAGGTCACAGTCGCCTACACCGCGTTCGACCAGCCGTTTTCCACCGAGGCCGATCTGGTCAAGGTTGATGGCAAATGGTATGGCAAACACGCCATCGAGCAGTGGCAAAAAGCCCAGCAAAAAGAAATTTCAGACGCTGCGGCAAAAGCCGCGACGCCGGCCGATGCAGCCCCGGCGCAACCCGCTGACGGTGGCGACGACCAAGACGAAGAGTAAGCGTATCGCGCAAGATTCACTTGCTTGGATTTCAAAAGGCGCATCGGAAAGGGTGCGCCTTTTTTTTGGGGCTGAAGGCCGAGGGCTCGGGTCTGAGGCAATGCGTTCGCCCCACACGTGACATGAATTGCGGGCGGCATTCTCATCTGTCGCCAGCGCGGGAATGCCGAGTTGCCACATGCCACGATCCCGGGCAACGTCGCTTCACGAACATCGTGCGCGCTTGCGTATAATGAAGCTCGCCATGCACCGCAACGGCGCATCGAGTGAACTCTGGGGAACCCAATCCAATGTCGATTCGCCGCCTTGTCCTGGCCGCTGTTGTCGCCGCCACCTGTTTCATTGCCGCTTGCCACAAGACTCCCGAGACTGCCGCCACACCCGATGCGCAGGCCATCGCCACGGCGCAAGCGACGACTGCCCATCCGGCATGGTTGCATACACACTTGCCGGCCAATGTTGTGGCTTACGCGCGTGTACCTTCGCCATGGGCGCTGATTGGCACCACACCGAACGGGTCGCCATTGGATGCTGCCGCCACCGATCCGCGCCAACTGGCTGTGGTCTCGGCGCTGCGCCAGGCTGCAGGCTACCAGCCGCAACTGGGCAAAACGGCCGTCGGCGATTACATCGGCATGGCGTTTTCCCGCCTCGCCTCGCCGCTGGAAGTCGTACTGATCGATGCGTCGGGCATGCCGACACCTAACGCACAGTTGTTGTTGACGGCACAAGTCACCGTAAGCGATGCAGCGCAGGTCGCGGCCATCTTTGCCGCCTTGCCCTCACCGTCGATGCACCTGTCCGACGCACTGGATGCGCACGGCGACGGACATCTGACGATGGGAGCGCGCGTGCATTTCGATGCGCCTGACAAACGCGTGTTTGTGCTTGCCGGCACACATCCGCCGAGCAAAGCTGATCTGGACGCGCTGCTCACACCAGCGCAAGGCGACCCATTGCCGTCCAGTCTGGCCAACATCGAACCGCGCATCGACAGTTCCGGCCAGGGCCTGTTCGCGTGGATCAAACTGCAAGGCTGGGCTGGCATGGCCGCCGGTTTTCTGCCGGCTGATTTGGCCGATTCGTTACCGGCGGATCTGGCCAGACACATCGATGCCGTCGCCTTCGGATCCGGCACCGTGCACAGTCACGGCCGCATCCGTGTCGTGTTGCATGCACCGGGCGCGCGCGTGCTCGACTATCTGGCACCCACGCTGGACTGGAGCGGCTTGAACACGGCTGGCGCAGCAAATTGGGCGTTCACGTTTGCCTTGCCGACAGCAACCAAAGTGCGTGCATTCGAATCGAATCTGAACACCGATCTTGGCAGCCAGACAGCGGCCAACTGGCGCAAGGTGGACGATTTGCTGCGCAATGCAGGCGTGCCCGACCTTGCAACCTTGACCCAGATCATCGGACCGGAAATCGTCGTATTCAACGATTCCAACGGCACGTATACGGCCGTTCGCCTGCGCGACGCCAAGGCACTTCAGGCGCAACTGGACAAACTGGTATCGCGCTATCACTGGCAGATTGGCAGCGATACGTCGGGCAAGGCGCAGGTGCACTGGCTGTCGGCGCCCGGTCTTGTGCCCACGGCCAAGGGGCAGACTGCATCCAACGCGGCCGCACTGCAAAGCTTGCTGCAGCGCCTGCGAACCCACGTCTACTGGATTCAGGACGGCAACTGGATGATCTTCGCCGACGTTCCGCAGGCGCTAGCCGATCGCGTCGCATCCGGTAACACGGTTGGCCTGGGCGACTGGTTCAAGCATCAGGATTACGCGCCAGGCACCTGGATCGGTACCACGGCCGTCAGCCACAACGCACAACGCCGTGCCTACTATCACTACCTGGGGGCGTTGGTCACACTTGGTGATCTGTTCGATCATCCCGTGAATATCATGCCGCTGCCCAGCGCCCGTGCGCTTGGCCTGCCCGAACGCGGCATCATCGGCGGCGGCATTGTGCTCACGCCCGATTCGCTGGCGCTGAATCTCGACTACGGCCAGCTACCGACCGAATTCCTGCAGGGACAGGGCGGCATGACCGCCGTCGCCATGAGCGCCATTCTCGCGGCCGTTGCAATCCCTGCTTATCAGGACTACATGATTCGCGCCCAGGTCAGCGAGGGCATGGTCATGGGCGCCAGTGCAAAAGTTGCCGTCGCCGAGTATTACCAGGCTCAAGGACACCTGCCGGCGAACGACGCTGCCGTGGGATTGCCCGCGCCGGAAGCGAACGCCGGCAAGTACGTTGCCTCGGTTGCAGTGGAGGCAGGCACCATTCGTATTACATTCGGCGCGCCACCCGCACAACAAACTGACGCCAGAATTGCCGGAAAGTCGCTGTTGTTGACGCCACTGCTGTCAGGTTCCGCGATTGTCTGGCGCTGTAGCTCGAACGAGATTCCGGGCAAATATCTGCCGAGTTCTTGCCGGCAACAATAACGCTGTGCGGATTGACGCCGGCGCAGCGTGGATCAGCGCATCGATTGGGATGCCAAGCGCGGATTGAGACTGTACAAGCCAACGATCTGCGCCTGCGCAAGCACATGGCCCTGCATCGCCTTGCGCGCGTCGCCAATGCCGAAACGGCCCTGAAGTCCGAGGTCGCAGTCCAACGCGTAAACGCTGAAATGGTAGTGGTGCACAATGGAATCGTTCCACGGAGGACACGGGCCGTCGTAGCCGTAGTAGTCGCCGGCCATGTCGGCGTCGCCACCAAACCAACTGGTGTAATCATTGATGCCCTGGCGTGCGCCGCGCGGGCCTGGCGGCTGTTGCTTGCCGCGCGCGCTGATGCCGTTGCTGCAAGCACCAGACCGGATTTCACGACAATCCGCAGGAATGTCGGTCATCACCCAATGCACGAATTCGACCCGAGCCAAATCCGCCGGGACTTCGCGCCCGACCTGATTCACGTCATCGGGTCTGCTCGGCACATCCGGGTCCACACAGGTCAACACGAACGATTTTGTGCCGTCCGGAATATCCGACCAAGCCAGATGCGGATTGCGGTTGTCCGACATCGCGACCGGCTCGCCCGGCTTGCAAAAAGCGAACTCGACCGGAATCACGCCACCATCACTGAGACTGTTGCTGAGCAATTGCATAAAACCTCCTTGGTTCGGTAGAAATTGGCGCTACTTCAAGTGCCCGAATCGTCATGCTCAGCGCGCGTGATTTTGCTTTTTCGATTCCCTGTTCCCGATTCCCCGTTCCCGGCTTTCAAATACGTCACCCGATACACCGCCCCGGCCAAATCGTCGCTCACCAATACACTGCCGTCGGCCAATGGCTGCACGTCAACCGGACGGCCCCAGGCTTTCTCATCCTGCATGAAGCCGGTAATGAACGGCGTTTGGGAAATGACGTGATCGCCGTTGACGCGTACGGTCATGACGCGATAACCGCTTTTCCTGGTGCGATTCCACGAACCGTGTTCGGCGATCAGGATCGCGCCGTGATAATCGGAAGGGAACATCTTTCCCGTGTAGAAACGCATGCCCAGCGACGCAACATGCGCACCCAGTTTGAGGGCCGGCGCCGCGTAGTCGCTGCAGGCATGGGCCTTGCCGAATACCTGGTCCAGCGTGTCGCCTTGATGGCAATACGGATAGCCAAAATGTTCGCCGATGCGATCGATACGATTCAGCTCATCGCTTGGCAAATCATCACCCAGCATGTCGCGGCCGTTTTCGGTGAACCATAATTTGCCACTGCCCGGCTGCCAGTCGAAGCCAACCGTGTTGCGAATGCCGTGCGCGACATCCTGCCAATGACTGCCATCGGCATTCATACGCAACAATTTTGCGTACTCGGGGCCCGGATCGCAGATATTGCACGGCGCGCCTACCGGCACATACAACTTGCCATCCGGACCAAAGGCAATGAACTTCCAGCCGTGATGGGTCTTGGTCGGCAATTTGTCGGTAACGATCTGCGCCGCTGGTGGTTGATCCAGATGTTGCTCGATGTCGCGGAAAACCAGAATGCGGCTCACCGCGGAAACATAAAGGTCGCCGTCGTAAAAGGCGACGCCTACAGGCAATTGCAGGTTGCGCGCGATCACGCGCACGCGCTCGGCATGACCATCGTGATCGGCATCGGTCAAGGCATAGACATTGCCGGCGCGCATGGAGCCGACAAACAGCGTTCCACCGCTGGCAAGCGCCATTTGCCGCGCGGATGGAACCTGATCCGAATAGACGGAAACCTGAAATCCAGGTGGCAATTCCAGGCGCGAAATCGGCGGCTGCGCAATCGCGTTGCCGAGTGCAAGCAAGCCACACAAGATTGGAAGTGGACGCATGATCTGGCTGTCCCGCGCAAAAGTTGCAGCATACTCCGGTATCGACGCGACACCTTGCGCGATGCAACAACACCCAACGTAACGCGCTGTTTTCAAGCATGATTTGCGCATGCCAACGTCGCGCTGCACGGCCGCCGAGGATTTAACGGCGACGCCTCCCGTACAATTGGCGCATGGAAACGACTCAACCAACCAAGCCAACCCCGGATCGACCCAAGGCAAGCTGGTGGCTGCGCGCGCTCGGCGCGCTGCTGGAACCGTGGCTGCGCATTCGTCGTGAACCCGCCGATGCCAAGGCGTCGATCGACCCGTCGCTGCCGGTATGTTATGTCACCGAACGCTACGGATTATCCGACACCCTGATTTTGGAGCAAGCCTGTCGCGAAGCGGGACTACCGGAACCGCTGCAACCCTTGCACTTGGGGGAATTGCGCAAGAAGCGAATGATGTTTGCGCTGTCGCCGCGCGAAGGTTGGCTGTTTCGCCGCCGACCGCGCTCGCATTCGCAAACTCTGGCACAACTGCTCGATACCCTGCGTACCCATCCGGATCTGAATCTGCAACTGGTACCGGTTTCGATTTTTGTCGGTCGCGCGCCGGATCGCCAGAGCGGCTGGTTCCGCGTGCTGTTCTCGGAAAACTGGGTGGTGGTAGGGCGCTTCCGGCGATTGCTGGCGTTGCTGCTCAACGGTCGCCATACCATTGTGCAGTTCGCCGCACCCATCTCGCTGCGCGGCGTGCTCGACGACGAGCGTGACGCGCCAAATACATTGCGCAAGGTGTCGCGCGTATTGCGCGTGCATTTCCAGCGTGTGCGAGCGTTGGTCATCGGCCCGGATCTTTCGCATCGCCGCACGCTGATCGACACGGTGTTACGGGCCGAACAGGTGCGCGCCGCAATCAATACCGCCGCGAACAAGGAAAACGTCGACGTCGACAAGATCACGGCCAGGGCGCGCGGGTTCGCCTGGGAAATAGCTGCCGACCTTTCGTTTCCCGTCGTGCGGTCGGCCTCGTTCCTGCTGATCGGGTTGTGGAACAAGATTTACGACGGCGTGCACATGCACCATTTCGACAAGTTGCGCGCTGCGGCTCCGGGTCACGAAATCATCTATGTGCCCTGCCATCGCAGTCATGTCGACTATCTGCTGATGTCGTGGTTATTGCACAAGAACGATTTCGTGGTGCCGCACATCGCCGCAGGCATCAACCTCAATTTGCCGGTGCTGGGTCCGTTGTTGCGCCGGGGCGGCGCATTCTTCATGCGTCGCAGTTTCAGCGACCCTCTGTATTCGAACGTGTTTCGCGAATACATGAGCCAGTTGTTCGCCCGTGGCGTATCGATCGAGTATTTCATTGAAGGCGGACGCTCGCGCACCGGCCGCTCGCTTGCGCCGCGCGGCGGTTTGTTGTCGATGACGTTGCGCAGTTACTTGCGTGAATCACGTCGGCCCGTGATGTTCCAGCCGGTATACATCGGCTACGAAAAGATCATGGAAGGCGATTCCTATATCGGCGAATTGTCCGGCAAGCCGAAGAAAAAGGAATCATGGTTCGGCCTGTTGCGCGCGTTTGGCGTACTGCGCAAACACTATGGAAAGGTGGCGGTGAATTTTGGCGAACCGGTGTTTCTCACGCCCCTGCTCAACGAAGTGGCACCGGATTGGCGCGACGCGGCAGCCGATCCGGACAGCAAACCGCAGTGGCTCAAATCCGCCGTGGATTCGTTGGCCGAACGCATCCTGATCAATGTCAATCGCGCGGCGGACATCAATCCCATCAATCTGTTGGCTTTGGTGCTGCTGTCCACACCAAAGCAGGCAATGGCCGAAAGCGATTTGCTCGCGCAACTGGAATTGACCAAGCGGTTGCTGACAACGCTGCCGTATTCGGATCGCATCACGATCACTGATCTGAATCCCGCGGAAATCATCGCGTACGGCGAGAAGATGCAGGCGATCCAGCGCGTCGCCAATCCGCTCGGCGATGTGTTCGTGAGCGAAGGCAAGACCGCCGTACTGCTCTCGTATTTCCGCAACAACGTGCTGCATTTGCTGGCTACCGCAGCCTGGGTTGCGTGCTGCTTCCTCAACAACCGCCGGGTGGCGCGAACGACGATAACGCGCCTGGGCCGCACGATTTATCCGTTCATCCAAAGCGAGCTGTTCCTGCCGTGGGACGAAGACGGCTTTGCCGTGAAAATCGAAGCCACCATTGATTACTTCATCGAGCGCAAATTGCTGCATTGCGTTGGCGGCGGTCGTATTCTCAGCCGCGATCCGGGCCAGAGCGATGGCGCCTTTCAATTGCGCGTAATCGCGCATGCCATGTTGCAGGCGTTTGAGCGCTACTACATTGCCATCGCCGCGCTGGTGCGCAACGGACCGCATGCGCTCAGTGCCAACGAACTGGAAAAATTGTGCACGCTGACAGCGCAGCGGCTGTCGTTGCTGCACGAATTCAACGCTCCGGAATTTTTCGATCGATCGCTGTTTCGCGGCTTTATCCAGAAGTTGCGCGAACGCGGCGTGGTTTGGGCCGACGACGACAACAAGCTCGATTTCGACAGCGGTCTTGAAACCATCACGCGAGATGCGAAAATCATTCTCAGTCGCGATATTCGCCACGGCATCCTCAAGCTGACGCCGGAACGTCGCGAATTGCTGGGCGAGTCTTCGTCCACGTCGCAGTCTGCGGACGAGAAATAGGTTTTCGCGGCACCCGGCCGCGACGATTCGCCAAGTTTGCTCCCATTCGACTGTTGCTGGATAGGGGACCACCGCACGGCCCGATGCATGGCCGCGCAGTGGTTCCCCAAGCAACATTGCCCGAGGTTCGTCATAACTTGCCGGTAACGCGCCCGAACCGACGCCGCGCGCAGCCGCTCGTGCGCGTTGTCATGGCATCGCCATCCAACAAGGAGACGGCCATGACCCGCGACACATTTTCCGATTCCCTGCGACATGCATTTGCCTTGCTGCGCACGCAGCACCGTTGCGTACCGGTTGTTCTTCGTGTCGCTGCGGCGACTCGCGAAGAGCCGGATCCTGATTGGCAACCACTTTGACCAACGGAGTACGAGCATGAACTTTCAATTGATTGCATCGTCGTGTGCACGGCGCCTGGTCCACGTGTTGCTGGCCGTGCTGATACTCGGTGGCGTCGCCCAGGCGGTGGAACCCGGCAGCGGCGAACTGCGGCTACTCGACAAGTCCGGTGCCAGTCATGAGCTGGCCAGTCTGGATACCAATGTCGATTACCACATCAATGGACTGGTCGCCGAAGTAGCAGTGCATCAGCGCTTTCGCAACGACAGTGGAACCTGGCTGGAAGGGCAATATCTGTTGCCGCTGCCGGTCGGCGCTGCGGTCTACGCGATGACCGTGCACATTGGCGATCGGATCATTGTCGGTGATGTGCGGGAAAAGCAGGCCGCGCGCAAAGTCTTTGAACAAGCCCGGGTCAGCGGGCACGGGGCCGCCCTGGTTGAAGCCGATGGCAGCAACCTGTTCCGCACCGCCGTGACCAATGTCGCGCCCAATGAAAGTATCGAGGTCGAACTGCATTATTGGCAGCGTGTCGATTATTCCGGCGGCGTGTTCTCGGTGCGATTCCCCCTCACCTATACGCCGCGCTACCGCATGCAGCGCGACGCCGCGCCCGCATCGCAGGATCCGGGTACGACGGGCCCTGAAGTGTTCGCTTCGGCGAAAGACGAACCACCCCTGAGCACACACATCAATGTCGTACTCGACGCCGGCGTTGCGCTGGCCAGTGTTACCAGTCCAAGTCATGCGATTGTGACCGGCAAACTTGACGAACAAACACCGAATGGCGTGCGCAACGTGCATCTGCGCGACGGCGTGACCGTGCCGGACCGCGACTTCGTGCTGCAATGGAAACCGCAAGCGCACGCCGAACCAAAACTTGCCAGTTTCAACGAAGCCGTCGACGGCGCGAATTACGCCATGTTGATGTTGCTGCCACCGCAGACTCAGGCGCAATCGCTTCCACGCGAGTTGATCCTGGTCATCGACACGTCCGGCTCGATGGGCGGTGCGTCGATCACGCAGGCACGCGCGGCGCTGGACATGGCGCTGCGACAACTGCGTGAGCAAGATCGCTTCAATGTGATCGAATTCAATTCGATCATGAATCCCTGGCGCGCCGAAGCCGTGGCCGCAACACCGGGTGCGGTGGCGCAGGCGCGCCAGTGGGTGGCTCAATTGCAGGCACGTGGCGGCACCGAAATGGCAGCTGCCATGCAATTGGCGTTGAGTGGCCACGCGCCGCCGGGATTCGTGCGTCAGGTCGTGTTTGCGACCGACGGCGCGGTGGACAATCCGGCCGGGCTGATGGCGTTGATCGACCGGAATCTGGGGGATTCACGCTTGTTCCCGATCGGTATCGGCAGTGCGCCAAACGCCGGGTTTCTTCAGGCCGCCGCGAAGCACGGCCGCGGCAGCGAGACCGTTATCGCCGACCTGCATGAGGTCGAGTCCGCGATGAGTGGTCTGCTCGCCAAACTCGACCACCCAGCCATGCGTGATCTGCACGTGGATTGGCCTGCTGGAACCGACGCCTATCCGCATCAATTGCCCGATTTGTACCTTGGCGAGCCGATGCTGCTGATCGCGCGCGTGGCGCAGCCCATCAACCAGATACGTGTTAGCGGCATGCTTGCCGAACAGGAATGGAGCTCACTGGCAAAGCTGGATTCGGGCCGCGCGGCACATGGGCTGGACAGGCTGTGGGCGCAAGCGCGAATCAGCGATCTTGAGGAACAACTCAGTCGCGGTGGCGATGAAAACACGTTGCGTCCGCAGATCGTGCAAGCTGCGCTGACGGCGCATTTGGTCAGCCGCTACACCAGCCTGGTTGCGGTCGACAAGACGCCGGCACGTGCCGCGGATTCAACCCTGCACAGCACGCAGGTCCCAAATGTGTTGCCGGCTGGCTCGGCATTCGCACAGACGGCAACGCCGGCTCGATTGCAATTGTTGCTGGGCTTCATCGCGCTGCTGCTGGCAATGCTGATCTGGTGGACACAACGAGGCCGCGCGTGAACCCGGCATCACGGCGTCTGCCACGCATCGGCATCGGCGCATTGTTGGCACTGGCGGTCGCAATGATCGCCAGCGCTGGCTGGATTCATGTCAAGGCGGCCCTGGCGCAGGTGTTGCTGCAACGCGCATGGGCTCAATCCGACAGCGGTCGCACAAGCGTGCGGCCGTGGCCTTGGGCCGACATGACGCCCATCGCGCAGCTTGCGGTTCCGCGCCTTGGCAAGCGTTTCATCGTGCTCGACAACGATAGCGGCCAAGCCTTGGCCTTTGGACCGGGTTGGACCCCATCAAGCGCCGTACCGGCTACGCATGGGCTCAGCGTCATCAGTGCGCATCGCGACACCCAGTTTGCGTCGCTGCAATATCTGCATCAGGGAGATCGCATTGAAATCGACGGCGCTGCGGGACGGCGCAGCTATCGCGTCGTCTCCATGCGCATCGTCGACAGTCGCGACATGCGCCTTGCCAACGCCGACAGCATCGACGCCCTGGTGTTGGTCACGTGCTATCCCTTCGATGCGATTGTTCCCGGCGGATCGCAGCGCTACGTCGTCGAAGCGTTACCCGAGGGTGTCAGCGGCCGCCTGGAGCGACGCGTGGCGATGCTGCGCTGATTGCAGCAGGTTCGATGGCGCGCAATCGGTCGACAGGGGCACGTCAACCCGTCACGCATCCAGATCGGGAATTTGCTTGCTCTCCAGTTTCGCGATCATGTCCTTGAGCAGCAGTTTGCGCTTCTTCAGGCGTTTGAGCTGCAACTCGTCGTATTGCGCATCCGCGCAAAGACGCATGATCGCATTGTCCAGATCGCGATGTTCGATGCGCAATTCAACCAGCTGTCGGGAGATGGTGGCAGGATCTTCGTGCACGGCATGACTCGGCGACGGACTCATCCGCGAGTCTAGCAGCCTGTTGGCCAAGGGCGGCGGCGCTTGTTCGTTCTCCACTTGCGGATCAGTCGTACAATGTTCGGCTCGGTACGCGCGCATGCGGCTCGATGCCCTTGCAATTGCCGCATTCATATTTCATTCGGAGCATTTGCCATGTGGTTTCGCAATTTGACCTTGTTTCGTTTTTCCAAAGCCACCGGCAAAAGTCTGGATACGCTGGAAGATGCGGTTGAGCAGCGCCGTTTGCGCGATTGTGGTCCATTGGAGCTGGCCACCCACGGATTTGTGTCCCCATACGGTCGCAATGAGACCGCACTGATTCACCGCCAGGCCGGTCATGGGCTGCTGACGATGGGCAGCGAGCGTCGTTTATTGCCGAGCTCGGTGATTAACGAAGAATTGGCGACACGTTTGCAGAAGATCTCCGAAAAAGAGGGAAAACGCATCGGCGCCAAACAGCGCAAACGGCTCAAGGAGGAGGTGCTGACCGACTTGTTGCCCCGCGCCTTCACCCAGACGACTCGGCTAAATATCTATTTTTCCTCGAAAAATGGCTGGTTGGTGCTGGATACGGCAAGCCGCAAGGCAGCCGAAGAAGCGGTCCAGCAACTGCGTCTGGCATTGGGCAGTTTTCCGGCAATTCCGCTGGCCGCCGAGGAATCTCCACGCGCCTTGATGACGGACTGGCTGATCCGTGGCAAGCTACCGGCTGGCTTGGTACTGGGGGACGAATGCGAGCTGCGAGATCCGGCCGAATCCGGTGCCGTGGTGCGCTGTCGTCGCCAAGACCTTGAAACCGATGAAGTAAGCGAGCATCTGAAATCCGGTAAACAGGTTTTTCAATTGGGTGTGACGTTTGATGATCGCATTGGGTTTGCGCTCGGTGAAGATCTCATCGTGCGTAAATTGCGTTTTCTGGATCAGGTTCGCGACGAGGTCGGCGACAGCAGTACCGAATCGGCGCAAGCGGAACTGGATTCGCAATTTGCGCTGATGACGTTGGAACTGGATCGCGTGTTGGAGAAATTCGAGGAATGGTTCGGTCTGCCACGACCGGATGACAAAAAGGGATAACTTCCTGGGTCGCTATTCGAATTGGACATGAGTGCTGCTGACGACAATCCGTATCTGGAATTGGCCACGCTGACCGGTGACACCATCAAGGTGTTGCGCAACGCGCATCCGCGCGCACGCCGATTGCGGCTGACGGTGACCCACGGTGGCGCACGCGTCTCGTATCCGCAAGGAACGCATCCGGCGCAAGTTTTCGCCTTCCTGCGCAAACACGCCGACTGGCTCGAACGCAAGCTCAGCGAATTCAAACGCAGCGAATCCGGACCGCCGCGACTCAAACCGGGCGTGCCGACCTTGATTCCATTGCGCGGCGAAACAACACGACTGCTTTGGCGCCACGGAAGTTATCCCCGCGTGGAAGTTACCGGCGATCATCTGGTGATTTCGTTGCCCACGCCGCATACGCGACGCAGCCTGATTGCTGCGCGTTCGTTGTTGCAGGCGTATCTGCAGGCGCAGATCCGGCGCGATGTTTCACGCTACATCGCGCGCTATTCCGGCGAGCTCGGGCGTGGCCCGAACGGCGTGCGCATCAAACCACTCAAGAGTCTGTGGGGCAGTCTGGACACGCGCGATTGGGTCACGCTCGATCTGTCCCTGGCGCTGGCACCCTTGAGCGCCTTGCGCTATGTCGTTGTCCAC
>DASSXQ010000091.1:0-4858 GCA_035703725.1 Rudaea sp.
GATGGCGACCGCGAGCACGCCGGATACCTGTCAGCGGCCCTCGCTTCGCGGCAACTGAGCCGAGCCTGAACAACCATGCTGGAATAGTGTTTTGATTTTGCTAGACTGCGCAAGCTGGCACGACAACTGTGATAACATATAATTAACGCGTCGCGACGTTACGACAGTGATGTGTGCAAGCGCGCCGTGTTGTTGTTGACCGGACGCCCAAAAAAACCAAGTACATGTATAGGAGACTCCGATGAAACGTAATATGTTGTTCGCGCTTATCGCCCTGGGACTGGGCGGCGTAAGCGTAGCGCATGCCCAGGATTCAACCAGTTGGTACCTTGCTCCGCGCCTTGGTCTCGTTGTTCCGGACGATGCGCGCAAAACCGAAACTTCGTCGTTTGAAGGCATTGGCTTCGGTACCTGGGTCAATCCAAACTTTGCAGTCGATTTCGAGTATGGAATCAACAACGCGAACTTCAAGAACAATTCACGCAAACCGAACAGCCAATGGGAAAATGTTCAGTTGGACGTTGCCGGTCGTTGGTTCTTCAACGAGATTGGTTCGGGCTGGCGTCCATACCTGATGGGCGCATTGGGCGCCATGCGTCACCAGGCATTTGCCGGAAGTGTCAGTGGCACCCATGGTGGTGGTTGGGATCCGATGGCACTGATCGGCGTTGGCATGCAACTGAATATGTCTGATCGTCTGGCGTTCCGTGGCGAAATCGCCGCGCGTTATGATCACGACAACAACTCGTTCAATTCCGAACTCTCGGATTCGTATGGATTCAAGCGCCAGTCCGGATTCACCGATGGATTGGTGACCGTTGGCCTGACCTACAGCTTCGGTCATCAGGCAGCCCCTGTTGCCGAAACTCCGGCCGCTACGCCACCGCCGCCGCCGCCACCGCCGCCGCCGGAACACGAACAGGCCGTACCGCCTGCTTCGGTTTCGATCGATTTGCGTGGTGTCGAGTTCAAGTTCGATCACCCGCGCGTCGGTGAAGCTCTGGAGCCCTCGCTGAAGGCACCAACGGCTGACTCCGTGCAGCTTCTCAATGAAGCCGTCGATACGCTCAAGCGCTATCCGAACGTTCGCGTTGAAGTTGGTGGTCATACCGACTCAGTTGGTACCGAAGCGTACAACCAGAAGTTGTCTGATCGTCGCGCCAAGGGTGTGTACGATTATCTGACTTCGCATGGTGTGGACGCGGGTCGTCTGGATGGCCCGAAGGGCTATGGCGAAACCATGCCGATCGACACCAACAAGACCTCGGCGGGCCGTCAGCGCAACCGTCGCGTCGAGTTGAAAGTGGAAAACTAGAATCAGCAAGTAATACGCTGGTTTTTGCAGTAACACGAAAAAGCCCGGCATTGCCGGGCTTTTTCCGTTTGGTCGACTCGTCAACCCTTCGACTCCGGCCTTTCGGCCTACGCTCAGGGCGAACGGTATTGGGTCCTTCACGAACCCTTCGACTGCGGGCTTGCGGCCTACGCTCGGGTCGAACGGCGTGGGGCAGGTGAACGAGCATCTGCTTGTGCCAAACGAAAGAGGATTATTTTTTCTTCCGGCGAAATCGGAAGTACCTTTTTTCCTTCCCCCACGTAGCGAGGGACGGTGCCGAACACGCAAGAGGGCGCGCTTGATCTTGATCTTGCCCTGACAGTCCGATGATCCACGATCGCCCCGTCAGTCCTGCCGGACAGCTTCCCCGCCACGCACGGGATGCGAATGCAACAGCTCGAATGGCACAATTTGACGATGGACAACGCGCTCGTGGCTCTTTGCCCAGGCGCCGGTACTTTGTCCACTCTCACGCCTTGGCAAATCGATAATGGCCAACCAGCCATTCGTTACCATCGCGATAGCCGAACAGTTCCGCGCACGCCATCCAGAAGATGCGCCAGCGCTGGTTCCACAAGCGCGCTTGTTCGGTTCCATAGGCCTGAGTCAACACTTCAAGTACTTCCGTGCGATGTTCGTCGTGTTTGCGCAACCAAGCATTGGCGGTATTTTCGTAGTGCGTCCCGGCAAGCCGCCATTGCTGTTCGATGCGCAAATCATTCTGGAACCACAACAACGTGTCTGCAGCAGGCATCAATCCGCCCGTGAAGAAATGACGACCCATCCAGTTGTCATCGCCTTGCGTTTCGAAGGGATACATCAGTTCACGATGACAAAAAATGTGCACGAACAGCTTGCCGCCCGGACGCAGCCATGAAGCGATTCGACCGAGCAATGTATCGTAGTTGCGCATGTGCTCGAACATTTCGATGGACACGGCTCGATCAAATTGCGCCGGTTCCAGTTCCAGGCGATTCACGTCCTGGGTAATGACCTGTACATTGGACAATTCGAGGTCCCGGCATCGTGACATGATGAATTCGCGCTGTGGGCCTGAATTGGATACCGCGGTGATGTGGCTGGCTGGATATCGTTGCGCCATCCATAGCGTCAATGAACCCCAACCGCATCCCAGTTCCAGGATATGTTGTCCATCTTCAAGTTGGGCGCGATGCGAGTACAGTTCCAACATCGCCACTTCGGCCTGATCCAGTGTTTCATCGCCGTTGGGATAGTAGCAACTGGAATATTTCAGTCGTTTGCCGAGGCACAGCTTGAAAAATTGCGGCGGCAGTTCGTAATGCTGGGCATTGGCGGCATCGGTATGAATCGCCACGGGGCTTGTCCGCAAGTCGTCCAGACGCTGCTGAAACAGGCTCCATGCGCCGACGGCATCGTCGGCACGTTCCTCGCGCAAGCGTTGTGCGCACATGCGCCGAATGCCGAGGCGGATCAGGGTGTCGGGCAACAATCCGCGTTCCGCGAGTGCGATAGGGCTGAGGGCCGAGGGCCGAGGACCGGCGTCGAATTGAATGTCTTGTTTTGCCGTTACGGTCGCAGCCGGTTTGTCGGAAATTTCGATAGTCACAATTAACTCCATCAATGAATCTTGATTGTCGGTCCTCTGACCACGGCTCTCACGAGAAGCAAGGAGCCGGATTACATGCCGCTCCTGCGGCATGCCCTTCGGGCCACTTCCTGCGCGAATGTTCGCTCCGGCATCCTGTCTCCACAGCCCTGCATACGCGGGGTGACGAACGGGGAGTTTCGTCCCTCAATCCTCGGCCCTGCTCTTGGGCCACCATGGAATCAACATGCTGGTCGTGCGCTGATAGTCGCGATAATCCTCGCCACGCGAACGCAATGCCTGCGCTTCCGTGAATGGAATGCCACTGACCCAGCACAACGAAACCAGCATGAGTGCCGGACCCAGCAAACTGATCAACCAGAGCGGAATGGCTGCCCCGATGGCGAGAAACACATAGGTGAACCAGTGCAGCCATTCAAAGAAATAATTGGGATGGCGCGAGTAGCGCCATAAACCGGCACGGCATGTCTTGCCGTGATTTTGTGGATTTTTGCGATAATTGGACAATTGCGCATCGGCAATGGATTCGCCGACCAGACTGACCAGCCAAATCGCGGCGGCGCACACGATCCAGATCGACCACGTCGTGCGCGGGTTTTGCGCTGCGACAAAAAACGGCAACGAAAACAGGGCGATCGATACTGCCTGCAGCATGAAAAAGCCGAAAAATTTGCCTTGATCGTCGTTCCAGTGCTGGCGCAGGTAACGATAGCGACCATCTTCGGGCTCATGCAGAACACGAACCAGAATATGCGCGCACAATCGCAGACCCCAAACTCCGCCAAGTACCGCCAACGCAACCCGTGGCACCAGACCACCATTGCCGACCCATGCATAGAACAGCGCGCTGGCGGCCATGCTGGCGGCCCAGACCGCATCGACGATACCCGCATTGCGCGTACGCAACTGGATCAGCCATGCGATCGCCATGATGACGCAGGCCGCAATCCAGACACAGACGATGAACCATGGCGTCATGTTCGAACTCCTTGCAGATTCGCAGACTCAAGGTCGGGAACAGCCAGCCAGTTGGCAAGCCAGCACAATGTTGGCGTCAAAATCGCCCAGATCACCGCGAGCACAACCAGTGCGGTCGATGGTGCCGCAACGAAATGGATCGCACCCCAGGTGCTTGCCGCAGCCCAATATGCCAGCGGTGCGCCAATCGCACCCAACGCGGCGGCGACAATCAGGTGTGCTTTCAAATACGCCAGGCAGTGGTTGAGGGTCAGCGCGAAACTCATCCACAAGGCGACGATCCAGATTGGTGCGAGTTGTGGCCACGGAACTGCCGCTGCGTAGCTGAACACCTTCGTCTGCGCCAGACTGGAATCAATGGCGAAACCGATTGCGGCGGCACACGCAAGCAACACCACGTCCGCGCGACGCTGGGTTGAAACGGACAATTGCCAGCACGCGAAAATCGCCAACGCGAGCGGACCGGCCCACCACAACTCGTGCCCGGCACCGGCCACAGCGGCAACCCAGGTCAATTGATAGAAAATGGCATTGATCCAGCGATTCACGCGACACCTTCAAGAAAGGTCGGAAGCTGCTTGCGCCGGCAGCCGGGTTTGACCAGCAGCATTTGCACGTCGCCGGTCGAGCGCTCATGGAATCCGGCCTCGCAATACGCGAGGTAGAAATCCCACATGCGTACGAAGCGATCGTCGTAGCCCAACGCGCGCACGTCGGCCAAACGATGATGAAAGCGCTCGCGCCACATGGCCAGGGTGAGCGCATAACTCGGCCCAATGTCTTCGAGATGAAACAATTTCAGATCGCTGTTGCGCGCGGCGGAGTCGAGCATTCGACTCACCGCCGGAATGAAGCAACCGGGAAAAATGTAACGCTTGATGAAATCCACCGCACGCAGCGCTTGCTCGTAACGATGATCCTCGATCGTGATGGCCTGAATCAGTGCCATGCCGTGG
>DASSXQ010000279.1:0-10162 GCA_035703725.1 Rudaea sp.
AGCGATCATATTCTGGCGATTTACGTCTTCGGCGGGTTGCTGTTCGACGACAACATCGTCCACGACAACGCCATTTCCAACGCATCGGTGTACGTGCACGCCGAGTACCCGGGCGCGACGTTGACCCTGGCCAACAACACGATTGCCGGCAATCTGGGTCCCGGTCTGGCGCTGGATACGTATTCGTTTCAACCGACGCGGTTGTACAACAATATACTTTGGAACAATGTCGCCAATGACCTGGTGCTGATCGATTGCCATGTATTGGCCATGAACAACACCTGGTTGAATGCATCGATCGATGCGAACAGCGGTCTGGATGCGTCATCGGCGAACAACGTGGCGGCCGACCCGCGGCTGGCGGCCGACTATCGCCTCAACCCCAATTCGCCGGCGATCAATGCCGGCCTGCCCGCGCCGATGGCGCTGCCCTTGAGCGACGCCGGCGACAATCTGCGCGTCGTTGGCAGCGCTCCGGATCAGGGCGCGTTCGAATCCAACACCGACGATCTGTCCGCAGCGCACACCTACCTGGTCACCAACACCAATGACAGCGGCATCCTCAGCCTGCGTCAGGCCATCACCGATGCGAATGCGTCAGCAGCCCCGGCGCGCATTGCTTTTCACATCGGCAGCAGCTGTGGACCGCAAACCATCATCTTGAATACGCCATTGCCGGCGATCACGGTGCCGATGCTGATCGACGGCTATTACCAGCCGGGCTCCGCCCGCAACACGCTGCCTCGTTCCGCCAATGGACAAGTGAATTTCAACGCCGGGATTTGCATCTTCCTGGCCGGCGATCCGACCAACAAGCCCGGCTACGGCCTGCGTGTGGCCGACTCGGCCAACCCGAACGTGCACCTGGAAGTACGCGGCATCGTATTCACCTTCTTCACGCAGGCGGCCATCGATATCGCCGGCGGCAATGGCAGTTGGATCCACGGCAATGGTTTCGGCGAAAGCGCCACCGGTTCGACGTTCGCCAACAACATCGGCGTGAACCTGCATGGCGGTACGGGTACCGTCATTGGCGGCCCGCTCGCTGCCGACGCCAACCTGATCGGCAACAGCCATTACACCGATGGCCTCGGCATCCGCGTCGACTACGGCGAACACTTCGCCACCATTGCCAACAACAATATTGGAGGCAATGCCGGTGGGACCGGAACCGGCAATCAGGGCGCCGGCATCCTGATTCGTTCCACCAACCATCACGAGATACGGCAGAACTGGGTCGTGGCCAACGGCGCAGATGGCCTGCGCATCGACAACTCCAGCTACATCCTCGCGCAATCCAATACGTTCGGCTCGATTTTTTCGGGTCTGGGCAATGGCGGCGCGGGCGTGCACACGCTCAATGGTTCCTATTACGTCTGGATCGGTACAACGGACCCGCAATTGCCGCCTGCAGCCGGCGGCAACTCGATTGCCAACAATGCAGGACCGGGCGTGTGGATCGATTCGGATGCGGGCGTGTTCAACCAGGTAACCGGCAACGCAATTTTCTCCAACGGCAACCTGCCCATCGACCTGCAACAGCCCGGTCCGACCGCGAATTCGGACGGCCCTGGCATCAACCCGAACCATTTGCTGCACAAGCCGTCATTGCGCTCGGCCGTGTTCACTTCGGGTGCCACCATTGCAGTCAAGGGAACCCTGGTGGATGTGCCGGGCGCGCGCCGTTACCTGAGCTTCTATGCAAGCGGGCGTTGCGGCGATGCGAGCACCTGGCTTGGCACCCGGCTCGTCCAGGTGGGCGACGCCGGGACAGTGGATTTCGATGTCAATGTGGCAGTGCCCTTTTTCAATCCGGCCTACGTTGTTGCCACGAGCGAAACCTGGACTGCGGGAATCAGCGATACCTCCGAATCCAGCAATTCTGTCCTGCTGTCCGATGCCGACGATATATTCAACAACGGTTTTGATTGCTATTGAGGTAGCGTTTGCAGGTTGCACAGGGATGTTCACCGGTTCGAGTTGCCGATAACGCGGCTGGCGTTCGTATTGACTGCATTGCACCGTTCAACCGGGCAGGCGCCGACGCATCGGTCGGCTCCTGAATTCCTTCCCAACCCGGAGAACACGCTTATGCATCGCGTCGCTTACCTGCTGATTTCAGTCTTGCTTGTTGCCGCATGTGCCAATTCCTCGGCTGCAAACGGTGTGCAGGGCACCTACGTCGTCAATGGCAAGTCCGCTCAACTTACCCACGCAACGGCGCAGACTGGCCGGGAGTTTGCAGGCGATCCCACGACCTTTCTCGTCTTCAGCGAAAAACCGGCCGGCAATGACAAGAGCCCGGACTTCAGCGCACAAGACGGCAAATACGGCAACGCCGTGGTGGTTCAGTTGCACAAGAAAGGCGATAATTGGGACGTGATTGGCGCGTCGTTTTCGCACACGGCAATGAAGCGTCGTGGTCTGGGTGGCACCGGGCTTGTGAATGCCAGCGATATGAAAATTGCCGATGGACAACTCGCCGGCCATTTGACCATGGCGCCTGGAGGTGCCGACATGTTTGGCGAGTCCATCCAACTGGATTTGCATTTCCACGTCGTGCTGCCCTGAGTTTCGCCTACGCGTGTGTAGATCCTCGCCGTCGCAATGGCGGCGAGGTTGCCTGAGCGATTGCGTCAACGAGAAAAAAGCACGAAGCCCTGAAACCTACGCGTATTCCTGCCGTCATCGACGCGACCGACATGCCCGATCCGGTTGGCGCGCGGTCGTTGTCCCGTGGTTGACCTGTGCCGAATGTCACGTGTGCGCAACGTGCGGATTCCGGTACCATGACCTGACCTCTATCCTGCTTTCCTCACGGTGAACTGATTGCCCCGCGGGTGGTCGATACCGTGTTGTTTCTTCAGACTTTCGGAAGACACCCATGTCGCGAAGCAAATGGATTTTGACGCTGATCGGCGTCGTCATTCTGGCCTTGATCATGTGGCGCGTGTTGGGTGGCGACCGACGCTCGGGAGGATTCGGCGATGCCGGTGCCGACGCACCGGTGCCGGTGACCGTTGTTCCTGTTGTCACTCGGAACGTGCCTGTGTTCCTGACCACCCAGGGAACTGTGCAGCCGGTCAATAGTGTCAACGTGCAGCCGCAGGTGGGCGGCCAGTTGCTTGCGTTGCACTTCGAGGAAGGCAAGCCGGTGACCAAAGGCCAGTTGCTGGCTGAAATCGATTCGCGCACATTGCGCGCGCAACTCGATCAAGCCATTGCCAAACGTACCCAGGATGCAACCTTGTTGGCGACGGCCAAAGCGAATCTGGAACGCTCGGAGAGTCCGAAATACCACGAGTACGTTGCCCAGATCGACCGCATTACGCAAAAGAACACCGTGGCGCAATATGAGGGTGCCATTGCCGCCGACGATGCGTCCATTGCCAGTACTCGGGTGCAATTGGGATTCACCAGGGTGACATCACCCATCGATGGCATGGCCGGCATCCGCCAGGTGGACCCGGGCAACGTGATCACCACCGGCACCACGATTGTGAGCGTTACCCAGATGCGCCCCATCAACGTGGTGTTTTCGTTGGCCGGCACCTACCTGGATCAGGTACGTTCGGCGCAGCAAAAGGCACCCTTGCAGGTTGCCGTGCTGGATGCCGGCAACAATGTCGTTGCCGCTGACGGCGGCTTGAAAGTGATCGATAACCAGATCGATCCCAATAGCGGTCAGTTCAAGGCAAAGGCCGAATTTCCCAATACGGACGGCCGTCTGTATCCGGGTGAGTACGCGAATATTCGCATTCAGGTCAGCGTCAATGCCGATGCGCTGGTGGTTCCAACTGCGGCGGTTCAGCGCGGACCCAATGGCGAATACGTGTGGCTGGTCACCGACACGGCGCCGGTCAGTGCGCAAGCCCAGGAAAAGCCTGCGACAAAACCGGGCAAACGTGGCGCCCGCAGCGACGACAAGCCAGTCAAGTACGTGCAGATGCAAGCGGTCACCACGGCGGGTGAGGCCGGCGACAGCGGCTTGATCATCGGCACTGGCCTGAAGGTGGGTGACGTAATCGTCAGCGCAGGTCAGTTTCGCCTGAAACAAGGCAGCAAGGTCATCACGCTCAAACCGGGTGAAGTACCCGAAGCACCGACGGCGGCGCAGATCAAGCAGGAGGCGAAAGCCGGCAATCGCGGGCGCGGACGGCATTGAACAACGTCGACCCAATTCCATCCGAGCAACCGATGGGGTTTTCCAGCATCTTCATCCGTCGTCCGATTGCGACGTCATTGTTGATGGCGGCGGTATTGCTGCTGGGAATCATCGGCTACCAATCGCTGCCGGTATCGGCGTTGCCGGAAATCGAAGCGCCCAGTCTGGTGGTGACCACACAATATCCCGGTGCCAGCGCCGATACGGTGGCTACGCTGGTGACCACACCGCTGGAACAGCAACTCGGCCAGATCAGCGGGCTGGTGATGATGAGCTCGAACAGCGCGATCGGCCTGTCGAGCATCACCTTGCAGTTTGCGATCGACACCAATCTCGACGTGGCCGCGCAGGATGTGCAATCCGCGCTGCGCACGGCGCGCCTGCCCGGCAGCCTGCCTTATCCGCCGATCTACAAACGCGTCAACCCGGCCGACGCGCCAATCATGACCTTGGCCTTGACGTCGGACAGCTTGCCGTTGCGTGAAGTCAACGATTTTGCGGATTCGATACTCGCCCAACGCCTGTCGCAAATCTCCGGCGTCGGCCTCGTTTCCATTGCCGGCAATGTGCGTCCGGCCATTCGTGTGCAGGTGGATCCGGGCAAGCTCGGCAATCTCGGCCTGACCATGGAGGACGTGCGCAGCTCACTGACTCAGGCCAACGTCAACGCCGCCAAGGGCTCGTTGAACGGCGCGGTACAAACCTACCAGATTGGCACCAACGATCAATTGCAAAGTGGATCGGACTACGCCAATACCATCATTTCGTACAAGAACGACGCGCCGGTAAAACTGTCGGACGTCGCCAACGTCATTGAAGGCGTCGAGAACGATCAACTCGCAGCCTGGGCAAACGGCAAACCTGCGGTGCTGCTGGATATCCGCCGCCAGCCGGGCGCGAACATCATCAACACGGTCGAGCAGATCAATGCTGCTTTGCCGGCGCTGCGTTCGGCGTTGCCAGCCGGTGTGCATCTTGCCGTGTTCGCCGACCGCACGGTGACCATTCGCGCATCCGTTCACGACGTGCAGATGTCGCTGTTGATCGCCATTGCACTGGTGGTGGCAGTGATCTTCATGTTCCTGCGCCGATTGTGGGCAACCGTGATTCCCGCCGTGGCAGTGCCGCTTTCGTTGATGGGCACGTTCGCGGTGATGTCGGCAGTCGGGTTTTCGCTGGATAACCTGTCGCTGATGGCCTTGACCATTGCCACGGGTTTCGTGGTGGACGATGCGATCGTGATGATCGAAAACATCGTGCGCTATCTCGAACAAGGCAAGAGCGGCCGCGAAGCTGCCGAGATTGGTGCGCGCGAAATCGGCTTCACCGTGTTGTCGCTGACGGTATCGCTGATTGCGGTGTTTCTGCCGCTGATGCTGATGCCCGGCGTCACCGGACGCCTGTTCCACGAATTTGCCTGGGTGCTCACCATCGCGGTCGCCATTTCCATGGTAGTGTCGCTGACACTCACGCCGATGATGTGTGCATACCTGCTCAAGCGCGGCTCACTGCCGGTGGGCGATGAGGCGGCAATGGAAACACGCCGCGGCTTCTACGCGAAAATGCTTGGTTGGTACGAACCGAGTCTGGATTGGGTGCTTGACCATCGCCGCACGACGATGCTGATCGCGCTGATATCGCTGCTTTTGACCGGTCTGCTGTATGTCATCATCCCGAAGGATCTGTTGCCCGAACAGGACACCGGGATTGTCACCGGTGTGGTGTTGGCCGATAGCGACATCGCGTTTCCGGCGATGGAAAATTACACCAAAGCGGTAGTCGCGGCGTTGCGCAAGGATCCTGCCGTCGAAGGCGTGGCCGCGTTCGTCGGCGCCGGTGAAGTCAATCCAACCCTCAATCAGGGTCAGGTCAGCATCGTGCTCAAGCCGCGCGGGCAGCGCGGCAGCCTCGACCAGGTGCTGGCGAGTCTGCACCGTCAAGTAGCCGGTATAGCCGGCGTGCAACTGTTCCTGAAACCGGTACAGGACATCACCCTTGACACCACGGTTGCACCGACCGCCTACCAGTACGCACTGTCGCAGATCAATGCCAAAGAGCTCGTTCCCTACGCGCAAAAAATGGTGCAGGCGCTCAAACAATTGCCGCAACTGGCCGATGTCGGCAGCAACCTGTCGATGAGCGCGCGCGCGCTGCAATTGGATATCGACCGCACCAGTGCAAGTCGCCTTGGCGTGCCGGTGCAAACCATCGACGACACCTTGTACGACGCGTATGGCCAGCGCCAGATTTCAACCATCTTCACCCAGCAGAACCAATATCGCGTGGTTCTGGAAGTCGCACCGCAGTTCCGCAATCGTTCCGATTTGATGAACGTCTTGCGCGTGCGCTCCAACGGCGCAAGCGGTGCCTTGACCGGAACCAACGCAACCAGTCTGGGCATGTTGAAATCCTCGAATTCCTCGACCTCAACCGGTATCGGCCAGGCCAACACCGGCATCACGACCGGTGCCGGCAATACCGTGCCGCTGTCGGCATTGGCAACCGCAAGCATCACCGACGCGCAACTGGTGATTGCCCATCAGAACCAACTTCCCGCAGTCATCATTTCGTTCAACATCGCGCCGGGTTACTCGCTTTCGCAGGCCGTCACCGGCATCAATGACGTTGTCGAAAAAATGGATTTCCCGCCGCAAGTGCGCGCCGGGTTTGTCGGCGAGGCGGCCGAGTTCTCGTCATCGGCTGGCAACGAATTGTTGCTGGTGCTGGCTGCAATCATCGTCATCTACATTGTGTTGGGAGTGCTGTACGAAAGTTACATCCACCCGTTGACGATTCTCTCGTCGTTGCCGCCGGCCGGAGTCGGCGCATTGCTTGCGCTGATGTTGTTCGGCTTGCCGCTCTCCGTGGACGGCATTGTCGGCATCGTGCTGCTGGTGGGTATCGTCAAGAAAAACGCGATCATGATGATCGACTTTGCAATTACCGCGCAACGCAAGGGCATGAGCGCACACGATGCCATTCGGCGCGCGTGCCTGCTGCGCTTCCGTCCGATCATGATGACCACGTTTGCGGCGTTGTTCGGTGCGTTGCCATTGGCGCTGGGCAATGGCATCGGTTCGGAATTGCGACGCCCATTGGGCGTGGCGATTGTCGGCGGACTGCTGCTCTCGCAACTGGTGACGCTGTACACGACGCCGGTCATCTACCTGTACATGGAGCGGTTCACCGATTGGTTGCACGCGCGGCACGGGTCGCGCGACGAGTTGGCGGTGACGAACGAGGCCACGGGGTGATGTGCGACGGCATCGGTCGGCTGTGTTTTTCCCGTTCGCCTTCAGGAGGAAGGGCGCAATGGTGTAGCTTGGCATGGCACGGTTTTGCTATCCCCATCCGAACCCTCGCCCTGAAAGGGTGGCCTCGCGCGTGAACATTTCCGGCCCCTTTATTCGCCGACCCATCGGCACGTCGTTGCTGGCAATGGGCGTGTTGGTGATTGGCGCGCTGTGTTACACCATGCTCGGCATCAATGCGCTGCCGCAGATTTCGTTTCCGGCAATCTGGGTCGCGGCCAGCGAATCCGGCGCAAATGCCAACACCATGTCGACCACCGTCATTGCGCCGCTGGAGCGCCATCTTGGTCAGATTCCCGGCATCCAGATGATGCGGTCGCGCAGTTCCAACGGCAGCGGCTTTGTCATCCTCATTTTCGATTCGGATGTGAATCTTGATTCTGCCGCGCAACAGGTTGATGCCGCGGTGAATTCGGCAGTACCCGATTTGCCCGCCGGATTGCAGATGCCGCAATGGCACAAGGCCAACCCCAACGACGATCCGGCCATAGAATTGGCGCTGACTTCCGACACCCAACCATTGGCGGAATTGTTCGATGCAGCCAACACCTTGCTGCAACCACGCCTGAGCCAGTTGCCGGGTGTGGCGTCGGTGGAAGTTTCCGGAAGCGCGCAACCGGCCGTGCGCGTGGATGTGGATCTGCACAAACTCAAGGCGTTGGGCTTGTCCACCAACCAGATTCGCAACGCCATCACTGCGGCAAACGTGCGCTCGCCGCAAGGCATGCTCAGCGATGGCAAGACCGCGATTGCCATCACCGCGACCGACCAATTGCACTCGGCCAGTCAATTTGCCGACCTCGTCATCGCCACGCACGAAGGCACGCCGATTTATCTGCGTGATGTCGCCAATGTTTATGAAGGCGCGCAAGACAGCTTTCAGGCCGCCTACTTCAATGGCAAGCGCTCGATCCAGTTGCAGATTTTCAAGCATCCCGATGCCAACGTGATCAAGACGGTAGACGGGATCAAGGACGAGTTGCCCGGTCTGCGCAACCTGTTGCCGCCGGGAACGCAACTGACCGCCTATTTCGATGGCACACCAACCATCCGCGATTCGGTAAATGACGTGCAGATCACGTTGTTGATCAGCTTGTTGATGGTGGTGCTGACCATGGCGCTGTTTCTGCGGCGATTGGCGCCGACCCTGATTGCGGCGGCGGCCGTGCCGCTGTCTCTTTGCGGCGCGTTTGCCGTGATGTACGTGATGGGTTACACGCTGGACAACTTGTCGTTGCTGGCTCTGGTGATCGCCCTGACGTTCGTGGTGGACGACGCCATCGTGGTGATCGAGAACATCATCCGCCATCTGGATGCCGGTCAGTCGCGCATACAGGCTGCACTCTCCGGCGCCAAGGAAATCGGTTTCACCATTGTCGCCATCACCGCCTCTCTGATTGCCGTGTTCACACCGATTTTGTTTGCGCCTGGCGTTGTCGGCATGTTCTTCCGCGAATTCACGGTGACGCTGATCGCGGCCATCTTCGTATCGATGGTGGTGTCATTGACGCTGACGCCCATGCTTTGCAGTCTGTATTTGCGTCACCACGACGCGCACGAACAAGGTTCATCGAAGCTGGCGCGCTGGCTTGATCGATTCCATGCCGGCATGTTGGCTGCATACACACGCATGCTGGACTGGACCCTGCACAAGCACGTTCGATTGATGGCAGTGTCGCCGTTGCCGCTGCTGATCCTGACGATCTTCCTGTTTCACGAAGTGCCGGGAACCAGTTTCCCGCCGCAGGACAGCGGACTGATATGGGGTCGCGCCAGTGCCGGGATGACCATGTCGTTCACGGATCTGGATGCGCGAACCAGCACCATCGTCAAGGCGCTGCGAGCCGATCCGGCGGTGCAGTATGTTGGCGCATCGATTGGTACGGGTCGGCGTGGCGCCAGCGGCTGGATCAGCATTCAATTGCGCCCGCTGGGTGAAGGCCGCGAGCAATCCACTCAACAGGTTTTGGCGCGGTTGTCGGCCAAGGTCTCGCGATACCCGGATCTGGACGTGCGCTTGCGCGCGCACGAGGACTTGCCGAGCGGCTCGGGTGGTACCAGTCAGGGCGGTCAATACAGCGTGGAACTGAAAAGCAACAGTGCGGCCGAGCTTGAGGAGTGGCTGCCAAAGCTGCAGGCGCAACTGCAAAAAAATCCGATATTCACCGCGGTTGGCACTGATCTGGATGATGCGTCGCTGTTGCAGAACATGGTTGTTGATCGCGCCAAGGCTTCGCGTCTGGGTGTGTCCATGGCCGCCGTGGACGATGCGCTGTACAACGCGTTCGGACAGCGCGCAATCTCGACGATCTACTCCGACACCAATCAATATCAAGTGGTGTTGACCGCGTTGCCCGCGCAAACGACGTCGCCGGCAGCACTGGAAACCATCCACGTGCGCTCGAGCAGTGGCCAGATGGTTCCCATCAGCGCCATCGCGCATCAGCAATCCACCATCGCGCCCAGCCAGATCAGTCATACCAATCAAATGACCAGCATGTCGCTGAGTTTCAATCTTGTGCCGGACATCAGCATGGGTGAAGCGATGCAGCAGATTCGCAAGACCATCGCCGACATGCGCATGCCGGGCGACATCACGCTCGGCTTCGGCGACTCGTTCCGACGCTTCCAGCAACAATCGTCGCAAATGCCGCTGCTGCTGCTCGGCGCAATCATTGCGGTGTAT
>DASSXQ010000180.1:0-35373 GCA_035703725.1 Rudaea sp.
ACAACCCATTCTTGACGAGTTCCGTGACATGGTCGTCGGAACCGGAAATCCATGCCTTTTGGGCACGTCAGTTGTATAAACGCAGGCCGGGCGCAAATCCGGACACAAACGATCAAAACTTCCGGTTTGCGCCGGTTGACATTGACGCGGTTTGCCGCTGCCCGGACAATGCGTCGATTCCCGCATCGGCGTTGATCGTGCACCGCAATAATCCCTCAGCCTCGCGCCTGCTGGCCGTGATTCCCGCCTATAACGAGGCGGCGACGGTCGCGGCTGTCGTTCGTGGCGTTATTTCCACGCTGGATTGCGATGTGCTGGTGGTCAGCGATGCCAGTGACGACGACACGGCGGCGTTGGCGCGCGCGGCGGGGGCGCGGGTGATCGAGCTTGCCTGGCGTCTTGGCGCATGGGGCGCTACCCAAACGGGAATGCGCTATGCGGGGCGCAAACGCTACACGCATGTATTGACCCTGGATGCCGATGGCCAGCACCACCCACAGGAACTGCCGCGCCTGCTGGCCGAACAACAGCGCAGTGATGCGGATGTGACGATCGGCACCTGCACGCAGCGTTTGAGCGTGGCCAAACGTCTGGCGTGGCGATATTTTCGCTTGCTTACCGGAATCGGGGTACAGGATTTCACTTCCGGCTTGCGTGTCTACAACCGGCGAGCGATTGCCGTACTGGCTTCGCCGGAAGCCAGTTTGCTGGATTATCAGGATTTGGGAGTTTTGATGTTGCTGCGCAAGAAGGGATTGTGCCTGCGCGAGCTGCCGACGCTGATGTCGCCACGCTGCACCGGGGGCTCGCGCGTGTTTTCGTCCTGGCGCATGGTGGCGCGTTACATGATGCACACCACCGTGCTGTGCTTTGCCCAGATTGGTGCCGCCTCGGCACCGGGTGAACCGGATCGCGCCGGAGCCCGGGCATGACCGCGCAAATCACGGCAGGCATTATCGGGGCACTATTGGCTGGCACCATTCTGTTTTTGGTGCGCCGCGATCATCTGCATGGCAGCTATGCGCTTTGGTGGTTGGTGGTGGCAGCAGCCATTCTGGTATTGGGTGTTTTTCCACCGGTAATCGACTGGCTCGGCCACGTCACCGGCATTTACTACCCGCCCGTGCTGCCCATCGTCATTGGCATCGGCATGATCTTGGTCCGCATGCTGAAGATGGATATCGACCGCTCGCGCACGGAACGGCAGGTGCGCCGGCTTACGCAGAAACTGGCGATCCTGGAGCAGGAACTAGCTCAGGCCCGTCGCGACGAGACCTCGCAAACGCAAGCCAGAAGCGCGCAGGTGATTGCGCTGCAGAAATCAGGGCGGGATGGGTGAAATCACTTCCGTTTGCCGGGTGCCCCAAGGGCAGACGCAAACGGCAGCATCCCGACCCCTCGCCCTGAGCGTCGGCGCGCAGCGCCGGAGTCGAAGGGTGGATTGCGATGGCCGCAACCGTTTTCCTGATCCACAGCGATGGTCGAGGACGTTTCGACTCCGCTCGCTTTGCGAGCTACGCTCAACGCGAACGGGGTTTGGTAACCTGAAAGCAGCCGCCACGCGTGGATCTTGATTGGTATTGCGTGCGAATCCGCATAAAGCCGAGGCGAAGAAATACTCACCCGTTCGCCCTGAGCGTAGGCGCACAGCGCCGGAGTCGAAGGGTGGATTGCGATGGCCGCAACCGTTTTCCTGATCCACAGCGATGGTCGAGAGCGATTCGACTCCGCGGCCTGCGGCCGCTACGCTCAACGCGAACGGGGTTTGGGTGGGTTTGAGGGCGTTTCGACTCCGCTCGCTTTGCGAGCTACGCTCAACGCGAACGGGGTTTGGTAACCTTAAAGCAGCCGCGACGCGTGCGTCTTGATTGGTATTGCGTGCGATTCCGCATAAAGCCGAGGCGAAGAAATACTCACCCGTTCGCCCTGAGCGTAGGCGCACAGCGCCGGAGTCGAAGGGTCAGTTGGATTGGCGCAATCATGTTCAGCCTCTACATCCTTGAATGTTCGGATCAAACTCTTTACATCGGTCATACCGATCACCTCGACGAACGAATGCGTCAGCATGATGCCGGCACGGTTGATTCCTATACTGCGCGACGAAAGCCGTTGAAATTGCTGCACGTCGAAGAATTCGACTCGCGCTATGCGGCTTTGGCAATGGAGCGCAAGCTGAAAGGTTGGAGCAAGGCGAAAAAACTTGCATATATCGCCGGTGATTGGAGCCGAGTTCGCACGCTGTCGAAAGGCAAGCACGAACATGATCGTTGAGGGGTTTGGGTGGACTTGAGGACGTTTCGACTCCGCTCGCTTTGCGAGCTACGCTCAACGCGAACGGGGTTTGGGTGATCTCGAGGGCGTTTCGACTCCGCTCGCTTTGCGAGCTACGCTCAACGCGAACGGGATTTGGGTGGTCTCGAGGGCGTTTCGACTCCGCTCGCTTTGCGAGCTACGCTCAACGCGAACGGGGTCTGGTAACCTGAAAGCAGCCGCGACGCGTGGATCTTGATTGGTATTGCGTGCGAATCTGCGTCAAGCCGAGGCGAAGAAATACTCCCCCGTTCGCCCTGAGCGTAGGCGCGCAGCGCCGGAGTCGAAGGGTGGATTGCGGTGGCCGCAACCGTTTTCCTGATCCACAGCGATGGTCGAGGACGTTTCGACTCCGCTCGCTTTGCGAGCTACGCTCAACGCGAACGGAGTTTGGGTGGTCTCGAGAGCGTTTCGACTCCGCGGCCTGCGGCAGCTACGCTCAACGCGAACGGGGGTTGGGTGGTCTCGAGGGCGTTTCTACAACTCGGATTGCGGCTGTTTGGTTCGGTGCGAACGTGAATTGCGGTACCCTGCGCGTTGTTCGAATTGCCCGGCGCAAGCGGAAAATACGGTAGCCATGCGCATTCTTCATATCGGCAAGTTCTTTCCGCCGCATCCGGGCGGGATCGAGCGGTTTGTGGCGGATTTGACCGACGCCCAGGTAGCGCAAGGCATGGAAGTGCATGTTTTGGCGCACGCTGAGCCGGGAACATGGCGTAGTCGCCATTTTTGCCACGGCGCGGTCGAGGTCACCCTGGCCGCATGTCACGGTCAAATGCTTTATGCGCCAGTGAGTCCAGGTTTTGGCTGGCGTTTGAGTCGTTTGATTCGGCAGTTCAAGCCGGACGTGCTGCATTTGCATCTGCCCAATACATCCGCGTTCTGGGCGCTGATGCTGCCATCTGCACGGCGCTTGCCGTGGGTCGTGCACTGGCATGCGGATATTCCGCTGGATAGTCGACGGACAGGGCTTCGTCTTGCCTACCATTTGTATCGGCCGTGGGAACAAGCCGTATTGCGCCGCGCTCGCAGCGTGATTGCCACATCGACGCCTTATCTGAATTCGAGCCTCGCGTTGGCACCGTGGCGTGAAAAGACGCGAGTAATTCCACTCGGAATACCGCCGTGCGATTTTGATGCCGTTTCGGCTGGCTTGCAGGACAACGAGACCGATTGGCTTGCAAACTCACCCGTTGAAACACCGTCTCCCCCGACTGCGTCGGAGAAGAAGGTTGACGTGAGCGAGCAACGCCCGAGTAATGCGCCGACGCAAGTTGAAGCTCCCTCACCTCACCCTGCCCTCTCGCGCATCGCCAGCGATGGGGGAGAAGGAAAAACGCACGTCTCTTTCGCGTGGCCGGCGACTGGCCTGAAAGTACTGGCGGTTGGACGCTTGAGTTACTTCAAGGGCTTCGATGTGCTGCTGCGCGCCATGGTGCAATTGCCGCAAGCCAGTCTGCTGTTGATCGGAGATGGTGAGTGTGGTGTTGCCTTGCGCCGATTGGCGCGCAATCTGGATATCGCCCACCGGGTGAATTTCGCCGGCAGGGTGGATATGAACCGGCGAGGAGCGCAGGCGCTGGCAGATGCGTATGGGAGCGCGGACGTATTTTGCTTACCTTCCACCGAGCGCGCCGAATCGTTCGGATTGGTGTTGCTGGAAGCAATGCGCGCGGGAACTCCGGCAATCGCCAGCGATATTCCCGGTTCCGGCGTCGGTTACGTGGTGCGCAATGGCGAAACCGGCCTGCTGGTGCCGCCGGGCGATGTCGCCGCGCTGGTTGACGCGCTTGCGCGCATGTCTGCCGATGCGATGCTGCGCCAGCGCCTGGGCGAGACAGGCAAACAGCGGTGGCAACGAGAATTCACTGCGGATCGGGCAGCGCAACGGGTTCGGGCCTTGTACGCGGAAATTCTGCAAACAACTCGCCCCGACACAACAACGCCAGAAATGTGACGGTTGCCGGCACCAGATGCATGATCAGGCGATTGATCGCCGTGTAGCTTTCCGCCCAACGTGCAGCATCGGTGAACAGAAACAGGAATAGCAGGAAAGCGAATCCGGCAATTAAAAATATCCCGAGCACACGCAAGGATTCGTGTGCGCGCAATTCGCGCCAGCGCCATAGTGCGATGAGGGGCGCCAGCCACCACAGCAAGTTCCAGTTGCGCTGGGCAAACAATGCCTTGACCACCCCTTCGAATGCGGCAGGATGCCAGCCAAGCGCCAAGCGGCCGATGACCGGCACTTCAAGCGCCTGCGCGTCGACATGCGTCCAGCCCAGGGCGACCAACGGCACCACAAGATTTCCGAAGGCAATTGCCAACACCATCACGCAGGCGCCCACACCAACCACGTACCAGCGCCAGCGCCGCGGCAGCGCACCGAACGCCGCCACGCCAGCGAGCAGCAGCAACCAGACGCCACCCTCAAGTTTCAAGGCCGGCAGCAACAAGGCGCAAATGGCCGCAATGGCGAGTTGTGCCCGATCACGCTGCTCGATCCAGCGCACCCACGCAAGCACACCGAAGCCGAGCACGCACGCAATCCACAAGTCGGCGTAACCGGCAAGCGCCACATGCACATCCAGCAATGGCAATGATCCGAGCACGTAGACGCCGATCAGTGCCCTGGTGCGATTCAAACCCAACGCACGCCATTGCCCATAGTGACCGAACAACAGCCCAAGCCAGAGCGCGAGCCACGGCAGATTGACCATCGGCTCGATCCAGCCACCGGCTGCGCTGGCGAACCAGACCTGCAACCAGGCCAACGCGGTGGGATAGCCCCACGCGATGCCGGTGTGCACGTCGGCACCCGTGTTGCGCAGCCAGTCTTGCAGCGAAACAAACGGCACATAGCGACCAAGCAGGAACCAGCTCTTGGATTTCACTGCCCATGCGTCCCACGCGTCCCATGGAAACGTCGGTCGCAATACAATCTCGCGCAGCGCAATCCATCCCCGCCAAACCAGCGACACCAGCGCCAGACCCGACAATACAATTGTCCACTTGTTTACTTTTACCGCGATCGCAGGCAATCGCGCGTGCGCGCGTATTCGCCTCCACGCAATGACACCACAAATCGCCGCGAAAACGGCCAACCACGGTGCAGCATGTGCCAGAGCATGCGTGGTATCGGAGCGTGCAAGCAAGGCTGTCGCGCCACCGGCAAGCAGCATGCCGAACACCAGGCCGTGACCAAAAGCCGACGCAATCCAGCCCGGCCTGCGCTGCGGATCAAGCACCATCCATGCCGCCGCAGCCGCCGCCAACGGCAACAACCACGCGATGATCAACGTTGCGTTCATGGCGTGCCCGCGCGCAAGCGGTACAGGTAAGCACCACCGCTATCGAATACCGGATCAACCGGGTAACTGGTGCCACCACCGACAATGGTCCGATTTGCAGCGTCATAGCGCCACTGCGTGCTGGCGTACAGCAAAATCAGACTGTCCGGCGGCAGCGCCTGTACCCCAACCTGCTGCAACAGCGCCACGTTCTGCGGCAACAACAAATAGATCAGGCGCAGCAACGTGTACTTGGAATCCGACGCCACCAGGATATGTTGTCCCGGTGGCTGCGAGGCGAGCCAGAATCCGATCTGATCGGCAGCAAACGCCGTGTCCTGATCGGCAATCAGGTGTTGTCGTCCATTCCACGGTTTGCCCGCGTAAAGCGATTCGGTCAGACGATGCTTGGCATGAAAATCATCAAGCCAGCGCAGATCCAGAACCACCCACAGAATCAATGCAACCATCGCTGCTCGGCGCATGAACAGGTGCCGGCGCCAGCGCAGAATCAGCATTGCTGCCAGCAAACTCAGGCCACCCCCCAGAACCAGCAATGGAATCAGCGGCATCGCCTGTGCCACCTCGCGTTGCGGTCCGAGCGCGCTGATCGACAACAAGGACCACGGCGAATAGCCGAACCAGGACGTGCGCAATGCTGCCACGCCACCGTGCCAGGAACGCGAACAAAGTTCGACCTGATCAAAGCGGAATGGCTGAAACGCGCTGGTCTCCGGCGCGACCTGTGGCGTCGCATACTCGGCGAATCCCAGTTCGGTGATTTCGCCACGCCAGCCGGGAACCTTGTCCAGAGCAATGCTGCGCCAGCCGTCGCCGGGCCACGGTATGGTCGCCACCTGTACATCGTTGGGTGCATCGGCGCGGCGAAAAACGAGCGACAACTCCAACGTTCGCGGGAATCCGGAAAAATGATAGCGCAGCGTCGAGTAACGATTCGCAGGAACGTTCGGCAATGGTATCGACTGTAGCGCATTGCCATTGTCGCCCACCGCACCAACGCGCATTGCCGATTCGTCTTCCACACCGGCACCCATTACGACGTGAAACGCGTTGGCGTGCAGTTGCATGCACTGGGCCGGTACCAACGGCGTGTTCCAGCGCACACCGGCCGCCCAGCCAATCAATGCCAGCCAGATAGCCATCACGATCAGTGTGCAGGACAAACGCCGAATCATGCACGCATCTCGATGTTCGCCATCTCGGCCTGAGTGAATCCCGCCGCCAGACGTGCGGCAGTATTGAACGGCCCGCGCAACGCACCCGGCGCATATTCGGCAATTGCCGCAGCAAACGTTGCTTGCGGATCGATCCGTTCGCGTTCACAGCACCAGCCAAACCAGCGCGAACCGGCAGCCACGTGCGCCACTTCCTCGCGCAGGATCGTCTGCAGTATCTCAACACTGCTCATGTCGCCGACGCTGCGCAGACGCTCAATCATGCCCGGAGTGACATCCAACCCGCGCGCCTCGAGCACGCGCGGCACCAAGGCCATGCGCAACAAACACGAATCAGCCGTCTTTACTGCCATCTCCCACAGGCCATCGTGAGCATCGAAGTCGCCATACGCGCGACCGAGCTGCGCCAGTCGCGCAGTGAGCAGAGAGAAATGCCGCGCCTCGTCCGCCGCGACGCCGATCCAATCGGCATAGTAGTCCGCAGGCATGTCGCGAAATCGATATACGGCATCCCAGGCCAGATTGATGGCGTTGAATTCAATGTGCGCAACCGCGTGGATCAACGCGGCACGTCCTTCGACGGTACCCAGTCCTCGGCGCGGCACATCGCGCGGCGCCACCAATTTCGGTCGCATCGGCCTTCCCGGAGCGGCTATCGGCAGTGGTGGCTCGCAATCGTTGCGCGCGAGCAACTTGCCAGCGGCGAACGCTTCGGCAGCCGTTGCGGTTGCGATCAGTTTTGCTGCCGGGTCCGCCAAGTCCAGGCAAAGCCGTGCTGTTGCGAACAGGCCAGCCTGATCGGCTCGCATTGGACTTCCGGATCCCACGGCCACTCCCCGCGTTGCGTTGTTTCGTGCCTATTCTGCCAGAAGGCAAGCATGTGCAGCGTGGCGCAAGGACGCCTGCATGCACACCGTGATGCAATTCAAAAATTCGGCCGTGATGCGAACAAGCGCATCACGATGCCTGACGACGCCGGGACTTGGCATCGTCGGAGCGCGCAAATTCCAATTCGCTCAAATACGTCGGTTCGATTCCGGTGACGTATTCGCCGGAAAAGCACGAGGTATCGAATCCGGTCAGGTTTTCGTTGCCCTCGGCAACCGAGGCGACGAGGTCTTGCAGATCCTGATAAATCAGCCAATCGGCACCGATGAATTTGCAGATCTCCTCTTCGCTGCGACCGTGCGCGACGAGTTCCGCAGTGGCGGGCATGTCGATGCCGTAGACATTCGGGAAGCGCACCGGCGGCGCGGCGGAAGCCAAATAGACCTTTTTCGCGCCCGCATCGCGCGCCATCTGCACGATCTGACGCGATGTGGTGCCGCGCACGATGGAGTCATCCACCAGCATGACGTTCTTGTTGCGAAATTCGAGTTCGATCGTGTTGAGCTTGTGGCGCACGGACTTGGTGCGCTGGCTTTGCCCCGGCATGATGAAGGTGCGCCCGATATAGCGATTTTTCACCAAGCCTTCGCGCATCGGCACACCCAACGCAGCAGCGAGTGAACTTGCCGCAGTGCGTGCGGTGTCGGGTACGGGAATGATGGAATCAATATCGTGACCCGGGCGGATGCGCGCAATTTTCGCCGCCAGGTATTCGCCCATGCGCAATCGTGCCTTGTACACCGACACGTCTTCGATCATCGAGTCGGGCCGAGCCAGGTAGACGTATTCGAAAATGCACGGTGCATGCGCATGGCCGTCCGCGCAATGTCGGCTGAGCAATTGACCATCTTCCGTCAACAATACCGCTTCGCCCGGCGCGACATCGCGCAAGCGCGTGAAACCAAGAATATCGAAAGCCACGGATTCGGATGCCACCGCATATTCCTTGCCTTGCGCGGTATCGCGCTCACCCAGCACGAGAGGGCGAATTCCATTCGGATCGCGAAATGCCACAATTCCGTAACCCAACAGCAACGCCACCACGGCGTATCCGCCGCGTGCGCGTTGGTGCACACCGGCCACGGCCTTGAAAATATGATCCGGCGTCAACGCATGGCGTTCCTGGATCTGCAATTCATGAGCAAAGATGTTGAGCAGGACTTCCGAATCCGAATCGGTGTTGATATGCCGTCGATCGCCTTCGTACATCTCGCGCCGCAACGACTCGGTATTGACCAGATTGCCATTGTGTCCCAGAGCAATGCCGTACGGTGAGTTGACGTAAAACGGTTGCGCTTCGGTAGATTGCTCGGATCCGGCAGTTGGATAGCGGCAATGTCCAATGCCGACGCGACCGCGCAATTCGAGCATGTCCGCAGCGTGAAATACATCGCGAACCAACCCACCGTGTTTGTGCAGGCGCAACCGGTTTCCCTCAACCGTCGCAATGCCTGCAGCGTCCTGTCCGCGATGCTGCAACACGGTCAATCCGTCGTACAACAACGGCGCGACCTGGGACTTGCCAACGATGCCGATGATTCCACACATGAAGCGTTTACTCGTTGTGATGGGGCGAAGCGGGCTTTGCAGATGCATTGTTTTCCAGCGCCGGCACGGCCTTGCCAACCCCTGCGGGAAGCGCCGTTTTTACCTGCGGCAACAGGCCGCGCAAATCAAGATATTTGGTAACGTCCGGCGGCAACCGTGCTGAAAGCCATTGGGCATAGTTCTGAAAGCCGGGCAGCAGTTGTGACCGGTGCCACCAGGGATCGCGCGGCAACGGCGTAAAACCCAGCAACAGCACGGCCAATGTGACCACTGCCAAACCGCGCACCAGACCAAACACCATGCCGAGCAGGCGATCGCTACCCGATAGTCCACTTCCAGCCACCAGTTTGCGCATCAGAAAACCCACGATACCGCCAGCGATCAACACGCCGACGAAACAAATTGCGTAACCGAGCAACAAACGCAGCGATGGCACTTCAACCGCGGTCAACTTCGCTGCCAGCTTGTCGCCGAAACTCCACGCCACCCAGAATGCCAACACCCAACCCAACAGGGCCAGCACCTCGCCGACAAATCCGCGCCAAAGACCCATTAGAACCGACAAGCCCAGCGCGACGATGATGCAGTAATCGGCCCAGTTCATGGTTGCGAGATTCTAGCGTTGAGGGCGGAATGGAGGGCTGAGAGTTGAGGGCTGGAGTTGAGCCGGCAGCGAGACGTGGGAAAGAAAAAACGTTGTCATTCCGCTGGAATGACGAGACTCCCGAGGCTTTTACTCCCCCTTCCCATTTCCCATTCTCCACCGCACGCCGCCATCTCCATCACGGTAACGTAACCACCAATGGATTCTTGATATTGAACTTCTGTCTGATCGTATTGCGCGCCTTGTCGGCACCCGCGCGATCCGCATAAGGTCCGGCGCGCACGCGCCACAATTTTTGCGCGCCGTCACCGGTTGTATCGACGAACCCGGCAAAACCGGCGACACGCAAGCGATCACGCAGCTTGTTGGCATCGGCCGGCGTGGAAAATGCGCCCAACTGGACCGCGTAGCCTCCGGCACGTCCGGCCGGAAGCGGTGGCGCGTCAGTCGTTGCTGCGACCGCAGTCTCCACGACACTGCTCGGGATTTTTGGCTGCGCGCGTTTGATCTGCAGACGCGCGGTTTCTGCCGCAGCGCGACTCTCAAACGGTCCCACGCGCACGCGCCGCACCGGCTTTCCTTGATATTCAGCCGCCTCATCGTAGGCAGCGTAGCCCAGTTTTTTCAGCTTCATCACCAATGCGTCGGCACCGCCGCGTTCAGCGTATGCGCCAAGATGTACGGCAAAGCGTCCAACCGGCGTCGTCGATGCGGGCGCGGTCACCGCCGGCGGGGGCGCCACCGGTGTTGCGGCTGGCGGCGTGACCGGCGCGGGTGTCGTTGCAGGAACTGCTGACGATTTTGACGATGAAGGTGCAGGTGCAGGTGCAGATGTCGACGACTCGACGGCGCTATCTTCCGGACGCGCATCGGTTCGTACCGGGGCCTGCGTGTCCACGGTAACAACCTTGTCGTTATCGCTGCTGGTGGCAGGCACCTGCACCGGCAACGTACGTGTCTGGAAATCAGTCGCGGGCGGATTGGGGATTGCCAGATTGAGTGTCGTCTTGTCCGGTTGCTGCGGCGAACTACCGAGGAACATCGGCACGAAAATGACCGCGAGCGCGATCAACACAATCGCGCCAAGCAAACGTTGTTTCAAGGCGGAATCCATCAAATTTCCTCCGGCATCGTGGCGATTATACGCGGCGCGCGATCAGCTTGCCGGGCGATATCCGTGACCATTCGCCCATTCCAGCGCGGCAGCGGCGACAAAAAACGAACCAAACGCAATGATCTGACCCGATTCGCCCGCCGCAGCTGCCGCCGCATCCAATGCTTCGGTGACGCTTGCGTGCGCACTGATGGCCGCAGCAGCGGATGCCGGCATTCGTTGCAGCAGTTCATCCCGGTTCAGTCCGCGCGGCGTCAGCGCGTGAAGGTCTGCACCAAACCAGGTGTCGATGTGTGCCAACAACGGCAAAATCACCGCACCCACGTCCTTGTCGCGCAAAGCGCCAAACACCGCAAGATTATGCAATTGCGTGCGTTGTTGCGCCAACCAATGCGCCAGCGCGTCGGCGGCCTGTGGATTGTGTGCGACATCGACAATCAAGTCCGGGCCGCAAGCCACAACGAAACGCTGCACACGCGCCGCGATTTTCGCGGTTGCAACGCCAGCGGCAATGGCATGTGCATTCCACCCAATGCGCTCGCGCAGCGCGTGCAACGCCGCAATTGCCGCCGCTGCGTTGTCGATCTGCCAGCCGCCTGCCAGCTTGGGATCGGCGAACGTTACACTCGCCGTGTCAGCGTCTGCTCCCCGCCCGTCGCTTTTGTCGTTCGACTGCCAACGCCATGCGTCGATCTGCGGGGCGACGGCAAAATCGCGCCCGGCCATCAGCAACTGCGCATCGATCCGCTCGGCTTCGGCGAGCAAGCCCTGCGGCGGATTGCGCATGCCGACAATTGCCGGCCGTCGTGGCCGGAAGATGCCGGCTTTCTCACGCCCAATGCTGTCGCGATCGCTGCCCAGCCAATCCATGTGGTCCAGATCCACCGTGGTCACGATGGCTGCGTCCGCATCGATGATGTTGATCGCATCGAGGCGACCGCCGAGGCCCACTTCCAGCACGGCAACATCAAGTTCACTGTGCGCGAATATCCACAGGCCAGCCAGGGTTCCGAACTCGAAATAAGTCAGCGCGATATTCTTGCGTGCGCTTTCGATGCGTTCGAAAGCATCGATCAACACCGCATCGGCAACGTCGGCACCGCACACACGCACGCGTTCGTTGTAGCGCAGCAAATGCGGCGATGTATAGCAGCCCACGCGCTTGCCGTCGGCAGCCAGCATCGCTTCCAGAAATGCCACCGTCGAACCCTTGCCATTGGTGCCGCCAACCGTGACAACTACCGACGCCGGGCGCGGCGCACCCATGCGCCGCCAGACCTCGCCCACGCGCCCAAGCCCCAACTCCACATCACGTGGATGGATGCGTTGTTGATAATCCAGCCATTCGGCGAGAGCACGCATGAGTGACGGCGAAGACGGGAATGGGGAAGAAAATGGTCGTTTCGTCATTCCAGCGGCTCTCAACAGCCGAAGGGCTGGTCGAGCTGGACCGTGAAGGCAGGATGCCGAAACGGACACTCGCGTAGCGAATGGCCCGAAGGGCATGCCGCAGGAATGGCATGTAATCCAGTTCTTGCTTTTAATTCAAAGACGAAAAGAGCAGCGAAATAGCTGGATTCCAGCTTCCGCTGGAATGACGAGCCCATGATTTGTCGTAGCCTCGTCTGCCCGCCTTCGCAACTGCGCCCTCCAAATTTCAAGCCGCTTGCGGCTGACGCATCAGCAATGCCAGCACAGTCGCCAACTTGTCGCGCATTTCGCGCCGGTCGACAATCATGTCGATGGCGCCGTGCTCAAGCAGGAATTCGGATCGCTGAAATCCCTCGGGCAAAGTCTCGCGCACGGTTTGTTCAATCACGCGTGCGCCAGCAAAGCCGATCAGCGCCTTGGGTTCGCCAATGTTGATATCACCGAGCATACCCAGGCTGGCCGAGACGCCGCCAGTGGTTGGATTGGTCAACACTGAAATGTACGGAATGCCGGCGTCGCGCAGACGCGCAAGCGCGGCTGACACCTTGGCCATCTGCATGAGCGACAGCAGTCCTTCCTGCATGCGCATGCCACCGCTTGCGGCAAAACACACCAAGGGGATTCGTTCCTCGAGTGCGCGTTCGGCGGCCAGTGCAAATTTTTCCCCGCCGACCGATCCCATCGAGCCACCCATGAACGTGAAGTCGAACACGCAAGCAACCAGCGGCCGCGATTTCAACAGTCCACGCATGACGATAAGCGAATCTTTTTCGCCGGTCTGTTTTTGCGCGGTGACGATGCGATCCTTGTACTTTTTCGAATCGCGAAACTTCAGGGCATCGACCGGTTCGATGCCGGCAAACAATTCCTCGCTGCTGCCTTCGTCAAAAAGATGGTTCAAGCGATCACGCGCGCCAATCGTGCGATGATGTCCGCATTTCGGGCAAACCTGCAGATTGCGTTCAAGCTCGGGGCGATAAAGTACCGCACCGCAGCCGCTGCACTTTTCCCACAGGCCTTCCGGCACCTTGCCGCGCGAGGTGGTTTGCGTGCGGATTCGTGATGGCATGAGTTTTTGCAACCAGGACACGCAACGGCTCCAGCCGGGAATTCAGCGAACAAGGATACAACGAAATCCACATTTGATGCCGGTCGGCGGCTCCGGATTTCGCAACCACGGTGCGCGGATCAGTCCGTGTCGATGCGGCCCCAGAGGAGCTTTCCCGCCAGCAACAAGCTGATCGCCACTCCAATGGCGAGCATGCTCTTGCCAAGCTGCTGCTGATCGCTGATCAGGTAGTTGCTGCACAATCGCACCGGCGAATCGAGGTACAACCATCCAAGCCGGAATGCCATCGCGACGATCTCGATCAACAGCACGCCACGCACGACGAATCCGGCACGCGGCCAGCTGATTGCCGCTGGCACACCGATCAATAGCGGCACACCGGCGAACTTCGCCACTTCGATCCATGGAATCGTCAACGACGCATCAAGCGCGCGCGGCAACATCCAGATGATCGATGCCAGTGATGCCAGCAACAAACCGCTGATGCCGCTGCGATTCCACCGCGTCAGTACGTTGTCGAATCGATCCGTGTGCGATGCCGCCAGCCACCAGCCCGACAATCCGAGCAACGGGATCTGCACCAGCATCTGCAGCGTCATCGACGATTCCAGCATGAAGCGCACGGGCGGCAGCGCCAACAGGCACCACAACGTCACACCGAACCATGGCTTCCAGCCTGCCGGCACGTCATTGCTCCAAGCGTTGCTGGATGAACTGCTGTGCCTCGCCGGGAGCATCCCAGTCCAGAATTGCGACCAACATGCCGCGCGGATTGACCACTGCAATGGCTGCATTGTGCACAAACCCGCCGAGTCCATCGGGCACCGCAGACACACCAAATACCCGCATCAATGCATCGAGATCAGGCGTATTCACGGGACGTGCAGCGATCCAGCCTGACCCGTGATCGCCCGAGCGGCGTTGGTAGGCCGCCAGTTGCATCGGGTCGTCGTGCGCGGGGTCGAAACTGATGCTGAGCAGCGCCACCTGGCCAGCCGCAATCGGTTGCGCCAGGTCGCGCTGCAACTGGGCGAATTCGCCGCCCTGCACGGAACAGTAGGTCATGCATCGGGTGTAAATGAAATCCACCAGCAGCCAGCGCCCGCGCAAGGCAGCAAAGTCGATCGCCCGACCGTCGGCGGTCTGCAACGCCACCATGGGCAGCGCACGCGGATGTTCGCGCACATCGATGCGCCGGGCGGTTTCGGAGGTAAAAGCGCGGAATCCGTCCGTCGCTGCGGCAAGCACCGCAACGCCGCCTGCCAGGATCAGCAGGCTAGCCAGCAGCGTCCGCAGCAACGACACCAGCACCTCCGCGCGCCGGCGACTTCAACAAGCCCGTGATGATCCGGATTGCGAAGTAAAGCATCGCCGCCACGACGAGGATCGCACCGACCGATCCGAGTTTGTCGGTAAACGTCCACGCATCCAGATGTTGAGCCATGCGCCGCGGCACGCTTGTCCGGCCTGCATCAAGAAACGCGCCCACGAATATCAAGCCGCCAAGCAGGTAAAGCGGGAAACCAATCTTGTCCGCTGCCGACATGGGCGGCTTGTTGGCCCGACTGCCGATGACGTGGAACATCAACGCCAGCGCCATCGCAAGCACGCCGAGCAGCAGGTAGAAGTGGAAATGCCCAGGCACCCATTGCGTGTTGTGCATGACCAGATTGTTGCGGATGGTTCCGTCCAGAATGGCCGGCACGATACCCGCGGCCCAACCAAAAACCGACAGAATCATGAGCATGGACGGCATCGTCCAACGAATATTGGAGCGATAGATATTGGTCAATGCGCCATAAGCGGTCACCAGAAACACCGGGAAACCGGCACCCCACGAGACGATCTGGCCCATGATCGCCAACCAGCGCGGCTGCGCGAAGTCCATCAACAGATGATGCGGAAACACGATGATCACGAACACGGTACTCACCGCCCACGACCACAGGAAAGGCCGCGAGATGGGATACGGTTTGCCGGTATAGCGCGGCAGCAGTTCGTATACGGCAATGACACCCATGTAAATCGTGGCGTTGATGTACATGTGCCCGAACCAGTAAATCAGGTTCTTGGCGACCAGTGCGTTGAGCACCACCGCAGGATAAAAAATGTTGATCAAACTCATGACCAGCACTACCGCGCCGGCCAGAATTCCCAGCGAGTTGGCGATAATGACCATGGTGCTGGCAACGACAGCCTTGGGGTGATCCGGATTGATCTTTCCACCCAGCAACCATTGCAGGCCGAGCGCCCGGCCTAGGTTGCCATGCACCTTGATGATGGCGGCCGCGGCGTCGAGATAAAACAGCAGTGAACCGACGCCGATCAGCAGGTAGCCAACCATGAACAATGCCGAGGAATCCGCCGTCCACAAGCCCATGCCGCGCACCGGCAACGGGTACAGAAACGTCCACAGTGCGCCGTACCCGCCGATGAAGATTGACGCAATGATGCACAGCGCCCCAAGCATGAACAAGACGTAGTTGGTGATGAATGCCCACAAGTGCAAATGTACGTATTTGCGCAAAAAGAACCACATGACGGCAGTCGTCACCAATGACATGGTTCCAACCATGCCCGCACCATGCATGGACAACAGTTGATAAAACAGGTTGGCGGGGACATCCAGCCATTTCGCCTGGGTCAAGCGCATGGTGAGACCAATCAGCATCATCAGCACAAACAACGCCACCGAAGTGATGATGTAAAGATTGAACGCTGCGCGTTGCCCGCCTGCGAGACGCTCGTTTTCCGGGTACATCGTCAGTGCGGCCATGTCAGTCTCCCCTGGATGCGAGCACCTGGAAGGTACTCTTCATGGGCGCATGCCCGATTCCGCAATATTCCAGACATTGCACCGTGTACGTGCCTGGCTGGGTGAAGGTATACACGAGCTTGTTGGAGAAGCCCGGCATCGCCTGTGTTTGGGTCACGATCAATCCATCGGGCGCGTACACGGCAAAGCCATGATTGACGTCAGCGCTGGTGACGCGGAACTCCACCGGACTACCGGCCTGAACGGTCGCAGGCGTAATCTGCCAAGACCACTGGCGACCAACCACGTCCACCACCTGCTTGACATCCAGCGGGCCGGATTGCGGTGGAATTGGAAAGTGGCGCAACGTGGCCCAGCTTCCGACAACGAACCCAATCAGCAACACCACGAACAGCCATGCCTGCAAGACATGGGCAGTATGCGCGGACGTACGGGTTGCGGCATCGTCCGCCGGCTTGCCTGCCTGATAGATGACGAAAAGGAAGCCCAGCGCAACCAGGCCCATTCCCGCCAACGAAAGAAACCAAACGGCATTCTGCAGATTCATGCGTGTCTCCCCGTGTTGCGTCACAGGGTTACTACTACTGCAAGATCGACATGTCAAATCGGGCGCGGGTGAGTACAACCCCAAAACGCATCAGCGTGTTTGCCGCGGACGCGTGCAAACGGCGGCCCCGGTGCCGCTAAGTAGCAGAAGAATCAAGTGCAGCGCGGATTGGCGCAAGAAACGTCGTAGCCAAACTGCAAGCTTCCTCGACGGATGTCGCGCCACTCAAGGTTTCAACCAGCGAGCTTCCAATGACCACGGCATCGGCAAATTCCGCGATGGCTGTGGCCGACGCCGCGTCGCGCACTCCAAACCCGACGGCAACCGGCGTATCCGTTCGTTGTTTGATTTCCTTCACGCGCGTGTGCACGGCCCGCGGCTGCAGTTTGTCCGCACCGGTGATTCCCGCAAACGACACATAGTACAAAAACCCCCTGGCTTGCTCGCACATGGCATTCAGTCGCTCGGCCGATGTGGTTGGCGCAGCCAGCAGGATCTGGCGCAATCCTGCGTCGCGAAAGACTCGTGCAGTCTCGGCTTCCTCCAGTGGGCAATCGACAATCAGCAAGCCATCAACTCCGGCAGCGACGGCGTCGGCCGCAAATTGCGCGCGCCCGTAGATTTCCAGCGGATTCAGATACCCCATCAAGACCACTGGCGTAGTCGAATCCTCGTCGCGAAATTTGCGCACCCACGCCAGAATTTCATGCAGCCCGACTCCACGCGACAGCGCGCGTTCGCTGGCGTGCCGGATAACCGGGCCATCGGCCATTGGATCGGAAAACGGCACACCCAATTCGATCAAATCCGCTCCCGCAGCAACCAATGCGTGCAACAGCGGCACCACCGCATCCGGCACTGGATCACCGGCCGTGACAAACGGAATCAGTCCGGCACGACCCGCGGATCTCAGTTCGGCAAATCGTTTATCGATACGGTTCATGGCAGCGCCGGGGTTGGGGTTTGGAAGGCCGGGATTCGGGAGTCGGGATTGGCAACGTCAAACGCCGGTCATGTCGAGGCCACGAACCAGGACCCGGAGTAACGGCTCTTGGCTTTGCCGATTTCCGATTCCCGAATCTCCAATCCCGACACTCACAATCACAACTCAATTCCCTCACGCTGCGCAATCGTATGCACATCCTTGTCGCCGCGACCGGAAAGGTTCACAAGTATCAATTTATCTTTTGCCATATGGCGCGCGATCTTGATGGCCTGCGCAACGGCATGGCTGGATTCCAGTGCAGCGAGGATTCCTTCCGTGAGTGCAAGCTCATGGAAAGCAGCAAGCGCTTCTTCATCGGTAACGCCAGCATAATCGACGCGTCCACAATCTTTCAGGAACGCATGTTCAGGCCCGACTCCGGGATAGTCGAGGCCGGCCGAGATGGAATGGGTTTCGGTAATCTGGCCATTGTCGTCGCAAATCACGTAGGTGCGATTGCCGTGCAAGACGCCGGGCCTGCCTGCGGCAAGCGATGCGGCGTGGCGTCCGGTTTCGATGCCGTCTCCTGCCGCTTCGGCACCGATGATTGCAACATCGCGATCATTCAGGAACGCATGGAACAGACCAATGGCATTGGATCCGCCACCAACGCAGGCAACCAGGGTATCTGGCAGACGACCGAATTGATCGAGCATTTGCGCACGCGCTTCGCGCCCGACCACGGCGTTGAAATCGCGCACCATCAGCGGATACGGATGGGGTCCGGCCACCGTACCAATGATGTAGAACGTATCGCGCACGTTGGTAACCCAATCGCGCAATGCCTCATTGAGCGCATCCTTGAGCGTTTTCGATCCGGATGTCACTGGTACAACACTCGCACCCAGCAGCTTCATGCGAAACACATTGATCGCCTGACGCTGGATATCGACCGCGCCCATGTACACCACACACTCAAGCCCCAGGCGCGCAGCCACCGTGGCACTGGCCACGCCATGCTGGCCGGCTCCGGTTTCGGCGATGATGCGGGTCTTGCCCATGTGCCGTGCAACCAATGCTTGACCAACGGTATTGTTGATCTTGTGTGCGCCGGTGTGATTCAAATCTTCGCGCTTGAACAAGATTTGCGCGCCGCCGATTTTTTTCGACAAACGCTGCGCGTGATAAATCGGACTGGGACGGCCGACATAGTGCTTGAGGTCATGATCGAGTTCGGCGATGAACGCGGGATCGCTGCGCAAGCGCAAATAAGCCTGGGTCAATTCGGCCAGCGGAGCAATCAGGGTTTCGGCGACGTAGCTGCCGCCGAAATCGCCAAACCGACCATGCACATCGGGCCATGCGCTGAAATCGATCGTGTTTTCGCGTTTGACTTCAGGCACCAACATCGGTCACTCCATTTGCGTACTCGGAATTTCGGGCTTGATGGACGGCTTCGACAAAGCGCCGCATCTTTTCGACATCCTTGATTCCGGGTGCCGATTCGATTCCGCTGGATACATCCACCGCAAACGGCTGTGCCGTGCGGATTGCCGCAGTCACATTATCGCAAGTCAGCCCGCCCGCCAGAATCAGTGGCTGGCGCAAGTCACGCGGCACCCGGGACCAGTCGAAGCGCTGCCCGCTGCCACCCAACTCGCCGGCGACATGGCCATCGAGCACGAAACCCGCAGCGTCGGGATGTTGTTCGATCACTGCCCCCGCGTTCGCGCCACCGCCCATCGCCACCGCTTTCAGATACGCACGATCGTAGCATGTGCAGTGCGTGGCGCTCTCACTGCCATGAAACTGGAGCAAATCCGGCGAAAATGCCGCCACGGCTTCGCGTATCCAGCCCGGATCATCGTCCATGAACAGCGCCACGGCAGCAACGAATGGCGGGATCGCAGCACGGATTTCGCCGGCATGTTGCAATTCGACGCGGCGTGCGCTTTTGCGGGTCATTACCAGACCGATCGCGTCCACGCCAAGGGTTACTGCATTGCGCACATCGGCAACACGTGTCATTCCGCAAAATTTGATACGAACCCGCGCAATCATGACAGAGTTACCTCATCCGGCAGTTTGCATTCGGCCGGGTATAACGGGCCGAGAAAAACAAGCCCGAATGGCAGCGCAGTGGGACCCGCGACGGCTCGATCGCGGCCGGCGAGCAAGTGTGCCATCCACGTTCGCGCTTGTTCGCCGCGCCCAATCGGCAGCAGGCTGCCCACGATATTGCGCACCATGTGATGCAGGAACGCATTGGCCTGAACGGTGACACGCACCAGCTCGCCTTCGCGCGTGACTGAAATTTCGTGCACGCAGCGCATCGGCGAACGCGATTGACAGGAAATGGCACGAAACGCACTGAAATCCTGTTCGCCAAGCAAGGCTTGGGCAGCCGCATGCATCGCATCCGCATCCAATGGCGTTCGCTCCCAGGTCACGTAGCGCGCCTGCAACGCGGCACGTACCGGACGATTGAGAATCGTGTAGCAATAGCGTCGCGCGCGCGCACTGAAACGCGCATGAAAATCGTCGGCGACCGGTTGCGCCCAGCGCACCGCGATGCTCGATGGCAAGCGTGAATTGGTGCCGAGGGTCCAGCCACGATTATCGCGTTGCGCTGACGTATCGAAATGGACAACCTGGCATTGCGCGTGCACGCCGGAATCCGTGCGTCCGGCACAGGCAATACTCACGGACTCATTGGCAACGAACGACAGGGCAGTCTCGACGGCAGCCTGCACGCTGCTGCCATGGCTCAGGCGCTGCCAGCCCAGAAAATCGGTGCCGTCGTATTCGATGCCCAGCGCAATGCGCATAATGGTTCGCCACGGGAATGATTGCGTCGACCCGGACGGATGCACGATTTGCTTCGCGAGCCGGCAGCAACCGTCATGAATCGAGTCATGACATTAGCAAAAAAAATCGGCCGGGTTTTATCCCGGCCGCAAGGACGTTGGAAAGAAACCGGGTTAGTGAATTTCAGCAAGCAATTTGCGCGCTTCGTCCTTTTGCGCGTCATTGCCCTCGGCCATGACTTCATCAAGCATCGAGCGTGCACCTTCCGGGTCACCCATATCCAGATAAGCCTTGGCCAGATCAAGCTTGGTGCCAATCGCATCTTCACCGGCGAAGAAGTCGTCAGCGGGAGCCGCCATGGTCTGCGTGGCATTGCTGTCCATCGCTGGTGGTGGCGGCACCGGATGATCCGGCAATGGCGATTCTTCTTCGTGCACGGGTGCCGGGAGCTCCAGTTCGACCGGAGCGGGCGCCGTCGCGGTGTGATCGGTGAGGTCGAAATCGAAGCCTTCGTCATCATCGGGTTTGACGGCGCTGTCGAAAGAGCCCAGATGATCTTCGTGCGCATCGCCAGAATCGTGCAGACCCGAGTCGAGGTGGTCCGCCGCGACGTGGCTGACGTCGGCATGGCCAAAGTCGTCATGCGCGGCATGATCGAACCCGGAAAATTCGGCATGTTCGTCAAACAACGGATTATGCGGAGAGATTTCCTTGCCCATCGCACACACCTGCTGCCATTCGGCTTGATGCGGATCGGCAATATGCGCATACATCGCTTCGGCCGCGGCCTCGAACTTGCTGACTTCGTTATGCGCGTAATACAGGCTGAGCAGTTCCAGCGACAACTGCGGATCACCCGGATGTTGCGCAAGCTGATCCAGCAGGTGGTGTTCCTCTTCCCCATCGTGTGCGGCGTCGAACGTATCCGCATCGGCGTCATCGGCATCCGCAATGACCGGCGGTGCCTTGGGTTTGCGCATGAACCGCAACAAGGCAAGCAATCCGATGATTATCAGGGCGATCCCGCCACCCATCAGAAGGTTCTCGCTGTTCTGGTACCAGGGCACACTCACTGGAGTCAGCGGCTCGGGCTTGGTGGTCGGCGTGGATTTCACTGGTGCCGTGTGCACCGTCGGTTTCGGCGTGGTCGCCGGTGGCGTCGACGCAGCCGGTTGTTCGGCTGTCGTCGTTGCAGGCGGGCTGGCGGATGTCAGCGCGGTCGCCGGCGTTGACGCCGGCGAAGTTGTTGCGCCGGGAACAGGGGTTGTTGGGCTTTCATCCGTAGCGGATTTTGCCGGCGGAGTGGGCGTAACCGTGGTCGTGGGTGTTGCCGTACCCGCGGTCTTTGCCGGTGGCGTTTTCTCGCTTGCGCCAATATCCCCCCAGATGTCTTTCTCGGTCAATTTCGGCGTCGCGGTGGTTGCCGTTGCGGTCGTGGATGTTGGGGTCGCAGATGCGGGTTTTGCCGTTTCTGCCGCAGGCGTGGCATGTCCACTACTCGCGGCGACGACGGGCTTGGTCGCGATGGCCGCATTGAGTTGCTTGAGCTTTTCCTGCAACTGCGCCAATTCGGACTGCTTGAGCGAAATCAAGCGTTGATCCTTGCCGTGCAGGTCTTCGAGTTCCTTGACCCGCGATTTCAAATCGCCGACTTCCTGATCACGACTGGCCAATGCTTCCTTGGTGCGCGCCAATTGGGCGGTTGTGGCCGCATTCGCGCTCCCGGAAGCAGCCCCCGGATGATCGGCAGTGGTTTGACTGCCCTTGCCTGCGCGTGGTGGAACAAGCGCCAAGTGTGCGTCGTTACCCGACTTGGCCGAGGTCGAGGAGTGCGTCGATTTTGCGGCAGCCGAGGTTTGTTTCGGCGCGCCAGCGGTGGCGATCAGCGTGGGTCTGGACACGGGTGCGCTCGCACTCCATGCCTGATTTTGTTCGCGAACTTGCGCTGCCGCCTGCAGCGCCGATCCTGTCGCCTCGATTTCGTCGGCAGACGGAATGCGCAGAATGGCACCACGCTTGAGCGCATTGATGTTGTCATTGAAAAACGCATTCGGGTTGGCCTTGAGCATGGCCAACATGACTTTGTTGAGATTGGTGCTTTCGTCCGGGCGCGTGGCACGTGCGATTTCGGACAAGGTTTCGCCTTGCGCAACCGGACCGTATTGTCCGCCAGACGCTGCATGCGGGCTTGCCGCGTGCTGAACCTTCGCGGGCGGCGTTTGCGCATGCGCTACCGGGTGCGGCGGGGTTGCAGCGATGGGTTTCGGTTTTGCGTGAGGCGCTTGGTCAAGATGTTGCGGATGCGCAGGCGCCGCTTCATGCGCGGGGCTGACTGTCGCCGCCGAGCCACGCAGCGCAGGCGCCATGACCGGCGGATCGAGCAATACCGTGTATTCGCGCAGCACCTTGCCGTTCGGCCAATTCACCTCGACCAGAAAATCGAGGAAAGGCTCGCGCACAATTTCCTTCGTCGTCACCTTGATCACCGGTTGGCCGGAACTGTCGGTGGAGACCGAAAACTCCAGTGGAATACCAACCCGTGCGCGGCTCAAACCGACGCGTTGAAAATCCTCAGCCGAGGCGAGGCCAACTTTCAACACGTTCACTTCGGCTGGCGTAGCCGAAAGTACCGGGATGTCCGCATTCAGCGGCTGATCGAGTTTGGAATGGAGCTGGATGCTTCCCAGTCCCAGTGCAAACGCATTGCCCCCCAACAGCGCCAAAGCGACAGCCAGGGATAGTTTCGACGATCCATTCATGACAGGGTTCCCCCGAAGGCAACAGCAAATGGCCAAGGCCGTGGTCTTATGCAACGTAAGCTAGAAAACGCCTTATAACACAATCGTAACTCTATATCACAAATACGATTTCACCAAGAGCTCGGCAATCTGAACGGCATTCAGAGCCGCACCCTTGCGGATATTGTCAGCCACAATCCATAGATTCAGCCCGCGCGGATGCGAAATGTCCTGGCGAATTCGGCCCACGAAAACAGCATCCTGGCCCGCCGCGTCATCGACTGGAGTCGGGTAACCTCCGGCTTCGTGCTTATCCAACACTTTGATTCCAGGCGCTTTTTCCAACAATGCCCGCGCCGCTTCGGGGGTAATCCGGGAACGAGTCTCGATATGCACCGCCTCGGCGTGGCCATAAAATACGGGAACCCGGACTGCGGTCGGATTCACCTGAATGCTGTCATCTTCGAGAATCTTGCGCGTCTCCCAGACCATTTTCATTTCTTCTTTGGTATAGCCGTTTTCCTGAAAATCGTCGATGTGCGGGATCACATTAAACGCAATTTGTTTGCTGAACTTGGCTGGCTTGACCGACTGAAAGTTGAGCAGCGCCGCGGTTTGTTTGCCCAGTTCTTCCATGCCTGAACGCCCCGCCCCCGATACCGACTGGTAAGTGGCCACGTTGATGCGCTCGATCCCCACCTGGCGGTGGATCGGCGCCAATGCGACCAGCATTTGCATGGTCGAGCAATTCGGATTGGCAATGATGCCGGTTTCGGTATAGCCCGCCAGTGCGTGCGGATTGACCTCACTGACGACCAGCGGAATATCGTCGCGACGACGAAATTCCGAGGTGTTGTCGATGACCGCGGCGCCTGCAGCAGCCGCGCGTGGCGCGTGCTCGCGACTGACGCTGGCACCAGCGGAGAAAAACGCGATGTCGACGCCTGAAAAATCGAAGTCGGCCAGATTCTTTACCGTATATTTCCTGCTTGCCAACGTGACTTCCGCACCGGCGGAACGACCACTGGCGAGTGGAAAAAATTCGCCGAGAGGAAATTTTCGTTGCGCAAGTATCGCCAGCAGGGTTTCACCGACTGCGCCCGTTGCGCCGATCATGGCTACATTGTATTTCGCTTTTTTCGACATCGATGGGTTCTCGAAGAAGTAAGTATTGTCGACACGGTCTATCGTGTAACGCATGTTTGACCGAACATCGAATCAACGGCTGTTGCCGAGTGTTCCGGGTACAAGGGGCTTCACCTCGCCCACGTCTGCACACTGGGCGCGATGACGCAATGCCTGATCCATCAACACCAGCGCCATCATCGCCTCGGCGATCGGGGTGGCGCGAATGCCAACGCACGGATCGTGACGTCCGCGCGTGCGCACCTCCACGGCGTCGCCAGCCAGATTCACGCTGCGGCCCGGAATCAGGATGCTCGATGCAGGCTTCAAAGCCAGCGACGCGACAATCGGCTGGCCGCTGGATATCCCGCCAAGAATGCCACCGGCATGGTTGGACAGGAATCCGTCAGAGGTCATCTCGTCACGATGTTCACTGCCGCGTTGTCCCACGACATCGAAACCTGCACCAATTTCCACGCCTTTGACGGCATTGATGGACATCAATGCAGCGGCGAGTTCGCCATCGAGCTTTCCGTAGATGGGCTCGCCCCAACCTGCCGGCACGTTATCCGCGACAACGTTGACGCGTGCGCCAATTGAATCACCGGATTTGCGCAACGCATCGATGTAGCTTTCCAGCTCCGCAACCATCTCGGCGTCCGGCCAGAAGAATGGATTGGATTCGACGCAGGCCCAATCGAATTTGCGCGGCGTCAGTGGTCCGAGTGCCGCCAACCAGCCACGCACGACGATATTGAATCGTTCGCGCAACCATTTCTTCGCGACAACCCCGGCGGCCACGCGCATTGTGGTCTCACGCGCGGAAGATCGTCCGCCACCACGCGGATCACGAATGCCGTACTTGTGCCAATAGGTGTAGTCGGCATGCCCGGGGCGGAAGGTCTGCGCAACTTCCGCATAATCTTTCGAGCGCGCGTCCGTGTTTCGAATCAGCAACGCAATCGGGGTACCGGTGGTTCGACCCTCGAACAGGCCCGATAGAATCTCGACATCATCGGCTTCGTGGCGCTGCGAGGTGAAGCGCGACGTTCCGGTGGCGCGACGCGACAGATCCTGGCGAAAGTCTTGCGCGGCAATCGTCAATCCCGGCGGACAGCCGTCAATGACGCAGCCAATTGCCGGTCCGTGACTTTCGCCAAACGTCGTGACGGTCAGGAGTTTGCCGAAGGAGTTGCTGGCCATGAGGCGGAAGGGCTGAGGGCTGAAGGTTGAGGTTTAGGGCTGAAGGGCTGAAGTTTGGGCTGGCCGTCGCATTTCACTTGTCATTCCGGCGAAGGCTGGAAGTGCTTTACAACAGCCGAAGGGCTGGTCATCGAGTTCCTGGTTTTTGCTTCAGAGCTGAGTGCGAAAAAAGCAATGTGGTCAGCAACGAATATCAGCGCTTCGCCAATGCGGCGCGAATGGACTTCATGTGCTTGACGATCTCCTCACGCTCGATTGAAAAAACACCCATTTGACCGACTTCAAACTCAATCCAGTTCAAGGGCAGTTTCGGCAGGCATTTCGTCAGTGCGGCTTCGCTTTCTCCAACCTCCACAATCAGACACCCATTTGGCTGCATGTAGTCTGGCGCATCGGCAAGTATGCGTAGCGCAAAATCCAGTCCATCTGCACCCGCTTTCAAACCCAATGCCGGTTCATGTTCGTATTCGGGGGGCAGTTCATCGTATTCGCGATGGGTGACGTAAGGCGGATTGCTGACAACAAGATCGTATCGTTCGCCTTTGAGCGCGGCAAACAAATCGGATTTGATTTCGCGCACGCGCGCACCGACATCCTGAAAAACGATGTTTTCGCGCGCCAGCGACAATGCTGCTTCGCTGACATCGACCAGATCGACCTGCCAATCCGGATTGTGCACGGCCATGGCGATGCCAATACATCCGCCTCCGCAACACAAATCCAGCGCTCGACGAACTTCAATCGCGTCGATCCACGGTGAAAAGCCATTCTGGATGGTTTCGGCAATTGGCGAACGTGGCACCAGCGCGCGCTCGTCGGATTTGAACTTGAGTCCCGCAAACCAGGCCTCGCCGGTCAAATAGGCGATCGGCTTGCGCTCGCGCACGCGGCGCTCGATCAGTGCCAGCACACGCTTGCGCTCGGCAGCGACCAGCGTGGCCTGACCATAGGCCGGTGACAAATCGTGGGGCAGATTCAAGGTTTGCAGCACGGCATGTGTCGCCTCATCCATCGCATTGTCGTAACTGTGACCAAAACACAGGTTTGCGGCAGCGAAACGGCTGGCTCCGTAACGAATGAAATCGATGATGGTGGACAGTTCGGCAGTCACTATGGCGGCGCGCAGTCGTGGAAGGCGCAAGTATAGGCGAACCTGCCACGTATAATGCAGCGATGAAACACTCTCCCGAAAATTTTTGCACCATGACCAGCCAGGCGATCACGTCGTTTCGCCAGGTTGCTGCATCTGCGTGCTCCTGCCGAGTCTGAAGCATGCGATTGTTCCTGTTGCTGCAATACGTACTGCCTCATCGCCTGCTCTCGCGCATCGTCTACCATGCAACGCGATGGACGTGGCGACCGTGGAAAAACTGGCTGATTGCGACGATCGTACGCAACTACCGGGTCGACATGAGCGAAGCCGAGCAACCCGATCCTTTCTCCTACGCAAACTTCAATGCATTCTTCACCCGACCGTTGAAACCCGGCGCGCGCACGATTCCGGCCGATGTTCAGGCCGTCGTTTGTCCCGCCGACGGACGCATCAGCCAATCCGGCGCAATTCGGGACGGCAGCATCCTGCAGGCCAAGGGACGTGATTTCAGTGTTGCCGAACTGATCGCCGACGACGCACTTGCCGCCAATTATGCGAACGGCTCATTCCTGACCGTGTATCTGTCGCCACGCGATTACCATCGCGTGCATGCGCCACTATCAGGGCGCCTGCAGCAAACCGTGCACGTGCCGGGACGCCTGTTCAGCGTTGCGCCGTTCGCCGTGGCGGGCGTACCCGGATTGTTCGCGCGCAACGAACGCTTGGTGTGTCATTTCGTTGGCGATCATGGTCCCTTTGTCGTGGTCATGGTCGGTGCCATGCTGGTTTCGGGAATTCAGACGGTATGGAGCGGCGTCGAAGTACCACCCCATGCTCGAGCCATTACCACACGCGACTGGTCAGCAAGCCGGATCCAATTGCAGCGAGGCGAGGAATTGGGCCGCTTCAATATGGGTTCGACCGTCATCGTGCTGTTGCCGGAATCTGCCGGCCGTATTGACCCGAATCTGCCTGCCGAGGCGCCCGTCCGCATGGGCCAGTCGATTGGCAAATATCCTTGAATTCAATATCTTGCTGCACTCCTGACGACGCAAACCGGCTTCAATTTGCAGGCCGGCAAAAGCACGTGCATTTTTTCGGAGAATCAGCCACAATGTGACGCGGAAGGTCGGAATGTGACGCACTTTGCATGCGAACGCATTCCAATCGCTATATAGTGTCAGCGCGATTGCAGTTACGCGACGCGTATCAAAGTACGAGGAATATCATGCGAATCGTCACTCGAATCATTGCCCTGACTCGCTCCATCCAGTTGAACCGCCAGTTCCGCGAGATCGAAAAAGCGATTGCCGCAATGCCGACAGCGAGCCGGCGTCAACTGGCTGCAATCGCCATGCGCGAGTTCGCCACCGCCGCCAAATGCGAATTTCCGCATCTGTACGGTACGGTCGATCAAGCCCAACGCTATCAGCCTTGGGGCAGCGGTACCGATCTTGGCTATAGCCGCATGAAATCCGATAACCCGCATGTGCAACTGCGCGGAATTGCCTTGTGGATGACCGTCGCCTATCACGAAACCAAGGATTCCAAATACGCCGAAATGCAGAACCTGCATCGGCAATTGATGCGCGCCTTGCGCATCCTCAAGCAAAGCGCTCCGCCAGTGGAAGGCAATAAATGGTTTGTCGAGCAGGCCGCTTGAAAGAATAATTCCGAGTGCGATCGAATGAAAACGCCGGGCCCAGCCCGGCGTTTTTTTTCGCCCCTGGTTCAATTCGGTGGTGATGCGGATTGAGGTTATGCCAGGTGTTGCTTCAGTGCTGAGGACTGAAAATCCGGGGCCGCCATTCGCGTGCAGGCTGCCATCTGAAACTCGTGGCTTCTGCGACTTCCCTTTCTTCAACCCTCAGCGTTTGCAACTGTCGATCCGCAGGGTCTGACCTGCACGCAAACTGTAGCGAGGCGGCTTGATCTGGTTGATGCGCGCCAAATCGTGAATGCTGCCGCACTGGTGCCGACGTGCGATGGCGCCCAGCGTGTCACCGTGACGCACGACATAGGTCTTGGGTGGCGGCGGAGCCGGGCGCGCGGCGGAATGCAGATCAGTGGCCAGTTCAACCCATGCTCCCTGCTTGCAATTGGCGGCGTACGTTTCGACAAGCGCCGCCGGCAAATTGATTCGAGTACCAACGGCAAGTTGTTTGCGCGGATCGTATTGCGGATTCAAATTGCGCAGCGTGCGAAACCAGCCATTGCGGTTCCCGCTTTGCCCCAGACAAATCGTCAGTTCGTCGATGGATGCCGGGACGGCAAGAGCAACATGATCGCGCTGGTTGTCGATATGCGGGAACACGAGGTTGTAACGGTCCGGATGCAGGAACAACCACGCCGCAGCCAATACCATCGGCACGTAGTTGCGCGTTTCCGCAGATACGGAAAAATATATTTTCGGATCCCAGAAGCCCGCATTCGGATAACGTGCGGCAAGCCGGCGCATTGCGCCTTCGCCACCGTTGTAGGCAGCCAACGCCAATTCGAGGTTGTCGTTGAACACCCCGAGCTGCTCATTGATATATGCAGCATTGGCACGCGTGGCCATGGTGGGATCAAAGCGCTGGTCGAATCCATCAATTACACCCAGACCAAATCGCGCGCCCGTTGCCGACATGAACTGCAACGGCCCGCTGGCACCGGAACTGGATACCGCATGAACCTTGCCGCCGGATTCCTGGGCGAGAATGCCGAACAGCAAGGCCTCGGGCAAACCTGCCTTGTGATAATCCGGCCACATTTGCTGACGCAGGTACTCGTAGTTTTCATACGCGTTCATCAGATTCGGCCGGTATTGAGTCAACCACAACTCCAGCGAAACTTTCATGGGATCGTTGATGCTGATGATGTCGCCAAGCTTGTGACCCTTGAGCAAGGCGACCGAGCGGCCCGTTTGCGGCAAAGCGGCAATGACCGGTGATGACTCACCGGCTTCGGTGATTGCCCCAGGCACATCCGCTTTGGTGTCGTCAGCAGCCAACACCGGTGACTGCGCGCGCAGCAGTTGGTCGAACGCATTGATGAAGCGCTGCGTTTCGCAACCCGGCAACCTCACACACTGGTTGGCGGCAGCGTGCAAATCGTCAAGCGCAGCCGCGGCCTGGGCCTGCGCGGATTGCGCATCATCAAGACCCGCGGAGTGTGCCTGGCGATATTGCTGAGTGTCGCCATCCAGACGCGTATACAATGCAACAATTGCAGGATCTGGCGCTGGTGCAGTCGCACCATGGTTGCGCGCGGGTTGTGCGGCACAAGCGCAAAGCGCGCCGATTGCTGCAAGTAGCATCCATTGTTTCAACATGTTCGACTCGGTTGGCGGCAAAGCGACCACACTACACAGCACGCGACGCCACGACAACCCTGCGCTATCGGCTTTCCGCCGCTACAATGGCACATCTCTTTGCGGGAAATACACAGTGAACGAAATCCTGATCGGTAAAAGCGGCGTTGATTCCAAACCTCTTGACGTGGTTCTGCAGGCGCGTTACGGCAACCGCCACGGCATGACGGCAGGCGCGACCGGAACCGGAAAAACGGTGTCTTTGATGGTGTTGGCCGAAGGGTTCTCCCGGCTAGGCGTTCCGGTGTTCCTGGCCGATGTCAAAGGCGATCTTGCCGGCCTTTCCCAAGCTGCCGTGGTCAGCGACAAACTCAAACCACGATTGGAGAAACTTGGTCTGACCGATTTCAAACCGGCGGCAAACCCGGTCGTGTTCTGGGATATTTACGGCAAGCTTGGCCACCCCGTGCGCGCCACGGTTTCGGAAATGGGCCCGCATTTGCTCACCCGATTGCTCGAACTCAACGATGTGCAAAGTGGCACGCTGGAAGTCTTGTTCAAGCTTGCTGACGACAACGGCTGGCTGCTGCTGGATCTGAAAGACCTGCGCGCACTACTGACCCATACCGGCAAAAAAGAGAATATAAAGTCGATTTCCGCGAAGTATGGCCTGGTCAATGCCAGCTCGATCGCGGCAATCCAGCGTGCGTTGCTCAGTCTGGATAGCGCTGGTGGCGACGTGTTCTTCGGCGAACCAGCACTTGATCTGATGGATTTCATGCGCCAGGACATGAGCGGACGCGGCATCGTCAACATCCTTGCTGCCGATCAATTGATCCTCAAGCCAAAACTGTATTCGACATTCCTGTTGTGGCTGCTTTCCGAATTGTTCGAGAAGCTGCCTGAAGTCGGCGACCAGGAACTGCCGAAGCTGGTGTTCTTTTTCGACGAGGCGCACCTTTTGTTCGACGATTGTCCGGCAGCCTTGCAACGGCGCGTGGAACAAGTCGTGCGTCTGATTCGTTCAAAGGGCGTGGGCGTCTATTTCTGTTCGCAATATCCCGACGATGTGCCTGAAGTCATTTTGGGCCAACTTGGCAATCGCATTCAGCACGCGTTGCGCGCATTCACCCCGCGCGACCAAAAGGCCGTTAACGCCGCCGCGCAGACGTTTGCACCAAATCCGCAAATCGGCGACGTCGCCGGCATGTTGTCGCAACTGGGTGTCGGTGAAGCGCTGGTTTCCATGCTGCTGGACAAGGGCGTGCCGATGCCGGTACAGCGCACGCTGATCGCACCGCCAACATCGCGAATCGGATCCATCTCGGATGAAGAACGCACCACGATCCGCTCGCGTTCTCCGGTTGGCGGAAAATACGATACCGCGATCGATCGCGAGTCTGCTGCGGAGATTTTGGCCCAACGCACGGCCGAAGAAGCTGCTACCGCCCCGATCGAGTCGGCCGCGACAAAACCCGCAGATGCGGCTGGCGAAAAAAGTTCGGGCTGGGGCAAGGCACTGCACGACATGTTGTTCGGTACCGGCAGGCGTCAGGGCATGCTCGAATCGCTGGCAAAGTCGGCAGCGCGCAACGCGGGTGGCCAATTGGGACGCAGCATCCTGCGCGGCGTGCTGGGCTCCATATCGCGTAAATGAACACGGCTGCGCAAATGCCGGTCGCGCCACGCAAATCCGTGCGTGAACGCTGCCTGCAGATACTGCGGTTTCCGCTGCAACCCGCGGCACTGGCGACCGTGCTGGCGTTGGCGGTAGCGCACCTGGTGGTGTATCTGCCCGTCGTCGGCATGTTTCTGGATTTGATTATCTGGGCCGCATTGTTCAAATACGCATTCGAGGTATTGCGCTGGTCGGCAAACGGTCGCGAAAGCGCGCCCGAAATTGCGCTGAGTGTGAGCGATTCCATCAGCTATTACGCGGTGTTGCTGCTGATCTCCGTTGAAGTCGTGTTGTATCTGGTTGGATTGTGGTACGGCACCATCGCGCAATTGGCACTCGGATTGGTTCTGATGTTCGCGATGCCGGCAATGATGATGATATTGGCGCTGGAAGAAGGCATCGGTCGCGCCTTGAATCCGCTTGCCTGGCTGATGATTGCCGCGCGCATTGGCAATTCATATTACGTGCTGGTCGGCTTCTTTGTTTCCGCGCTGCTGGTACAAAGCGTCGTCGCCACACTGGTCAACGACGTATTGCCATTCATCATTGCCGTACCGCTCATCTATTGCGTGGTCAATTACCTGATGCTTGCAAATTTCCATTTGATCGGCAGCGTCATTCACGAAAACCGCGACGAATTGGGCTACACCGGGCATCTGCAATTATTCGACGAAGTGCCACACACCGACCCGGCGCGCGCGATTCTCGATGCAGCGCGCGGCCGTGCAGCAGGCGGAGACACGCAAGGTGCCGCAGCGCTTTTGCGCGACGAATTGCGCGCCCATCCGGACATGTTGCCGTTGCACGATGAATATCGACACTGGCTGAGCCAGAACGATGCGCAGGCCGAACTCATCGCCCATGGCAAGGAATATGTACCTCTGCTGTTGAGCCGCGATCAGGATCGTCGCGCCATTGAAGTTGCACGCGCGTGTCAGATTGCCGATCCCGCTTTTGCGCTGGACAACGCCGATGACATCACTCGCCTTGCCCACGCGGCCGCAGACAGTGGGCAGACTCAGGTCGCCATGGGTGTGCTGGCCGGGTTTCACAAGCGCTTTCGTGGCCACGCGGATATCGGTCGCAACTACCTGCTCGCGGCCAAATTGTGGGCCGAGCGCATGAACAAGCAGATGCAGGCGCGCGCGTTGCTCAATCAGATCAAGATCACGATGCCGAATGATCCGATCATTGCGCAAGTGGACGCCTATCTTGCATTTCTCGACAAAGTCGCGGCGACTTCCGCAAGCAGCAGCGCAGCGAAACCAACAAGTGTTCCGCCGCAGCAATGACGCGTTGGCGTCCGCCGCAAGCCGCATCCACGGCAATCATCAGCGCCGAAGGTCAGCGCAAGTTGAAATCCGAGCTGGATCATTTATGGCGCGAACTGCGCCCTGAAGTGGTCAAGGCTTTGGCCGCTGCCGCAGCCGAAGGTGATCGTTCGGAAAACGCCGAATACACGTATCGCAAGAAGCAACTCGGGGAAATTGATCGACGCGTGCGCTATCTGAGCAAACGCCTGCCTGCGCTGCGGATCTGCTCACAGGCGCCGAATGACCGCGACTCGGTGTATTTTGGCGCATGGATTCGGATTGAGGATGACGCCGGCAAACAACAATCCGTGCGCATCGTCGGTCCGGATGAAACCGATGCCGCCAGCGCAGCAATCAGCATCGACTCGCCGCTGGCACGCTCGCTGTTGCGCAAACGTGTTGGCGAGGACATCGAAGCTGATTTGCCTGGTGGACGCCATTGTTACTCCATCATCGCCATCAGCTATGACGGTCCCTGCTGAGCGTGCCGAATTAAATCGCCGACAACCACGCAATACGCCTGCTGCGTTCCACGATGGCACGCACATCCGGGTAAGATAAGTCCCCGATCTCGGCCAGCAACTTCCAAAATGCGAATTTTGCCCATCCAGTTCCTGATTCTTGTCGCCGGCTGCATTGCGGCCCTGCCGGCAGTCGCCGGCGTCGGCGCAACCAATTCCGGCGTCACCACCACGCTTCCCAATCAGGACCCGACGCAACCGTCGGCCGACGTGCAGGCGCAATCTTCGGGTTTTGTGCAGCAAAACCAGCAACTGCAAAATCAGCAGAACCGGCAAAATCCGGCCACGCAAGGACCGAACGGAATCGCGTTGCCCGGTGGAGTCGCGCGCAATGGCAATCAACCCGGTGCAGCGGCTGGTCCGAATGCAGCCAACCCCGAAAAAGACAGTGCGGCCAGTGCCCCTGCCACTCCGCCACCACCCCCGCCGCCACCACCGGTCTATCAATCGATCATTAAACCTGTTGTTCGCGACACACGGTCATCGGACGATGCCGCCATGGGCCAATCGATTGCCTCAACGGCTGCTCCCGAACCGGCTGTTCGTCGGCCAGACAAACCTGTTCCCGCCACACCACCACCTGCGCAAGCGACACCGCCGGCGCCAGTTGCCCGCCCTGCAAAGGCGTTGCCGCAGCATTCCGCCGACGCAACACCCGCAGTCGAGGCTCAACCACCCGCCAATGTCGGAGGTCGTGGCGACGCGCCCGATGGATTTACCTTTGTGCTTGGCCTGCTTGTCGCCGGCGCACTGCTGGCGTTCGCCTTGGTCACCTATCTGCACATCGGGCGCAGCGGTGGCAACAATTCCGAAACCTGAGAGTCAACGCTTTTTCCGCTTTGGCTGGAGCATCGTGCCCGTGCATTTGCGCGCACCGCAGCGGCACGCCCAGATGGCCTTGAGGCGCGGCGTATGGGGTTCTTCCAGGGTAATGCCATAATTGTAGGTAAGTTCTTCGCCAGCGCGAATGGCGCGAATGCTGTCAATGACGACGCGATCCTTGGCTGGGTCGCCATCATCGCTTTCAACCACCAAGGCCTCGCAGTTTGGTGCGCAACCGTGATTGATCCAGCGCGCAACGTTGCCACCGACGTTTGCGTCAATGAGATATTTTTCGTTGAGCGTGAACAAGAACGTGTGTCCACTCTCCACATCGCCGCCGTAAGCGCGATCTGCCTGATTGTGGGTTAGTCGGCGACCGCGATACTCGATCAAGGTGATGCCGGCGGGAATATCTCGTGCGGCGAAAACGCCGTTACCGTGGATTTGCGAACGGCGTTGGACAATACGTCGAGTCATGCGCTGGGGAATTCCGGAAGCCAAAGACGTGAATTATAGCCCACCGCCATGGCGATACTTGACCGTCGCGCACGTCCGGCGCAGGCTGGCAGCACAACCCCGGAATAATCATCATGCCCGCTACAATTCTTCTCAAGCGCAGCAACGAATCCCCTGCCCGCGGCGACGGCAAACGCATCCTGGTCGATCGCCTGTGGCCACGCGGCAAAACCCGGGAATCGCTGAAGCTTGATTTGTGGTTGCGCGACATCGCGCCGAGCACGGCCTTGCGCCAATGGTTCGGCCACGATCCGGCCAAGTGGAACGAATTTCGCACGCGATTCTTCGTCGAACTGAAAAACAATCCCGAGCCCGTGGCGACCTTGCGCAGACTTGTCGCCAGCGGCACTGTCACCCTGGTATTCGCTGCACGCGACATCGAGCACAACAACGCCGTCGCCATTCGCGAGTACATGCTGCGCTAAGGAGCCTCTGCGCGGCCTGACCCAAGCGCCAGACCGTGCACAGGTTCCCTGAGCACCGGGGCAGCAATCCTGCTTCGTAACGGTTTGCACTGCTCGGTTCGACTGCGCTCGGGACCGGCGTCGGCGCGATGCACGAGGGTC
>DASSXQ010000073.1:0-4544 GCA_035703725.1 Rudaea sp.
CCTTGACATGGTAGGGGTCACAGGTTCGATCCCTGTAGCGCCCACCAACCAAATCAACGACTTGCTGATTTGTGGTGGTTTTGACTGGCCCCGGACTGGCCCCGCGCAGGCTCGGAATCAGCGCGGAAAGCTCCGACATCCACGCGTCGATTGGCTGCCTTGCGGCGCCAAGGTACGCTGGATCGTATTTCGCAAGGTTGTTGCCTTCGTCTGCGACAACAGCGTTTTCGTCAAGCCTTCTGCGGCATCGACACGACTGGCCCCGGATCTGTCGCAGCGACCGCCCTACTCCTGCGCCAAGAATTATCCGGTCGCCGACGAGTTGCTTGACGACTCGGACGTGATGCGCAATCTCATCCTCGAAACGGCGAAACTCATGCCGTTGCCAAAGCCTCGGAAACCCGCACGCAGAAAACGCGCACCTGAAAGGCTGGCATGAATCAGCATGCAGGCGACTATTTCAAGCCATTCGGAAACCAAGGTTTTGTCGCCGCTGCGGGACGCGCTGCATCTGTCTGGTCCTCGCTATTTCCCGGGTCCGATTGGTCTTGGCGTTGTTGCGTCGCACGGGGAATGATGGCATCGCTCTCGCGCCAACGCATGCGGCCACTTTCAAACTCATCGTAGGCCACCTGATAAAGCGCGGTCGCCTCATCGATTTGCACCGGGTCCGGCTTCGCATATGGCGTGGCGTCGCCGGTGACCGGATCGGCTTGCACCTGTTCCACCTTGTCGCCGGGCGACAGAATAGTCAGTCCCAAACCACGCAGATATCCCAGATTTTGATAGGTGGACGGGTATGCGCGCTCATCGCCGGGCGGCAGAGCGAAGATGTCGTGGCCGAAAAATCGGGTGCGGTAACTGAAATGCAGCAAGCCAAGCAGGGTCGGAGAAATGTCGATCTGCGAAACCATGCGATCAATTCGTTGCGGGACGATGTGCGCAGGCGAATAGATGAACAGCGGAATGTGGTAGCGATTCAGCGGAATGCGCGTGCGGCCATCGCTGGCGGCGCAATGATCTGCGGTGATGATGAACACGGTGTCGGCAAAATATGGTTTGTTGCGCATGCGCGCAATGAAGTCGCCAATCGCCCAATCCGTGTATTTCACCGCGCCGCGCCGCGAACCCTGCGCCATGTCCACTCGCCCACGCGGCCAGGTAAAGGGCCGATGGTTCGAAGTGGTCATGATGTGCAGGAAGAACGGCTGGTTGCGCGCGTGGATTTTGTCCATCCTCGACATGGCCAGCGTGTACAGGTCCTCGTCGGCCACGCCCCAGACGTTTTCGCTGTGGATGGTCGCAGTGGCAGGAATGTCGCGTCGATCGACCGCCTGGTATCCGTTGTGCTGAAAAAACGCATTCATGTTGTCGAAGTAGCCGTACCCGCCGTAGACGAACTCCGATTCATAGCCACGCTGATTGAACAGATCGGCAAGCGAGAACAGACCTTCATTGTGTTTTTGTTTGAGTAGCGAGTCTCCCGGCGTTGGAGGTATCGACAATGTCACCGCTTCCAGTCCGCGCACGGTTCGGGTGCCGTTGGCATAAACGTGTTCGAAGAACAGGCTCTCGTCGGCGAGCTTGTCCAGATTGGGGGTCAAGCCCTTGGTGCTTCCGAACACGCCCAGATAGCGTGCGGACAGACTCTCGACGGTAATGAGTACGACGTTGAGGTGTTTTTCCGGCGCGGGATTGCGAATGGCGCGGGTGATGTCGTGCGGGTCAGCGTTGACCCAGGTTGCGTCGGGCGTCTTCAGCAACTTGCGCGCGATCGCGTAAGCCTGATCGTCGGGCAAGGTTCGGTAGAAGCGATGGAAGTCCAGCTTGGCGCCACGGAACGCGGCAAAAAACTGATAGATGCCATTGCCGGCAAGCGAATTGACATAGGAATTGTCAACGCGATCCTTCATTCCCGCGTTGAGCGCAAACGCCGTGACCACGGTCAGGGCGAGCCAAGCCAGAACCACCAGTGTGCGTTGACCCAATCGACTGGTGTCGTCTTGCGTGCGCAGGCTGCGCCGCGTGAATGCAACAATCACTATCGCGGCCACCAGCAGAATGGTCAGCCAGCGCGCAACCGGATAAGACTCCTTGATGTTTCCGATCACTTCACGCGTGAAGACGAGATAGTCCACCGCGATGAAATTGAAACGCGCCCCGAATTCGTCCCAGAAGGTCAGCTCGGAGGCCGCCACGAACAGCAGACCGAACAAGAGCAGCAGACACAAGCCGCGCAAAATCCATTCGCCGCTGCGTGAGGCATAGGTAAACGCCGCCATGGGCAGGACAAACAGGAACGGCAGCAGCACGGGCCACGCAGTCTTCCAGTTCGCATCGAAATGCCAGCGCAAAAATCCAAGACAAACAGCGCACAGGATGAGCATCGACAACGCGTAAAGCAGCCATTGCCGCGTAGCGGACAAGCGACCGCGTCGCGTCGGCACCAACCACAGAAACAGCACTAACGGCCAGGCGACGTAAATGAAAGTCACCAGATCGTAGCCAAGGCCCACGCCGAAAGCATAGAGCCAGTAAGTCAGGCGTGGCGGTACGCCGGAACCGGTCATCAACAACAGGACCAGCCGAGTGACGAACGAAACGGTTACAAAGCACACGCCGAACCAGATCAGCGGTCGAAAACGCCGGATCAGTCCGGTCTGTGATGGCATGGTCGTCTCGGCATGAATTGAAGATCAATTTCGCAAGCAAACTCGCTCACGATAAAACCCCCAGCTTAGGGAATGCTTAGCAAGCTCGGGTTTTGCATGACCGCCGCGCCAATCGCGTACACTCATGCCTGTGCTCTTGCGTGCGTGCTGACGATGAAGCTTCTGCTGGTCGAAGACTCCGAGCGTCTTCGTCTCACCGTCCAGCGCGGCCTCACGGCTGCCGGATTCACTGTGGATGCTGCGCCCGATGGCGCTGCCGCCCAAGGCTTCCTGCATGCCTATGCCTATGATCTGGTTATTCTCGATCTGATGCTTCCACGCGTGGATGGCCTGACCGTACTGCGTGGAATGACGCAGTGGCGCGAGCGCCCGAGAGTGCTGGTGCTGTCTGCCCGCGATCAGATTGCCGATCGTGTCGAGGCGTTGGATCTTGGTGCCGATGATTACCTCGTCAAACCATTTTCCTTCGAAGAACTGCTGGCGCGACTGCGCGCCCTGGCGCGGCGCCCCGAGCAGGCGCTACGCCCCGTGCTGGAGTGCGAGGGCCTGCGCATCGACATGCGCGCGCGCTCCGCAGCGTCCGCCGACGGTCAGCCATTGGCGCTGACACCACGCGAGTTTGCCCTGCTGGCATTGCTGGTGCGCCAACGCGGACGCGCGTTGTCGCGCACCCAGATCCTCGATCACACCGCCGGCAGCGATTCAACCGCATCCGAGCGCAGTGTCGAAGTATTGATTTTCGGCTTGCGGCGCAAACTGGCCGCCATCGGGCTTGGCCAACTGATCACGACACGCCGCGGCGTTGGCTACCTGATCGCGTGAACGCTCATTCACTGTCGACGCGAATTGCCTTTCTGCTCGGCATCTCCATGGTGCTGGTCGTTGGCGCGGCTGCTGTCATCATGGATCAGATGGTGGATACCGAAATGGTCCAGCGCTTCGACGATACCTTGCTGACGCAAGCGAGGACTCTGGTCGCATTGGTCTCGGTGGACACCGCCAGCGCGACCATGAAAAACACCCGCTCACCCCGCGACAGTGTTTTTCGCGGCGAGACTTCAGGCACATTTGACATCCAGTGCAAGAATGGCGACCGCATCTCCAGCGATCCCGGTGCTCCGCGCTATCCCGGCGAATGGAAGGCAGAGGCAACGCAGGAACCCATCTTTGACGACGTGACCGTGGACGAGGTGACATGGCGAACGGTCCGCTACCAATTCGATGCCCTCACGCAACAAAACACCGGGGATACCGGGAAATTGTCGGCCGCCACGAGCGTCGCGTCCCGCGCATGCACCATTGTGCTGATGCAACCGCGAACCAAATTGGACGAGATGTTGGACACGATCGATGCCATCCTGCTGCTTACCCCGATGGCCGCCTTGATCGTTGTGCTGCTGCTCTCGCCGCGGCTGGTGCGACGCGGCCTGAAACCGCTCGCCTTGCTCGCCGCGCAAATGCGCCATGTCGGTCCGCAAGCCGTCGAGCAGCGTTTGACCGGCACCGGCACGCGCGAACTCGAGCCGCTGATTGCGCGCTTCAACGAAGTGCTTGAACGCATGAGTGATGGCATGCAGCGCGAACGCCAATTTGCCAGTGCGCTGGCCCATGAAACCCGAACCCGTCTGGCCGAACTGCGTGCCTTGGTGGATGTGGAGCAACTGTATCCGGGCGAACGCTCGACTCGAGAATTGCTTGATGAAGTCGGCAACATCGGTGGGGAACTGGAGAGCATCGTATCCGCGTTGCTGCTATTGACCCGACTCGACGCCGGCATCGAATCCTTGCAGATGCGACCGGTGGATCTGGACGAGCATGTCGCACGCCAGTTGCAACGCATCGCTGCGACGCTGCACGCGCGCAATCTTCAGA
>DASSXQ010000255.1:0-3039 GCA_035703725.1 Rudaea sp.
GAGAAGGAATAACTCAAACTGCCGCCGCACCACTCACGATTTCCGAAATTTCCTGGGTGATGGCAGCCTGGCGTGCCTTGTTGTAAATCAACGTCAGCGAGTCGATTGCCTTGCTCGCGTTATCGCTCGCGGACTTCATGGCGACCATGCGCGCTGCGTGCTCGCTGGCCAGGTTTTCCAGCGTGGACTGATACACCAGCGATTCGATGTAGCGCGTCAAGACATGTTCAAGCACGGTTTCCGGGTCGGGTTCGTACAGATAGTCCCAATCGTGAGCACTGACCAATTCATCGGACGCGGGCAGCGGCAGCAACTGATCCAGCGCCGGTTTTTGCGTCATGGTGTTGATGAAATCGTTGTAGACCAGGGTCAGCCGGTCGATGCGACCTTCGCTGTAGGCATCGAGCATGATCTTGATCACGCCGATCAGCTTTTCAATCTTCGGATTCTCACCCAGATGCGATGCGCTGCCAACCAGATTGACGTTCAGCCGTTTGAAAAAGGTGTTGGCCTTGGTGCCGATCGCCACGATATCCACTTCAACGTTCTTCTCCTGCCAGACGCGGATATCGGCCAGCAGCTTGCGGAACAAGTTGGAGTTCAATCCGCCGCACAGGCCGCGATCCGTGGACACGATGATGTAACCGACACGCTTGACCTGCTCGCGTTGGCTCAGGAACGGATGCTTGTATTCGCTGTTGGCGCGCGCCAGGTGACCTATGACCTGACGCATTGCACGCGCATAGGGGCGCGAGGCGCGCATGAGTTCTTGCGCCTTGCGGATTTTTGATGCCGATACCATTTCCAGCGCGCGCGTCACCTTGCGGGTGTTCGCTACGCTTTTGATCTTGGTTCGGATTTCGCGTGCACCAGCCATTTGCTTCGCTCACTATGTTCGCTTGCGGGAATCGAGAGTGGAGAATCGGAAATCGTTCGAGCTAGAGAACCGCGCTGTGAGCGATTCCCGACTCCCGCTTCCCCATTCCGGGCTTCACTACCAACTTCCCGTCTTCTTGAACTCTTCAAGGCCTTTCTTGAGCGTCGCTTCGATCGCGTCGTTCCAGTCGGCCTTGTCGTTTGCGGCTTTCACCCAATCCGCGTAATTGCTTTCAAAATGCGCGTGCAGCGCCTTCTCGAACGGCAGAATCTGCGCAACCGGCAAGTCGTCCAGATAGCCTTTTTCGGCGGCATACAGCGACAACGCCAGCTTGGCGATGCTCAAGGGCGCGTACTGCGGCTGCTTCATCAGTTCGGTCACGCGCTGGCCGCGTTCGAGCTGGGCGCGGGTGGCCGCATCCAGATCCGACGCAAACTGCGCGAATGCCGCCAATTCACGGTATTGCGCCAGCGCCAGTTTCACGCCGCCGGACAACTTCTTGACGATTTTGGTCTGGGCCGCACCACCCACGCGCGACACGGAAATGCCGGCGTTCACGGCCGGGCGGATGCCGGCGTTGAACAAGTCGGTTTCGAGGAAGATCTGGCCGTCGGTAATTGAAATCACGTTGGTTGGCACGAACGCGGAAACGTCGCCGGCCTGCGTTTCGATGATGGGCAGTGCGGTGAGTGAACCGGTTTTGCCTTTGACCGCGCCGTTGGTCGCGCGCTCGACATATTCTTCGTTGACGCGTGCGGCACGCTCAAGCAGACGCGAATGCAGGTAGAACACGTCGCCCGGATACGCTTCGCGGCCCGGTGGGCGGCGCAGCAGCAATGAAATCTGGCGATACGCCCACGCCTGCTTGGTCAAATCGTCGTAAATGATCAGTGCATCTTCGCCGCGATCGCGGAAATATTCGCCCATCGCGCAACCCGAATACGGGGCGATGTATTGCATTGCCGCCGAATCTGACGCGGACGCAGCAACAATGATGGTGTGCTCCAGTGCGCCGAATTCCTCAAGCTTGCGCACCACGTTGGCGATGGAGCTTTGCTTCTGGCCGATGGCGACGTAGATGCATTTGATGCCGCTGCTTTTCTGGTTGATGATGGTATCGATGGCCAGCGCAGTCTTGCCGGTCTGGCGGTCGCCAATGATCAGCTCGCGCTGACCGCGACCAATCGGAATCATCGCATCGACGGACTTGTAACCTGTCTGCACCGGCTGCGATACCGATTTGCGCCAGATCACGCCCGGCGCCACCTTTTCAATCGGGCTGCTGCCCTGCGCCTGAATCGGACCCTTGCCATCAATCGGTTCGCCCAGTGCGTTGACGACGCGACCAAGCATGGCTTCGCCAACCGGCACTTCGAGAATGCGATCGGTGGTCTTGACCTTGTCGCCTTCGCGCAAGTGTTCGTAATCGCCCAACACCACGGCGCCGACCGAATCGCGCTCCAGATTCAGCGCCAGGCCAAATGTGTTGCCCGGCATCTCGATCATCTCACCGGCCATCACGTCGGCCAGACCGTGAATGCGCACGATTCCGTCGGATACGGACACGATGCTGCCTTCGTTGCGCGCCTCGGCGGACAACTTGACCTTGTCGATGCGGGCCCGAATCAGTTCGCTGATTTCGGAAGGATTGAGTGTGGTTGACATCGCAGTTTCCTCGTTCACCCGTCGCGTGTGGACGAGTGGTGAATTGAATTCTTTGTTTGCAGGCAGACATGCAACTCGGGATTTGAAAGCAAACCACTCATTGCCACTGACCCGCCTGCGCTTGATGGATTACGCGTGCTGCTCAGGCTCCCAACGCCGTTTGCAATCGCTCCAGGCGACCGCGCACGGAGCCGTCGATCACCAGATCGCCAGCGTCGAGGACGGCACCGTCGATGACGTCGGCATCGATTTCTTGTACCAGTTCGATTTCCCGATCAAAACGCTTCTTCAATGCCACCTTGATGGCGTCGCGTTGCGCCGCATCTACTGCGCTGGCGCTGCGCAACGTCACCTTGAGTACATTTTCAGTGTCGCGTTTGAGTTCATCAAACAGGGTTTCGATCTCGGGTAACAACGTCACGCGGCGATTCTCGATCAGCAAGGCCAGCAATGTGGCAAATGCCGAATCGATTGGTTCACCCGGTGGCAACAGCAGG
>DASSXQ010000293.1:0-2735 GCA_035703725.1 Rudaea sp.
ACCCTGCAGCACGAATACGGCGTGCAAACCGCCGTCGTTCCGACTTCAAGTGCGCTGCAAGGTCGTGTGCTGTATGGCAATTCCGGATATCGCGTCGTTGCGCTGAAGCGCTGAGATCACACCGATCAACCGCGCAAAAACGACTGCGTGTATTCAGGTTTTTGTTCACGCGCGAGCAAATCGCGCACGGCCTCGGCCGGCGTCACCTCTTCGCGCAGTACGCGTTGGACGCCGTGGGCAATGGGTAGATCCAGGCCATGTGCATTGGCCAGGCGCATGATCGTGTCGGCCGTTTCCACGCTTTCGACGACCTGACCGATTTCGGCAACCGCTTGCTGCAGCGGCACGCCGCGACCCAGCGCCAGACCAAGTCGCCGGTTGCGCGACAAGTCGCCCGTGCAGGTCAACGCCAGATCGCCGAGGCCCGCCAGGCCCATCAGGGTTTCCGCGCGCGCGCCCAACGCAGACCCCAGGCGCAACATCTCGTTGAGGCCTCGAGTGATCAAACCGGCACGCGCATTCAGGCCGAACTGCATGCCGTCGGAGACGCCCGTGGCAACGGCGAGCACATTTTTCATTGCGCCACCAAGTTCGGCGCCAATCATGTCGTTGCCGGTGTAGGCGCGAAAATGCGGGTTGTGCAGCAAATCCGCGATGTGTTGCGCAAATTCCGGGTCGGTCGAGTGCACCGTGACCGCAGTGGGCAATCCTTGTGCGACTTCACGCGCGAACGAGGGGCCGGTCACGATCGCGGCAGGTACACCGGGCAGGCGCTGGGCAACGAGCTCATGCAGGAACCGTCCGGACCCCGGATCGAATCCCTTGGTTGCCCAGGCCAATCCCGCACCTGCGGGGAAATGCGGTGCGATGGCGTCGAGCAATTCGCCAAAGGCGTGGCTCGGGGTGACGATCAGGACCAAACTTGCGCCGCGTACGGTCGCAATCAAATCGTCGCAGAGCGACAATTCCGGCGGCAATTGCAGATCCGGAAGGTAACGCATGTTGCGGTGGGTTGCCGCCATCTGCGCAATGGCGGCTGGATCGCGTCCCCACAGCGTAACGGCGTTACCGTTGCGCGCAAGCGCAACGGCCAGAGCCGTACCCCACGAGCCTGCACCGAGGACCGCAATGGGCGAAGTGGCCGCCGTATTCGCGTTCATCGTGCCGATTTGCGTCTGGGCAAGATGGTGGCAAGTCGCTTCGGTGTCAGGATCAATCGCGAGCCGTCAAGCGTTTGGCGCAGTACCGGCAGCTTGCCGTTGCAATTGTTCGGCGTAGAGCGAGTCGAAATTGATCGGTTGCATCAGAAACGGCGGGAAACCGCCATTCTGGATCATGTCCGACACTGCCTGACGCGCGTACGGGAACAACGTGTTCGGACAGTACGTGGCGAGAATCGCATTGCGATTGCTTTCGTCGAAACCGTTCACGCCGAATACGCCAGCCTGTTGCACTTCGGCCAGATACGCGGTTTTGTCCGCCAGTTTGCAGGTCACGGTTATGGTAAGCACCACTTCGTAAACGTCCGCGGCCAGGGTGCCGACTTTCTGCGACAAGTTCAATTGAATCTGCGGCTGACCTTGTTCCTGGAAAATTTGCGGTGCGCCCGGCACTTCGAAAGAGGCATCTTTCAGATACACCTTTTGCAGAGTCAGTTGGGCAGCGTTGGGATCGGTGGCGATGGCGCCGTTGGGTTGGGTGTTTTCGTCAGCCATGAAAAGCGACTCCAGAATTGAATTCGTGAGGGAAAAGAACGCCAATTATCCCACGGATGAGGTGCTGGCGCACCTTGCGTGCGGGATCTTGCCGGTTGTTGCCTGCTTATGGATGCAGTCACACGGATTTTCAAGCGATCCGAGTTTTCCAGGCGCTTTTGATCTTGATTATTTGGCGCCAAAATCAAATGCGCCCCATCAGTCCTGCGGCCAGCTTCCCCCGCTGCGCAGGGAAAGCGCCAGCAACGACGGGTACGCGCTTGCGTCTTGCGTTCCCGCTGCGCAGGGAAACTGATCGCGCACTCTCGGGCGCATCGCAATATTTACCGACGGAATGGCGCGATGGCCTTGCGTATTCACGGGCGATAGTACCCGAAAGACGTGCGCAAACGTTTGCCGGCTATTTGCCGCGCGTGGTGGGCATGCCTGCCTGTTTCCATCCGTTCAGACCGCCACCAAGCATGAACACATGCTTGAACCCGGCGCGAACCAGACGTGCCGCAGCCTGCGCCGAAGATGTGCCGCTCTTGCAGTACACCGCAATCGGAAGATCCTTGACCTTGGCCAGATCCTTGTTTTCCGGATCGAATTGGCTCATCACGACGTGCTTCGCACCGGCAATATGGCCTTTTTCGAAATCGGGCTGGTTGGACAAATCCACGAGCAGGGGATTTTCGCGGTTGATCAACAGGGTCAACGCTGCCGGCGTGAGTTCGCGATAACCACGGAACAATCGCTTGATCTCGAAAGCAACCAACGCAATCAGGACGCCGACGAACAGGGTCGTCAGCATGAAATGATTGCCGAGGAAGTCGGGGAGTCGATGCAGGAAATCAGACATGAGCGTGGCGCGACGGGAAAGGCCGCGGATTATGCGTCAGTGAGGCAATTGACGCAAAGGCAAACGCGATTCGGTTCTGGCGCGTGGCGTCGAAATACCGTGACCCATCGACTTCGGCATTGCTCGCCTGGGCTCGGTCGCTTGATCGCGTCACGCGAACACGAATCAGCTCGCGTGCT
>DASSXQ010000209.1:0-14659 GCA_035703725.1 Rudaea sp.
TCAGGTTGTTCGACGACTGCGAAATCAAATGCACGCGCAAGTTGCCAAACTCGGCCAGTACCGACGACAACTTGTGCAGCATCGAGCGCATGCCGCGCCCGACCAGGGTGATTGCCGCACATGGCGCAATGGCCTTCACCCGACAAATCGTCGCGAGGTCGGCGCACAACGCCGACAGTACATCCGTGGTGACCAGATTTTCAGTTGGGTCCAGCGATACGGTGACGTTGGTTTCCGCCGATCCAATCAAATCGATGGACAAGCCGTGACGCTTGAATATTTCGAATACATCGGCAAGAAAACCAACCTGCTGCCACATGCCGATGGATTCCATCGCGATCAAGGTAATACCGCTGCGCGAGCTGATCGCCTTGATGCTCGGCGCGGTATCGACAACGGTTCCGGCAATCTCGGTACCGGAATATTCCGGGAAATTGGTGTCCTTGATCGCCAGCAAAACGCGCGCTTCACGCAGCGGATTGATGCTGCGCGGATGCAACACCTTTGCGCCGGTCGTGGCGATTTCCTGCGCTTCTTCGTAATCCAGTCGCGCAAGCAGGCGCGCATTCGGCACCTGGCGCGGGTTGGCGCTGAACATGCCGGCAACATCGGTCCAGATTTCAACTTTTTCCGCCTTGAGCAACACCCCGAAATAGCTCGCGGATGTATCCGAGCCGCCGCGACCGAGCACCACCGTCTCCCCCTTCGCATTGCGCGCAATGAATCCCTGGGTGATGAACACGTTGCCCGTTGCCGCCAAATGTGCCGCGAACGCTGCATCGCCGGCCGGCTGCACCGACGCAGACAGATAACCGGCCCATGCGTTCTGATTCGGCAAGACGGTGCTGCGCAGATGTTCGCGCGCGTCGAGCCAATGCGTAGCAAAGTTGTTGGCATTCAAGTAGGCCACGCCCAACGTGCTCGACAACAATTCACCCAGCGCAAGGATTTCGGCCTGCCATGGCAACGCGGCAATATCTGCGCGCGCACCGGCAATCAACGCATCCAGTCGTTCGAGCCAATATTGCAATGTGACACGATCAGTCAGTTCCAGCTGCGCGAACATGGCTTCGTGGCGCGAGACAATCACATCGCGCAACTCGCCACGCCGGAGTGGCGTCGTTTCGTCCTGCGCAATGGTCTTGAGCAAATCGGTAATCCCCGAAAGCGCCGACACCACGATCAACACGCGCCGTCCCTGCGCGCGATGCGCGGCCGCGATCGCGGCAATCTTGTCCCAGCGCGCACGCGTGGACACGCTGGTGCCGCCGAACTTGAGCACGACCCAGGGTTCGCTGGATGCGACTACCGGACTGGACATGATGAAAGATTGCCTGTTACGCGGAAAGGACGCCCATTGTCCTTGTGCAGCGCAAAAAAACAAGGCGCCAATTGTGGCAAAAAGCGGGCATTGCCCCGCTTTCCTTCCGCATGCCGCGCAAACCCGTTGTTTCCATTGACGTATAGTCGCACCCACCCGACCAACCGGAACCCGCGATGATTTCAGGCCATGCGTTGCGAACCAGCGCTTTCAAGCAAGTGGACGTCTTTACCGCCGTACCAATGATGGGAAATCCGCTCGCCGTCATCCTCGATGCGGACGGACTTTCCAGTACCGACATGCAACGCATCGCGGGATGGACAAACCTGTCGGAAACCAGCTTCGTGCTGCCACCCACGCAGCCAGGCGCCGACTACCGCGTACGCATTTTCACTCCGCGCAGCGAATTGCCGTTTGCCGGACATCCCAGCGTCGGGACGTTGCACGCCTTGCTTGATGGCGGACGCATTCGCGCCAGCGAACACATCGTGCAGGAATGCGCGGCTGGCTTGCTACCCATGCGTATCGACACCTCCGCGGGAGACCGGCGCACGTTCATTCGCGCGCCGCGCGCCAGGATTGGCGCGCAAGATGCCGGGTTGGCCGGATTGGCGCGGGCGGCCATCGGCGCGCCGGTGCGCGCGGCACGCGCAGCCGATGGCGGTCCGCGCTGGGTGATTTGCGACTGCGACAATGAATCGACCGTGCGCGCGCTTGCGCCGGACATGGCCGCCGTCGCCGCCTTGTGCCGCGCGCACGACGTCATTGGTTTGTGTGCGTTTGGGTTCGCAAACAACGACGACTACTCACTCGTGGTGCGCGTGTTCTGTCCGGTTGACGGCATTCCCGAAGACCCGGTAACCGGCAGCGCGAACGCCGCCATCGGCGCGTTCCTGCGCGAAAGCGGGCAACTGGACGCCATCGGTACCCGGTATCGCGTCAGCCAAGGCCGCGAAATGGGACGCAACGGTTTCGTTGACGTCAATGTGGATACGAAAACCGGCGATGTGGAAATCGGCGGCTGCAGCGTCACCTGTGTCGATGGCACGATGATATTGCCAATCGGCCAATGAGATTCGACACAAATCACGCGCAATGGAACCCTTCCCTTCAGCGCAAACGGAAAAAATGAAGTTGGCCAATTTGATCGGATACCGCTTCTTTGACCACTTCCAGCCGTAGTGTGGGCAAAGCGCAGCGTACCCACGCGGATTCCAAAGGCCTCACCACCGTGGGCAGATGAAGCGTGCCCACCCGGCAACAGCGACCGCGCCTAGCCACCATCCGCAGCGTGACGCCGCCGCCGCGGCGACAAAATTTGGCAAGGTGTAGGATGATCAACGCAATTGCGGAGTGGATATGGCAGACGAAGATCGCAACAAGGCGGTTCCAGGTATCCGCCCGTATCACTGGCCGGCGGGCGGTTGGGGCTCGCTGCGTGCGACGGGGCGCGCGCTCAATCGCCAGGGCATTCTGCTCGAAGGCGGCAGCACGCTGGGCAATCTCAACCAGCCCGACGGATTCGACTGCATGAGTTGTGCGTGGCCGGATCAGCATCCACCGCGACATTTCGAGTTCTGCGAAAACGGCGCGAAGGCGGTTGCCTGGGAAGCGACATCGCACCGCGCCGATGCGGATTTCTTTGCTGCGCACAGTGTTACCGATTTGTGGCAATGGCCCGACCACGACCTGGAAGACGCCGGCCGTCTGACCACGCCGCTGGTTTACGCTGCGGCCAGCGACCACTACGTGCCAATTGGCTGGGACGACGCGTTTGCGCGCATTGGCGCGATTCTGCGTGGTCTGGATCATCCCGATCAACTGGAATTGTATACATCGGGTCGTGCGTCCAACGAGGCGGCGTTTCTGTATCAATTGTTCGGCCGGCGTTTCGGCACGAACAATTTTCCCGACTGCTCCAACATGTGCCACGAACCGACCAGCGCCGGCATGCCCAAGTCGCTGGGCGTGGGCAAGGCCACCGTCACCCTGGAAGATTTTGAAACCTGCGATGCGATCTTCTGCATTGGCCACAATCCCGGCACCAATCATCCGCGCATGCTCGGTGTATTGAGTCAGGCCGCGCGCCGTGGTTGCAGCATCGTTGCCTTCAATCCGATGCGCGAGCGCGGGCTGGAGCGCTTCGCCGATCCGCAAAACCCGGTGCAGATGGCCACACTCGGATCGACGCGTCTGGCCAATCATTATTACCAACTCAATATCGGCGGCGACGTCGCCATGCTCAAGGGCTTGATGAAGTCGCTGTTCGCGATGGATGCGCACGACGGCGGCAATACGCTGGATCACGCCTTCATCGCCGAGCACTGCAACGGATTCGAACAACTCAAAGCCGACATCGAAACCACGACATGGGATGACATCGAACGCGTTTCCGGCCTTTCACGCGGCGACATCGAAGCCGCGGCAAACGTCTATGCGCAAGCCGAGCGGGTGATCATTTGCTACGGCATGGGCATCACCCAGCAGCGCCATGGCACGGCCAACGTGCAGCAAATCGCAAACCTGCTGCTTTTGCGCGGCAACATCGGCCGACCGGGCGCCGGCATGTCGCCGTTGCGCGGGCATTCGAATGTGCAGGGTGATCGCACCGTCGGCATCAATCACCATCCATCCGGCGCATTCCTCGAACGGCTCGGTACACATTTCCACTTCACGCCGCCGCGCAAGCCGGGACACACCGTACTCGATGCCATTCCGGCGATGGTGCGTGGCGACGCCCGGGCGCTGATCTGCCTCGGCGGCAATCTCGCCGTGGCCGCGCCGGACCCGCGGACGACATTCGACGCGATGCGCAATCTCGAACTGACGGTACACGTCGCCACCAAGCTCAACCGCACGCATTTGGCGCACGGGCGCAACGCGATCATCCTGCCGTGTCTGGGTCGTACCGAAATCGACGAACAAGCCAGCGGCAAACAGCGCATAACCGTGGAAGATTCCATGTGCACCGTGCGCGCATCGGTCGGCGTGCGCGAACCGGCATCAAAAGATCTGAAATCCGAGTGCGCCATCGTCGCCGGCATCGCGCGGGCCACGCTGCCGGATAGTGGCATCGACTGGGCGCATCTGATCGGCGACTACGACCGCATCCGCGACGCCATCGCCGCCGTGCTCCCGGATATTTTCGACAAGTTCAACGAGCGGCTTGTGCCAACCGGGGATTTCTATCTGCGCAATCCTGCGCGCGAGCGCGAATGGCGCACGGTCAGCGGCAAGGCCGAATTCCTGATCGCCTCCGGTCTGGCCGAAGACGAATACCGCGATGATCCGGATATCCTCACCCTGACCACGATCCGCAGCCACGAGCAATTCAACACCACCATCTATTCCAACGACGACCGCTACCGCGGCGTGTTCGGGCGGCGCGATGTGCTGTTCATGGCGCCGGGCGATGTGCATGCGCGTGGTCTGGTGCCGGGGCAACGCGTCGTGGTCAGCGCCGCCGACGAACCGTCGCGCCACATTGAATTGACTGTCGTGGTGCGCGAGTTGCCGACCGGCTCCGCCGCAATGTACTACCCGGAGAGCAATGCGCTGATCGGCCTGGATCGCTTCGATGGCCCAAGCAAGGTTCCGGCGTTCAAATCCGTGCCGGTACGCATCACCGCGTTGGACGCTGCGGTACCTGCGCCATGATGCGCTGCGGGTGACTGTAGATCGTGCAGTCGTCCCCGCGCGCAAATCCCACCAGCGTGACGTTCGCTTGCTCGGCCAGCATCACCGCCAACGATGTTGGCGCTGAAATCGCGACCACGATGGCCATGCCAACCTGTGCCGCTTTCATCACCATCTCGTAGCTCGCGCGACTCGACAACAAAACGAACCCGTCGCCCGGATCGAAAGCCGCCGCATGCAGCGCGCCGATCAACTTGTCCAACGCGTTGTGTCGACCGATATCCTCGCGAACCACAACGATGTCGCCGCGCTCATCACACCACGCCGCCGCATGCGTGGCGCCACAGGCCGCATTGATCGGCTGCAATCCCGGCAACGCCTCCAACGCCACGCGCAACGCATGACGATCAAGACGCGGCTGGCTTTGCACCGACACCGGCACACGCACCACTTGTTCCATACTCGCCGCGCCGCAAAGTCCGCAACCGCTGCGACCTTCAAGCGTGCGCAGTCGACCACGCAACCGCTGCGCCGCATCCGGCGCAAGGTCCAATTCCAACTCGATGCCTTCCACCCGTTCGCGCACCTGCACGCCACGCAATTGCGCGGAATCGTCGACAATGCCTTCGCTCAAGCAAAACCCCAACGCGTAATCGCGCAGATCGCAAGGCGTCACCAACATCACCGCAAACGCTTCGCCCGCCACGTTCAACGCCACCGGCACCTCAACCGCAAGCCGATCATCTTCCCAATGCGCCACGTCGCCACGCACGCGCAGCAACTTGCGCGATGCAACAGCGTCACCAGGACTGGACTTGTTTTCGGGTTTCACTGCGCGCGCATCCACACCGTTGTTGGGGCGGTTGACTTCGCCTGACTTGCCGCTTTATTGCGGGCAAGACGAATGATAGGCTGCGCCGAGGATTTTCTACAGCGACGTTAGACCTTTAAGCCCATGGAGGCATCATGAAGTCTTTCATCATTGCGATTGTGATTCTGGCCATCCCGATGGCCGCGACTGCGCAAACTTCGAGCTCCGAAGCATCCGTGCGTCAGACGGTTCAGGCGTTCTACGCCGCTTTCAATGCGCATGGGTTCAGCCACGCAGCCGATTTCACAACCGACGACTGGAACCACATCAACCCCTATGGCGGTCGGACCCACGGGCGCGCAGCCGTTCTCAAGGAATTGCACGAGGTGCATGGCACTTTTCTAAACGGCGTGTCAGACAACATCGAAAAGCTTGATGTACGCTTTGCGAGCAAAGACGCTGCGGTTGCGACCGTGACAAGCCGCATGAGTACCTTTACGAGTCCGGATGGGATAAAGCACGTGAACGAGCAACACATCCGTACGTTCATATTGGCAAAACGTGGAGCTCGATGGCTGATTATGCAGGATCAGAATACCGTGGTTGCGCCGCCACCAACGCAATGACGGTGTCAGCGGATACGTGAAGAAATCAATCTGGGGCCATCGTCGCGGTCTGTCCACACGAGCACAACCACCCGAACATGCGCCCCTCCCAAGCCCACCACCCGTTGTTCTGCATGGTCTTCGCGATAATCATCCTCACGCGTGAGCATTGGGTGATCAAAAGCATCCCTGCAGCCGGGTAAGTCAATATTGTGTTTGCGCAGAGTGGCTTCGTGCCTGGACTTGTGGCACAGATACTTCTGGCGCGTTGGTGCTACCCTCGCTGCCGTTTGCGTGGTTGCCTCGAACAATGCTCCTGCGGTTCAGAACGATAGGCAGGTGCAGAATTTGTCCACAATCAGACTGGTTTGGGTAACGTGAAAACAAATCTCGTCTCGCTGTTGATTTTGGCAATCGGCAGCATTTTCTCGAACGCCGCGACTTCTGCTGCCGTCATGCCGTCCGTGTCAGTCGAATCCCTTTCCGGGGAACACATGGACATTCCCGCGAACCTGCCGTCGACACCCAGTCTGTTTATCGTCGGCTTCACCAAAGCGTCCCGCTCGCAAACGTCGGATTGGTCGCGTCACCTGAGAACAAGAAATCTGGCCGGTCCCTTTTCAATCTACAACGTCGTCGTGCTTGAGGATGTTCCGGGTTTGTTTCGAGGTTTTGTGATTCGCGGCATTCGAGACGGAATGGCCAAGCCAGTGCAACGTCATTTCCTGATCGTGACCCAACAATCGAACGACTGGAAGACAATGACGGCGTACTCGGAGAATGACTCGGATGCTGCCTATCTCGTGCTGACGGATGCCGATCATCGGATTGTCTGGCACGGCAGCAAGCCCTTCAGTGAAAAAGGTCTCCAAGTGCTGCTCGAACGCATCAATGCACAAGTCGAATCGAAGCACCCAATCGCACCAATCGCCGGCCCGGATGCGGTGCCGGTAACCCGCACAGAGCCTCACCGACCTATCAAGCCGTGATGGAACTTCCATTGCCCTGCCGACTTGTTGCAACGACTGCCACCATTTTCGGCGAGCTGGAGGTGATTGGCGCCAACGCGCTTGGGGTCCGGACTTGCGTTTTGCCCATATGATCGGATGTGATTGATTCGGTACGGCGCAATAGTCGACCAGGTTTCCTCCGTCTCAGAATTTTCTCGTCCTGTGTCGATCACCGACTCGCGCGGATGGCGCCTTCGATCAAGACGTCCCAAGTTGGATTCACAAGTTCGCTATCCGAACTGTAGAGGGAGTCGCCGGAAGTACCGGAATCCAGCGTGCCGCCGACAAGGACGAAGAGGGATGCTGTACGCACGGTGCACTCCGCTCGATCGGGTCATTGGTCGTGTATTCGGCAAACGCCCGGAAAACGTACCAACTTGTATCCGGCAGGCGCGTCGTGGGGGCGTCACGAGAGCGCAATCATCAATCGAACGGCGCGAACAGCACGTGAGTGGCACCGCGCCGAGACGGTGCTGGCGCCCTGCGAAGTCCCGCTGGAACTGGAATTGCACGTGCGTACGGAAAATGAATGCATGGCTGCATTGGCGCGGGTGTTGATCGCGGGTGTTGATCGCGCTTCTTGATCGACGCTAGCGTGCGCGCCGCAGCAAACGGCCGACAAAATTGGCCGCACCACCGCGCTGAGGTTTCTTCGCGCAACGCGCGCGAGACGATGCATCGCGCCCGTTCCGCGAGAGGTCGATGCAACCAGTCGGCACACGTTTTCCCGATTTTCAGGTTCCACCGGAGGTGCCTGCGCATGCACGGTCGCGACCTTCGCGTTTGGCGTCGTACAGCGCGGCATCTGCCAGCAGCAGCGCGGCATCCAGTGATTGGTGCTGCGCAACTTCGCACACACCGGCGCTGACGGTGAAACGAATGGCGCGGCCGTCGCCGACCGGAACAAGGGTACTGCGGCAGCGCGCCAGCACCGCCTCGGCGCGGTTCCACGCCTGCTCGCGGTTGGCTCCCGGCATCACGGCGCAGAATTCCTCGCCGCCCGTGCGCGCCAGTTGATCCGTTGGCTCGGCCAGTTCACGCAGGATATCGGCAAAGGATCGCAGTACATGGTCGCCGCCGCCATGCCCATGTCGGTCATTGATGCGTTTGAAATGGTCGATGTCGAACACAATGACGCTTGCGCTGCCGTTGGTGCCACGCCAGTTGGTGGCTTGCGATGTGGCGCGGAAGAAACCGCGGCGATTGAGCAGGCCGGTCAGCCAGTCGAGCATCGCCAAGTCTTCGTTGCGCGCCGCAATCAGCGCGAAGCGCAAGGCCAGGCAGCCCACGGCGAGCGACAGCATGAACAGCAGCGAAGCCACGCTGAACAGTGCGCGTTGATAATCGCGGTCTACCGACGCGGTGATCGGCAACAGTTGCGCGACGCTCGCATACGACCACACCAGAATGCACACATACACCAGTACCAGCAGGTGCAGTACCCGGTAAATGCGTGCGACCTCCGGCCGCGGTGGCCAACGCAGGCTGGCCTGCAGCGCGAGCAGGAACACGACCTGCCCGGCTGCCGAGGTGAGTATGCGCATGCGTGCATTCGGCCATGCCACCTCGAAGGCAAATACCGACACAATCGGTATCACGACCATCAACAGCGCCAACCAAGGACGGGCACGCTGGTGGCCCAAGGCCCAGAATCCGAGCAGGAAATAGGCACTTGCTGCGCCCAGCGCCAAGTGATTGGCAGACGTGATGATGACATCGACAATGCCGTCCGCCTGCAGCACGAACAGGAACAGCGACAAACCGTTGAGCAGAAAACCGGCGGCGCACAGGCGGATGCCATGGCCCTGCTCGTCGCGGCCGCTGACGTAAACCAGCAGACCGCCGAGCATGATCTGCATCAGCCCGCGACCCAGCGCAAGCGTGGAAATGTCAATCGGCAAAAGATGTGGCATGTGACGGCTGATGATAGCTGAAAGCTCTGCCATCATTCATCGTCAATGTCACTGATCGTGCGCGCATTGCAATTCCAGGCGGGCATCGCATTTTTGCCAGGGGGGACTTGCGCCAGAAAATGGGCTTGACCAAACCGCGTGTTCGCCGACGTTTTGCTTGTGCATTGTCGGCAAATGCGGGCGAAATCTGACAAGCGCGCACCGGCAGTAGTATGTTGGCACCTTTCCGAAAGCCGAGCCGCAAATCATGAGCCAAGACACCAGGATTCCCGAGCCGATCACACTTGCCAACGATGCGCCGGAAAACCCTGCGCGGCGTCGCCTGCTCGGCAACGTCGCCTTGGCTGGTGCAGCAATGGCGCTGGCCAGTTGCGTACCGGGCACGGAGTCGACGCGCACGAGGTCGACGAACGCCGGGGAGCTCTCGGAATTGGATGCGGTACTGCGTGAACGCATCCGCAACGTGGTGGTGATTTTTTGCGAGAACCGCAGCTTCAACAATTTGTTTGCAGACTTTCCCGGCCTTGCACAGCCGCTCTCGGGCGTGGCGCCGGAGCGGTTACTGCAACGCGATCGCGATGGCAGCGTGTTGCAAAACTTGCCGCGCATCTGGACTGGTTTGGCCAAGCATGCGCAAATCGTCAACGGCAAAACCTACCAGATTGGTGAGGACGCGATCACGAACTTGCCCAACGGCCCGTGGCAATTGCGCACACCCGATGGCGAGGCGTTGCCGCACGGCGTGATTACCGCCAGCCCCATTCATGTGTTCTACCGCAACCAGATGCAAATCAACGGTGGCCGCAACGACATGTTTGCCGCCTGGGGCAATCACGGCGGCCTGCCGATGGGTTATTACGCCACCAACGCCGACAATTTCCACTTGTATACACTTGCACGCGAATTCACCTTGTGCGACAACTTTTTCATGGGCGCCTTCGGCGGCTCGTGCCTCAATCATCAGTATCTCGTCGCCGCGCGTCCGCCGCTGTATCCGGATGCAGACAACAGCCCGGCCAAGAACCACATTGCCGAGCTCGAGGACGGCCCGACTGGTTATCGACTGAAATTGTCCGAGCGCTCACCGGCCAGCGCCATGGACGGCCCACCCAAGTTTGCCTCGAACGCGAGCCTGTCGCCGGATTTCTATGCCGTCAACACGTTCGGCCCGCCCTATTCGCCCAGCTTCAATGTCGATCCGCGCAATCCGCTCCTGGCGGACAGTTCCAAGGGCTACATCCTGCCACCGCAAACGCACCTCACCATCGGCGACACGCTATCGGCCAAAGGTGTCGACTGGGCCTGGTACGCAGGCGCGTGGCAAATGGCGCTGGATGGCAAAGGCGACAAAGGCCTCGGCGCCGGATATCCGGACAGCCCGAACTTTCAACCGCACCATCAACCGCTGAATTATTTCCGCCAATTCGCGCCCGGCACGCCCGCGCGGATGCAATACCTGCGCGACGGCGGCGTCGGCAACTTGGCCGCCAGCAACCGGTTCATTGCCGACATCGTGGCCGGCCGCTTGCCACAGGTCGCGTTCTACAAGCCGCAAGGCGACCTCAACATGCACGCCGGGTATTCCGACCTTGCGCTCGGCGACAACCACATCCGCCACGTCATCGATGCGCTGAAAGAAAGCCCGCAGTGGGCGCACACGATGGTAATCATCACGTTTGACGAAAACGGCGGCTGGTGGGATCACGTCGCGCCGCCCAAGGCCGACCGCTGGGGCCCGGGCACGCGCGTGCCGGCATTGGTGATATCGCCTTGGGCAAAAAAGGGCCATGTCGATCACACCATTTGCGACACCGGCTCCATCCAGCGCCTGCTCAACCGCCGCTTCGGGCTTGATCCTTTGCCCGGCATCGTGTTGCGCGACACCGCCATGCGTCAAAACAGCGGCATCGCACCCGGCGACCTGACCAGCACACTGGAGTTGGCATGAATCAAGGCGTGAGTCTTGAACTGAGCGCTCCGCAGCCGCTCACGGCCGTCCATCGCGTCGACGATTTTTCCTGCAACGAAATCATTCTGGACGAGTGGCTGAAGCTTCGCGCGCTGGCCAATCAGGTCAATGGCGTCAGTCGCACGTTTGTCGTTGTCGATCATGAGGGCCGCGTGTACGGCTACTACGCCGTGGCGGTCGGCGCGGTGGCACAGCGGCTGGCAACGGGCGGCGTCCGTCGCAACATGCCTGATCCAATTCCGGTGATGGTTTTGGCACGCTTGGCGGTCGATCGGCGCGCCCAGGGAATGAAACTCGGCGGCGCGTTGCTGCGCGACGCCGTCAATCGCGCGGCGAACGTGGCGCAGCACGCGAGAGTGCGCGCGCTGCTCGTGCACGCCTTGCATGAACGCGCGAAAGCGTTTTACCAGCACTACGGGTTTGCACCATCGCCGACCGATGCCATGAGCTAGATGCTGCGTCTGAGTCGCGCCAAACCTTGAATGGCCCGATGACGGCAAGGCCAGTCACTCGCCGTGACTTTGCATCTCACCGGCAAAATCGATAGCGCACGCGCGCTTCAACTCCCCGCCTGCTGCGCCTTCTTCTTGCGCCGCCAGCGGTGCAACACCGGTTCGGTGTAGCCGTTCGGCTGTTCGACGCCGGTGAAGATCAGCTCGCGGGCGGCCTGAAATGCGCAGGATGATTCGAAGTTTCCGGCCATCGGTTCGTAGTCCGGCGTCGCCGCGTTTTGCGCATCGACCACGGCGGCCATGCGTTGCAGCGTTTGCTCGACCTGAGCGCGCGTGACGATGCCGTGCAGCAGCCAGTTGGCGATGTGCTGGCTGGAGATGCGCAAGGTCGCGCGATCTTCCATCAGGCCCACGCCGTGGATATCGGGAATCTTCGAGCAGCCGATGCCACGGTCGATCCAGGCCACGACGTAGCCGAGGATTCCCTGCGCGTTGTTGTCGAGTTCGTTCTGGATTTCTTCCGATGTCCATGTCGGTTTGATCGCGACCGGCACCGTGAGCATGGCGTCGGTGTAGTCGGTGTGTTTGCCTTCGAGTGCGCGTTGCACGGCGTGCACATCGACGCGGTGATAATGCAGCGCGTGCAAGGTGGCGGCCGTCGGCGAAGGCACCCACGCGGTGTTTGCACCGACTTCGAGTTGCGCGACTTTTTGTTCGAGCATCGCCGCCATCAGGTCCGGCATTGCCCACATGCCCTTGCCGATTTGCGCGTGGCCGCGCAATCCGGCGGCCAGTCCCGCTTGCACGTTGTTCGGCTCGTAGGCGCGTATCCACGCCTGGGTTTTCATCTCACCCTTGCGCACCATCGCGCCGGCGCGGGTGGACGTGTGGATTTCGTCGCCGGTGCGGTCGAGAAAACCGGTGTTGATGAACACGATGCGCGCGCTCGCCGCGGCGATGCAGGCGGTCAGGTTCACGCTGGTGCGGCGCTCCTCGTCCATGATGCCGATCTTGATCGTCGCCGGCGGCAGGCCGAGCAACGCCTCGACGCGCGCGAACAATTCCACCGTGAACGCGACTTCTGCCGGACCGTGCATTTTCGGTTTGACGATGTAGATGGATCCCGTGCGCGAATTGCGGCACGCAGCCAGATCGCGTTTGGCGATCAAGGATGTGATCGTGGCATCGAGCATGCCTTCGAAAATCTCGTTGCCGCCGGCGTCGAGGATCGCCGGCGTGGTCATGTGGTGGCCGACATTGCGCACCAGCAGCAGCGCGCGGCCGTGCAGCGTCGCGGCGCTGCCATCGACGGCGGTGAAAGCGCGATCCGCATCGAGCCGGCGCGTAAGCGTCTTGCCGCCCTTGTCAAAATGCGCCACGAGATCGCCGCGCATCAAGCCGAGCCAGTTGCGGTAAGCCGCGACCTTGTCATCGGCATCGACCGCGGCGATGGAATCCTCGAAGTCGATGATGCTGGTGACCGCCGCTTCGAGCACGATGTCCTTGATGTGCGCGGAATCGTCGCGGCCAATCGCATCGGCGGCATCGAACGCCAGCTCGAAGCGCAGGCCTTGATGCACGAACACCAGCGCTTGCGGCTGCGCCGGATCGCCGCGCCAACCGAGCAATTGCGCGCCATCGCGCAGTCGCGTGGTCGCGCCATCGCGCAGGGCTACGGTGAGCGCGCCACCGGCGACGACATAACGAACCGCGTCGCGATGCGAACCGGTTGTCAGTGGAATCGTATCGTCGAGAAATTGCCGCGCGAAGTCGATCACGCGCGCGCCGCGCGCCGGGTTGTAGCCTTTTCCGCGCGCTGCGCCGTCCGCATCGCTGATTGCGTCGGTGCCGTAGAGCGCATCGTACAGGCTGCCCCAGCGCGCGTTCGCGGCATTGAGCGCATAGCGCGCGTTCGACACCGGCACCACCAGTTGCGGACCGGCTTGCACGGCGATCTCGTCATCCACGTTCGCCGTCGTCACTGTGACTGCGGTCGATGCATCGCCGAGATAACCGATCTCGCGCAGAAAGTCGCGATAAGCCGCCATGTCGGCAATCGGCCCCGGATGCGCCGCGTACCACGCATCGAGCTGAGTTTGCAGGCGCTCGCGCTCGGCCAGCAGCGCGGCGTTCTTCGGCGAGAGCTCGCGCACGATGGCAGCGAATCCACGCCAGAAATCCGCCGGCTCGATACCGCTGCCGGGCAAAACCTCGCGTTCGATGAACGCGTGCAGCGATGTGTCGATCTGCAAGCCATCGATGGTGATGCGATCAGTCATGTTTGGCGATCTCGTTGAGCAACTTCTTGCGCCGATCCTCCGGCATGAAAGCCGCCTTGACCGCATTGGCCGACAGCTTGCGCAAGGTTTCGCGGCTCCAGCCGAAGGCCTGCGCGCAGGCGTGGAAATTGGCCAGCATGCCGCCGCCGAAATAGGCCGGGTCGTCGGAGTTGAGCGTGACATTCAGGCCGGCGTCGAGCATCGCGGGGAGTGGGTGGTCGGCCAATTTATCGACCACGCGCAGCGCGACGTTGGACAGCGGGCAAACCGTCAACGGAATTTGCGCATCGCGCAGGCGCGCGACCAGCGCGGCGTCCTCCATGCAGCGCACGCCATGATCGATGCGGCAGACGTCGAGCACGTCGAGCGCGCCCGTGATGTAGACCGGCGGACCTTCCTCGCCGGCATGCGCGGTGCGCGCAAGGCCAAGCGCTTTTGCGCGCGCGTACACGGCGGCGAACTTTTCCGGCGGATGGCCGCGCTCGGCGCTGTCGAGTCCAACGGCGGCGATGCGGTCGTACCACGGCGCGGCCTGCTCGAGCACGGCCATCGCGTCATCGGCCGGCAGGTCGCGCAGGAAACTCAGGATCAGCGAGGTCGACAAACCGGATTCGGCCTGCGCGTCGGCCATCGCCTGCAGCAGACCATCCATGAGAACTTCCA
>DASSXQ010000224.1:0-7648 GCA_035703725.1 Rudaea sp.
GCGATCCACGATGGCGATTGCACCTGCCAGGCGATGGAAAAGTCCGCGCCATCTTCGCCGGCGTCAATACTGAGGCGACCGGGCCACGCGCAGAAGAAATCGTTCGGACCATCCGGAGATTTCGTGGCGATGAATGGGCAAGCTCGATACTCCAGACCGTTGAGTACCCAGCCGCTCCAATCTTTCAGGGCTGTGGGAACAGGTGTCGTCGAGGCTACCGGCAACGCAAAAACATTGGCCGAAAACAAGCCAGCGCACAACAACCGCACGAAAAATCGACACATGAGCAACTCCAGGTCGTCAAACCGCGATCAATCCTGCAACGCACCGCGATCCATTGCGGGGTTGGAACGGGCAAGTCAGCCAACGATCAATCGCCAAACCTGCTCCAGCGATGCAAACACGAAGCCGCTGAGAAAACTCAGATAGCTCCAGCGCAAATAACGGTATTTGTGGTGCGCCAGATAAATGCCGAGCGAATAGATATCCGATGCCCAGGTCGCATACGGCGACCCGTCGCGCGCCAATGCGTGGCTGATTTCCTCAAGGTAACGCTGGCGCGACAACTCGCCGAAATGACCGAAAAACATCAGATTGAAATTCGGCGGCAGTTTGCCGTCGATGAGTTTCGGCGGCCGGTATTTCGGCAACACGGTAAGGATTGCCAGCAACAACGCAAGCAGCGTGAACGCGCCGAGAATGATCGCCGACACGCGCAGTTGCGGATCGGACAAGCGCCCGAGCGCCAGGGTCAGCACGATCGACGACATGGTAATGATGATATTGGCCTTGGTATCGGCCATGTGCGACAGCGACACATGGTGCTGTTGCGTGGTGCGCAATAGATTGTCGGTGGTGCCGCGTTCGGGAATGTCAACAAACAGCGCGTTGGCGCCTTGCGATGCCGGGTGATCCATCAATGTTCCCCAGATGGCACAATAGCGCCGATGATAGGAACACCGCGCGCACTTGGCAAACTAAATTCGACGGCATGGGTGCGGTTTCTCGCAATAGCTTTGCCGTTGCTGCTTGCCGGCTGTGCCGATGTGTTCTTCGCTGCCGTGGATTCGATCGAATCGCACGACAACGTGCAGCGCCATGGCGGCATCGTGTTCGACGCCAAACACAAACTGGCGCTGGATGTTTACAACCCCAAGCACGCGAAAAATGCTCCGGTCGTGGTGTTTTTCTATGGTGGCAGCTGGACATCCGGCGAGCGCCGCTGGTATCGCTTCATGGGCGACGCACTTGCCGAAAACGGCGTGGTGGCGTTCATTCCCGACTATCGAAAGTATCCCCAAGTGCGCTTTCCCGCATTCGTCAACGATGCCGCACGCGCTGTGGCGTGGGTGCACAAGAATGCGCGCAAATACGGTGGCAATCCCCAGCGCCTGTTCGTCATGGGGCATTCTGCAGGCGGACAAATCGCGGCGCTATTGGCCACGGACAAGCGTTATCTGGACGCGGCAGGAATGCAATTGCAGGATATATCGGGTTTCATCGGAATTGCCGGTGCCTATTCCTTCGAGCAATACGTTGAGTCCGAACCGGAAATTTTCGGCAACACGCGCCAGAACCAATTCGACTCGCAGCCGGTGAATTTTGTCGACGGCGACGAACCGCCCATGTTGATACTGCAGGGCGAAGACGATCACGAAGTCGAGCCGAGCAATGCAAAAGCGCTGTACGCGCGCGCCATGGCGGCCGGCGATACGGCCATATTGAAATTGTATGCGCACACCGGCCATGCCGGAATTGCGTTGGCATACGCCCGCGGCAACCACGGCTACGCAAAATCGCTTGCCGACACGCTGGCGTTTGTCGACAATCCCCAGGCATCGGGTGGCGCTTCGACACCGAAGCCTGGGCATTGACTCTCAAGCTTCCGCACGGCCTCGCCACTGCACGCATTGGGCGCACCTGCGCAAGGCCGTGTCGATCGTTCAGGCGGCCGCAGCCATTTCTGCATTGGCAGGCAATGCTTGTTCCAAAGTCACGGCCACCGCATGAATGACCGCGGCAATACGTGCCGCGCCTTGAATTGCCTGCGCGGATACATCATGTTTGCGCAACGTCTTTTCATGCGAATCCATGCACATGCCACAGCCGTTGATGGCTGAAACCGCCAGCGAGCACAACTCGAAATCGATTTTCTCGCATCCGGGAATGGCCAGTGCATTCATGCGCAACCCGGCCCGCATGGTTTGATATTGGCTGTCACCCACCAAATGCGTGAAGCGGTAGTACACGTTGTTCATCGCCATGATTGCCGCTGCCGTTCGAGCGGCATCCATTTCGCCGGGACTGACGAATTTCCCGGCTTCCTGCGCGATGGCCGCCGTCAACGGTAGATGCCGCGAAGCAATCGCGCTCGATAGCGCAATCAGATGAATCTGTTTGGCGGACAGCCCGCTGGTGCCCGAATCGCTCAACACGGAATCGAGGTTCAGACGCAGGTCCTTGGCATAGGCAGGAATGGCAGACTTGAGTTCGGTTAGCAACATTGAAACGTTCTCCATGATTGGGGTTTCTCGCGCCGGAGAAAAAGCCGGCGCACGCGTTGGGGCGGATGAGGACGGCTACGTGCGGCGGCGAATTTCGCCCGCCGCCCACATCTGCCTTCGATACCTTCTCGCGCAAGCAGCCGAAGGAAAATCAGGCCGCCTTGAGGGTTTGCTCGCCCTGGCTCCAGTTGCACGGGCAAAGCTCATCGGTCTGCAAGGCATCCAGCACGCGCAAGACTTCGGCGGGATTTCGCCCCACACTGCCGTCCGTCACGTAGGCAAAACGGATCACACCCTGCGGATCAACCAGGAACGTGGCGCGCTTTGCCACGCCTTCTTCGCTGTCGAGAATACCCAGTGCCGTGGACAAGCGCTTTGCCGTATCGGCCAACATCGGGAACGGCAGGTTGCGCAGATCCTTGTGATCGCGGCGCCAGGCCAGATGCACGAATTCCGTATCCGTGCTTGCGCAGAGAATCTGGCAATCGCGATCGGCGAATTGCGAATTCAGATCGCCGAAGCCCTTGATCTCGGTTGGGCACACGAACGTGAAATCCTTCGGGTAGAAGAACACGCACAGCCATTTGTCCTTGTATGTGGTGTTGTCGATATTCGCAAACGCGGTATCCAGATTGTCGATGGCCACGGTTGCGGTGAGATGGAATTGGGGGAAGTTGTCGCCAACGGTAAGCATGAGTCTCTCCTTTTGGATTGCGAAAATGTGCCTGGATCCAGGCTTCGCAACACAAGATATGGGCGGCACAACGATATTTCCAATCGATTGATGATATTATTTCGATAGCTTTTTCAAATAGCGAATCGAACTGCCATGAATTTGCGCGTCTTGCGTTATCTGGTTGCCTTGGCCGAACACAAGCATTTCGGCCGTGCCGCGGAAGCCAGCTTCATCAGCCAACCCACGCTATCCACGCAAATAAAGAATCTCGAAGATGAACTCGGCGTTGCACTGGTTGAGCGCACGCCACGCAAGATGTTGCTTACCGAAGTCGGCAAGGAAATTGTCCAGCGCGCACGCGAAGTGCTCAACGAAATCGATCAGATCAAGGCCATTGCGCGACGAACGCTGGATCCGGAATCAGGCACGTTGCGACTGGGAATTTTCCCGACCCTGGGGCCATATTTGTTGCCACACGTCGTGCCGCGAATTCGCCAACGTTTCCCGCGTCTTGAATTGCTCCTGATCGAGGAAAAAACCGAGGCGGTGCTGTACCAGTTGCGCGACGGCAAGCTTGACGCCGGCATCGTGGCATTGCCGATTCACGACGATCAACTGCATGCGGAATTTCTGTTCGAGGAACCGTTTGTTCTGGCGGTTCCCGGCAATCACTCGCTGGCGCAACGCAAATCGCTCAAATACGCAGATCTCACCGAACACAGCTTGTTGCTGCTTGAAGACGGTCATTGCCTGCGCGACCAAGCCCTGGAAGTGTGCCAGCTGGCCGGCGCCAACGAGAAAGCCGGGTTTCGTGCAACCAGTCTGGAAACGTTGCGGCAAATGGTGGCGGCAAATGTCGGCATCACCTTGCTGCCTGCACTCGCCGTGCAACCGCCCGTGGCGCAATCGGAAAACGTGCACTTGTTGGCATTCCGCGGCAAGACACCAAGTCGGCGACTGGCAATGGTCTGGCGCAAGCGTTCGGCCATGGCGGAATTTTTGAAAGAGCTCGCGGTTGAATTTCGGCAATTGCCGCCGGGCCTGCTGGATATTCGCGCCGCTCTGGCCGCAGCGCAGGCAGGCATTGGCGCATGAAAATCGCGATAGCCTGCGCCTATCGGATTGATTGCGACAATCAATTTCAATCTGCGTCGAGGGTGCATTATCCTTGACGCAGCTCACTGCGTCAGCGGTGGGGCACTTGCAAATCCACAACCAACTGAGGTGACATCATGAGCGAACTCAAGGGCTCCAAGACCGAACAAAGTCTCAAGGACGCATTTGCCGGCGAATCGATGGCGAATCGTCGCTATCTTTATTTCGCCCAGAAGGCTGACGTCGAGGGCTTCAACGATGTCTCTGCGGTATTCCGTTCCACGGCAGAAGGCGAAACCGGCCATGCGCACGGACATCTGGAATATCTGGAAACCTGCGGCGATCCGGCAACCGGACTGCCATTCGGCGACACCAAGAACAACCTGAAATCGGCAATTGCCGGCGAGACGCACGAGTACACCGACATGTATCCGGGCATGGTGAAAATCGCGCGCGAAGAAGGCTTCGACGAAGTGGCAGATTGGTTTGAAACCCTCGCCAAAGCCGAGCGCTCGCATGCCAATCGCTTCACCAAGGCATTGGGTGACTTGGGTTGAGCCAGTGATCCATGGATGACGTTGCTTTCGCTTCCCCTGCGTAGCGCGAGAAGCTGGCCGGCACGACTGAACGGGGCGCTTCTTTTTGGGCGCAAGATCAAGTCAAGAGCACCCCCTTCCGCCTTCGGCACCTTCCCCCGCCTCGCGGGGGAAGGGAAGAAAGAATGTTCCCCGCCTCGCGGGGGAAGGGAAGAAAGAATGTTCCCCGCCTCGCGGGGGAAGGGAAGAAAGAACGATCCCCGCCTTGCGGGGGAAGGGAAGAAAGAATGTTCCCCGCCTCGCGGGGGAAATGAAAAAAGAAGTGTCCGCGCCTTGCGGGAAGCAACGTGGATGGCCCCGGATTGCGGGGCAAGCTCAATAGTCACTCGGGAATATTCCAATGGCCGACGAAATCACATCCACGCGCGAAGGAAGCCTCGACGCGCCAACGCGGCATCCGCTGGATTGGAAAAATCCCGAATTTTTCGATCAAGCAAAACTCGATGCAGAGCTGGAGCGTGTGTTTCATATCTGTCACGGCTGCCGGCGCTGTGTGAGCCTGTGCAAGGCGTTTCCAACGCTGTTCGACTTGATCGACGAATCGAGCACCATGGAAATCGACGGGGTGGCAAAGTCCGACTATGCCAAGGTCGTCGAGCAGTGTTATTTGTGCGATCTGTGTTACCAGACCAAGTGTCCTTACGTGCCGCCGCATCCGTGGAATCTGGATTTTCCGCATGTGATGTTGCGCGCCAAAGCAGCCGCGCACAAACGCGGTGAAACCGCAACCAGCGCAAAGGTTCTTTCATCGACTCATGTGGTCGGCAAACTGGCGACGATTCCGGTCGTGGTGCAGACGGTGAATGCCCTGAATCGAAATTCGAGCGCACGCAAATTGCTTGAAAAGACGCTGGGCGTGGACCAAAAGGCACGCGTACCGACCTACACATCAAACACCGCGCGCAGGCGCCTGAAAAGTCTGGATGGCACGGGTCAGGTGCAAGCAGCAGGTCGCACGCGCGGCAAAGTGGCGTTGTTTGCAACGTGTTACTGCAATTATTCCCTGCCCGGTCCGGTGGAAGACCTCGCCGCCGTGCTGCGCCACAACGATGTTGCGGTAAAGCTCATCGAGCGCGAAGTGTGCTGCGGCATGCCCAAACTCGAACTGGGCAATCTGGATGCCGTTGAAAAGTATAAAAACCGGAACATCCCGGTGCTCGCTGCCGCCATTCGCGACGGTTGGGACATTACCGCAACGATTCCATCGTGCGTGCTGATGTTCAAGCAGGAACTGCCGTTGATGTTTCCGGACGAAGAAGACGTGCAATTGGTCAAGCGTCACATCTTCGATCCATTTGAATACTTGTGGCAGCGCCATCAGGCGGGCCTGTTCAAGACGCAATTCGCCAACGGCCTCGGCAAAGTTGCTTATCATGCGCCGTGCCATCAACGCGTACAGAACATTGGCCCGAAAACCCGCGACGTGCTGGCGCTGATTCCGAATAGCGAAATCCAGATAGTCGAACGCTGCTCCGGGCACGACGGCACCTACGGCGTCAAACACGCCACCTACGAATTCTCCCGACAAATTGCCAAGCCGGTGGAAACGCGCGTGGCAAAGATCGATGCGGCGCATTTCGCCAGCGATTGCCCGATGGCGGCAAGTCATATCGCGCATGGACTCGGCGACAAACCGCCAGCGCAAAGCCCCATCGGTTTGCTGCGCATGGCGTACGGAATCTGACATTTTCCATTTGACTGCGGGGCGTAAAGTGGATTTTGGAAGCATGGCGGTCGAATAAAAGACCTCACTTTTCGTCAACCCCGCGTGCGCGCGGATGACGGCGCTCAGGTTACCGCCATTCGATTTTGGCTGGCTCTCGTTCGGCTCTTGCAACAACGGCATCTTCTCATCACGACCATTGCTCGGGAATGCTTTGATCCGACGACATCACACAAGGTCTTACCATGAACAAACTGACTCGCGATGACTTGCTCAAACTCGAAGACTACGCCCGTGAACGCCCGGCAATGCGCGCTCGCGTTCTGCCGCACAAGAAGTCGCGCAGCGTGCATATTGGTCCGAACGTCACCCTGGTATTTGAAGATCGCCTGACGATCCAATACCAGATTCAGGAAATGCTTCGAATTGAACGCATCTTCGAGGTGGCCGGCATCCAGGAAGAACTCGATACGTACAATGCGTTGATTCCTGATGACCGCAACCTCAAGGCAACGATGTTGATTGAATATCCGGACCCCGACGAGCGCGCGCGCATGCTGGTCAAGTTGCACGGAATCGAACACGTAGTGTCACTCACCGTTGGCAAACTGGCGGCAGTGGTTGCCGTCGCAGACGAGGATCTGCAACGCAGCACCGACAACAAGACCTCCGCGGTCCACTTCCTGCGTTTCGAATTGAGTCCCGAGCACGTCGCACAATTCCGCCAAGGCGCCGAGGTTGCACTGCGCGTGGATCATCCGGCTTATGCGCATCAGACCGTATTGTCCGAAGACACGCGTCGCGTGTTGGCGGAAGATTTCGATTGAATTTTTCGCCGCGCTGGCTGTGGCTGCTGGCCGGGTTGGCGCTGCTGGCACTCTGGCAACACGGCCACCGCCCAATCGCGCATGCCCCCGGCGAGCTGGCTGCGCAAGCTCCGCTGCAGGAACCGCTGGATGCCGGTCCGCCAGACTTGCACAAAGACGACGTCGCAATCAAACCTCTGGCAAAGTTTGCGCTGACCGCACGCGTCTTGTCGCGGGCCGACTATCGCTGGGACAACTCGGCGCAAATTTCACCAACCGATCTGGTGTTGGGCTGGGGTCAAATGTCC
>DASSXQ010000015.1:0-4468 GCA_035703725.1 Rudaea sp.
GAATACCGAAGGAACATGTAGTTCTGCCGGGCCGACACTGCTCACGGTGCCGGCAATCGAACCGAAATCAGAAACGCGATTGTCGTTGCGCTTTTTCGAACCAGTCAGCGTTCTGGATCAAGACGCTGTTGCGTCCCTGGCGTTTGCCCCAGGTACACGTCGATTGCCATCGGGTCCGTCAAGGTGGCCGCAATTGCGGCCTACGGATTCACGATCTCGGCCGAAGGCGGACCAACCTCATGTGGCTCGGTCGATGGCTTCAAACGTGCCGATCACCAAACAAAGTCTCAGCGCGACGACGCCAGAACCGGCGGCTGCCAAGCAACGCCAACATGGCGAACAGGATCATGCCGCCCCACTCGGATAGAGTCGACACGGGCGATGGAACGACAACGTTAATCGTAAGCGTGTCAGAAATGTTTCCATTCGCAAATGTATACACATACGAACCGAGTGTCAGGCCAGCACTCGCGATGGATGTATTTGGAAAAGTCATGCTTGATGTGAATTGCGTGCTGGAACTCCAGCCAGCGGGGCCCCAGAACCCGCCCCCGACGCCCGGCTCAAAATAATAGGAAACTCCAGAATTGGTTGGGCCAAAAGTGCCGCTGCCAGTGCCGAAACCTGTTGTCGGAGTTATCACGGTCCCTGTGCATTGAGTCTGGCCAGAGCCCACGGCACCGAAAGCCAAAACAGGCGGGCTTGTCGGATAGAATCCGTTGTCAGTGGACCCGAATCCAGGGGCCATGGAGGTGCAAACGAGAGAATTCAGTGTTCCAGACGAGCTGACGACAAGGTTTGCGCCATTTTCCTGGATGGTTACTTTGATCGCGGCTATGGCTTGATGCGCGAAAATGATCATCGCGATGCCGAGAACGAATAATGTCTTTTTCATTTCCCCCCCCCTCTGGATTGAACTGTGAAGTGCGAAGCCAATGATCCAAGGCCTGGTGTCGCATCCTTTGCAGCCCTACTGTAAGTGGATTCGCGATGGACTACCACCGATTTATTCCCCACACGACGTGGCAGCACGAGGGTAAAAACGGTGTCCAGTTCACTTGCAAGCGCCGCAGCACGACCGCGCGCGAGGTGGCGACGAGCGAGGCAATCGAGTGATGCGTCATAAAACAAGGACGGTTGCCCAATTTTGATTCCCGCCGTCCCGATTTTGGAAATTGGTTCTCTCCGTCCACTTCCGATCAGCTCGAGGAAAAGCAGACTGATGAAACCGAGTCCGACGCGCATCGTTCGTGACGCCCGCACCTGTTCTGCAGAAACCTGCGCCACGCACTTGCCGCCAGCGGCGGTCTGACGCATCGTGGAAATTGAAGCGAATTCGCTGCAATTGCCCGGTCAATGTTCTTGCTGCTGGATCAGTTGCTTCAAACGCGGGTTGTTTTCCAGCGCTTGAATTTTTGCATTGTCGAGCAGGCTCGCGTAGTCGCCATCTTGAATGGCCTTGATGATCGCCGGATCGTTCAGGACTGTCTGGATTTGCGGGTCGGAGGCAAGGCTCATGATGGATTGCATGGTCGCCGGGTCCTGCACCAAACGCGTTTGCAGTTGCTCAATGTCGCGGCTCAAGGTGTCGTTGCGCGCGGGCGATTTATCTGACGAGGGCGCCGCGTTCGAGGCATCAGCGCCGTAAATGATTCGCACGATGTTCGACTGCGCAACATGCACGGTCCCGATGCTGGGTGAGACTACCGTGTACACGCCATTGTCGATGCCTTGAATTTCGCCCTGAATGCGACTCCCGTCCTTGAGCTCGATGGTCGGAGACGCCAGCACGTTGCAAGCGAAGCCAAGCAAGGCGATGGCAATGCAAGCTTCGATGAATTTTTTCATCAATGTCACCCTTCCTGCATCGAATACGGATGAATCCTACTCCTGACGGAGAAACAGTGACAGGTTTGCCGTTCGCCGTGCCGTGGCAGCACCGCGTCATGAACCAGCGTCGTATTTCAATCCGGCACAACTTCAAACGCGCTTGCCAAAGCCTTCCGAAGAAGTACTACACCACGCAGCCGGCGTCCATACCTGAAAAATGGCCGGGCAATTGGCCGCCCGGCCCTTGTCGTTCTGACGATCCGAATCGAACCTACTTGATGATCTTGCCGTCGGCGTCAATCACTTCGACGGTGCCCAGTTTGAGGTCGCGGATGGGTGTTTCGATTTTCTTCAAGTCGCCGACGATCACCCAGGTGAGTTTGTCCGGATGGATCACTTGCATGGCTGCCGCCTGCGCCTGTTTGACGGTGATTGCGTCGGTTTTCTGCTTCAGGGTTTCGACGTAATTTGCCGGTCGATCGTACTTGACGATATCCGCCATGGCGCCAAGCACTGCCTCAGCGGTCTCGAACTTTCCGGGCAGACTGCGCACGTGCTTGGCTTTGATCTTCTGCACTTCGACCTCGGTCAGCGGCTTGTCGCCGAGAATGGCTTTGGCCTCCTTGAGCACTTCGTTGGCAGATGGACCGGTCTTGTCGGTTTGCACCGGCGCATACATGATCATGGCGCGCTGACCGATGGCATTGGGCATGAAGGCAAACGCGCCGTAGGCCCAATGTTTGTCCTCGCGCAAATTCATGTTGAGACGTGACGTGAAGGTGCCACCAAATGCGCCGAGCATGGTGTCGATTGCCATGTAATTTTCAGCCTTGGTGGAAGGCGCCACTTCGCCGGCCAGAATCACGGTTTGTTGGGCGCCGGGACGATCGAGCAAGAACACGCGCGGTTGCACGGGAAGATCCACGTGAGCCAGATTCTTCTTCGGCAGCGCGTTGCGCGTGACCGGCCATTTGCCGAATGCAGCATTGAGCTTGGGCAAAATCTTTTCCAGCGTGGTGTCGCCGGCAACCAGCAAGGTGGCATTATCCGGGCGAATCCAGTCGCGCATGAAGCCACGCATGTCTTCGGCAGTCAGCGACATGATCGACGCTTCCGTACCCGAGCCGGTCATCGGAATGCCGTACGCGTTGTTCTCGCCGAACAACAGCGGCGGCAAGATGCGCAAGCCAAGCGAAGTGGGCTGACTCTTTTCGCGTGCAATACCGGCAAGCCACTGGCTGCGAACCCGGTTGATGTCGGCCTCGCGGAAAGCCGGATTGCGCACGATGTCGGCGTACAGGTTCAACGATGCATCGAGGTTGCTGTCCAGCGCATTCAGCGAAACGCTGCAGATATCCAGATCGCAATCGCTGCCGATGTTTGCGCCCAGACGCTCTTTGCGCTTGGCAATTTCGATTGAATCCATATCCGTGGTGCCTTCGTCGAGCATGCCCACGGTGAACGCCGAGGTACCGAGCTTGTGGCCTTGATCGGCAGCGTAACCGGCGTCGAACATCATCTGCATGTGCACTACCGGAATGCTGTGGCGTTCGGCCAGGACAACCTTGATGCCGTTGTCCAGCGTGGCATGCTGCAATTTCGGGAAGCTCAGGTCGGGGAAGTCGTTGACCTGTGGTACGCCGGTACTGCGATCGACAGCACTGGCAACGGTCTTGTATTTGCCAACATCATCGAGCTTGTCCTTGGGGCGGCCGTTTTCGACAGGGCGTCCGGCTACCTCGGCGACATCCTTCGCATCGACCTTGCCTGGCACAACGGTAAGGGTGTAGTCGCCTTTGGCAAGCCACTGGTTTGCGGCTTTCTTGACCTCTTCGGGCGTGGCTTGTTCGATCTGCTGGTAGTAGGTTTTCCAGGCACCGGGATTGTCTTGATAAACCTGACCCTGAGCCAGCGTCACGGCTTTGCCGGAAAATCCGCCGACCTTTTCAAGGCCGCGAATGACATCGGCTTGATACGTGATCTTGGCACGAGCCAGCTCATCGGAAGTCGGGCCTTGCTTGAGGAATTTGCTCCATTCATCCGCAATCGCGGCCTCGACCTTTTTCGGGTCGATGTCCTTTTTCACCATGACTCGCATGATGACGGCACCAGCCACCACATTGGTGTTGATGCCAACCGAAACGCTGTCGGCCAGTTTGTCCTTGTATACCAGGCGTTGGTACAGGCGTGATGTCTTGCCGCCACCCAATACCGTGGTGGCAAGATCCAGTGCCGGAACCTGAGCATCGCCGAGCTGTGGCACGTTCCATTCGCGGAATATTCCCACCTGCGGAACGTTGTCGGTCATGCTGCCGCTGGTGGATTTCGTGCGTGCGGCAATCCATGGTTGCGGACGCGGTACCGGCGGACCTGCTGGAATGTCGCCGAAGTATTCCAGCATCTTCTTTTTCGCAATCACCGGGGTGATGTCACCGGCCAGAACGACGACGGTATTTGCAGCACCGTAATAGCTGCGAAACCAGTTCTTGACGGTTTCCAGCGATGCCGCGTTCAAGTCATCCATCGATCCGATGGTGGAGTGATGGTAGGGATGATTGGCCGGAAAGCTGTTGGCCAGCAAGGTGGTGTAAACGCGACCGTAAGGTTGATTTTCACCCTGACGCTTTTCGTTCTGCAC
>DASSXQ010000083.1:0-3684 GCA_035703725.1 Rudaea sp.
ACTCTGGCTATCGATATTGCAAATGGCAGCACTACCGCCTCGACAACAGTGAACGTCAGCAACATTGGCGGCCCGACGCTGAACGTGAGCAACACCAACGATGCCACGTCGACAACGGGCAGGTTCGTCATAATCGATCAAGCCAGCCAGGGGAGCTACGGGGCCTACAGCGATTTGTTCCCGGATTACGGAGCTGGCTTCTATGCTGCGGACGACTTCCAGGTCTACGTTCCCGGAACCAACCTCAGCAAGTTGTCGTTCCCGGGGTTCACGACTGGCTCCACGTCGTTGGCTGGATTCAATGGCCAAAAGATCCACTTCCAGATATTTGCCGATGCCGCAGGTGTCCCGAATGGCAATCCGCAAACCCCCGGCTCTGTATACAGCTTCGCTGCCACCATTGGCACCACCGCAGGGTTGAACGTGGCCGGAAATACGATACGCATTGACCTCAATGCCGCCGGTGCCCCAGCGACGAATCTGGCACCGGGACGCTATTGGATGGTGGTTTGGCCCGAGATCAATCTCGGTGCCGGACCATGGGCCTGGTTCGAGTCCGTTGGCACGTTCGGCAATAACGCGCACCACATCGATCCGGCGGGCCTTACCGGTGGCAGTACTGCGTGGGTCGACAGCACGACCAGTGGCGACTTTCCGGGTATGGCCATGCATATCGAAACGATTGCGGCGTGCGGCGCGCCATGGATGAGCACGACTCCTGCAACATCAAGCCTGGATGGCAAGCTGAGCGACACGGTCACGGTCAGTGTCGATAGCACGCAGATTGCGGGTAGCGGACCACGTACGGCAGTTGCGTATTTGTGTCTGGACAGCAACGACGCCAATACGCCGGTATTGGCGATTCCGGTGACGGCAACGCAGAACTGAACCACCAGCGTGCGAGACCATGCCGTCTCGCGCCAACCATCTCGGGGCGCAGCAATGCGCCCCTTTTTTTTGTGCGCGGGACACGGCGCTGCATCGCAACACGTGGCGATTGAATCTGGATGCCATCTTCATCGACGGATTCGACGACAACTGATCGAACCATGCAAGCCATCGCACGCAGCGTGAAACGCAATAGTTGTGAGCTGGATGATTGCGTTTCCCCTGCGCCGTGGGGGACGCGAGCGATCTTTGCGAGTGAGATGACAATCATGGGCGCCCCGCGTCCGCCTTCGGCACCTTCCCGCGCTGCGCAGGCGAAGGAAAATGAACGGATGCCCCCACTTGGGTGCGACTGGACACGGAAGCAGCCACACGCCACGAGTGAGCGGTCATATCCCAGGTTCAAATCCGTTCGCCCCGAGCGCAGGTACGAAGTCCCGAAGTCGAAGGGTCGGGGCGCAGCGTTTGGACTGTGCTGCCTGGGCGAGCTTCGCTCAACACGAACGGAATCTCAATTGCCCGATTCAGGAACAAGCACATTCTGTTCAAGCACGGCCGGATGAGACACAGCCGCATCAAGCGCAATCAAACAATGTACAACGCGACGAGACACAGCCGTACGAAGCAAACCCGGCAAGCACGACCTGAGTCGCTCGCGGATACCAACTCAACCATCAATATCGTCACGCTTGTCCGGTTTGGCTGCGGCGCCGGCGCCATGCACGCTGACGTGATTGCGCCCGGCGTGCTTGGCTGCGTATAGCGCCGTGTCGGCGTGGGCGAGTAGCGTTGGCAGGTTGTAGCCGCATACGCGGCTGGTGGCGATGCCGATGCTGGCCGTAACCACCACGCTGGAGGTGGCCTCGGTGTAGCCCGGCATTCCGGCAATTGCAATGCGCATTTCGTTGGCGCGGTGCGTGGCCATGGCGGCATTGCAATCCGGCAGCAGGATGGCGAATTCTTCGCCACCAAGACGACCGAACAGATCGATCGAGCGCAGCTGTTCTCGGCACACCGCCACCATCCGCTTGAGTACGGCGTCGCCGGCAGCGTGACCGTGCATATCGTTGACGGATTTGAAGTGATCCAGATCCAGCGCCAGCACACTGGCTTCGCGCGACGACTTCGCACAGTAGCGCAGTGCTTCTTGTGCGGTCTCGAAAAAATGCTGGCGATTGCTGATCCCGGTGAGCCCGTCGCGGCGAGCCAGCTTCTGGAACTTGATCTGCGAGCGCTTGGTGCGATAGGCCCAGCCGACGACGATGACCAAACCGCTGAACAACAGCATGATATAAAGCATCCGGGTTTCGGACGACTTTCTATCGACTTGTTGCTTGAGCGCCAGCAACTGGTTTTGTTCGCTGAGCACCTCGATTTGCCGCTTCTTGTCTTGCACCTGCTGATGCACCATCTGATAAGCCAGCGCGCGTGCGCTGGTATCGTTCAGATAGCCCTTGTCGGCGGTAGCGTACTTTTCGTGATACAGGAGCGCTGCTGCCGGGTCGCCTTGCTTCTTGGCGACCTGGTAGAGAGTCTGATAGGCATCAGCGACGGGCTTGGAAAATTCCTGCTTCTTGGCGTACTCAATGGCGCTGTGTGCGTATTGTTCGGCACGGACAAGATCGCCCGCACGCAGATACGCATAGGCCAGCTTCGAACGAAATTCCGCGGTGAGTGCGGACGAATGTGTAGCAACTACGTCGGCATCGCGGGCATTAAGCAACTTTAGTGCGGCAGAGATATTTCCATGATTCAGATTTGCGTCTGCCAGAGCCACAGTAATGTTGTAGGCATCCAGCGGGTCATTCACACGCAGGCATTGATTGAGGGCAGCGTGGATTTGAGGATCATCTGGTTGCAAGGTGCGAGTTGCCGACAAGGTTACCGCTTTTTGCTCCATGACGATGCAGGTCGACAGATCGCTCGAGTCGTAGGCTAATGCCTGATCGAGATACTGATGCACAAGGTCGTATTGCCCGGCCGTGCCATACAGATACGCGGCGGAGAGCAAAATCAGAAAGTGTGCGTTGTGATCTTTGACTTGAGGAAGGGAATCAAGAAGATTGTTGATGTTGGTATAGGCGGCTTCGTAATGAGCGGCGTTAACCTGATCGTAGAGCAGGCTGATGCGCGAACGCGTGCGTATTGTGGTGTCCTGAGTGCGCGCGAGCAGGGTTTCGAACGCGGCGAGCGCTTGTGGATATTCGCCCTGATAACCCAACTGCCAAGCGTGAAAATAGTCGAGCCAGTCGCGTTGAGTTGGCGAAAGCTGCTCGGCCTCAACATCCAGTTGCTTGAGAAGGCCCTGAAATTGGTCGTTATTCGAAAGTTTGATTTGATCGGCGTGTTGCAAAACAACGTCCGGGCTATCCGGGGCGGATATCGCCGATGCGCCCACGCACAGCAGGATGCAACCAAGGATGCGCCTGACGAAAGGTGTCGGGCGCACATTGTGCCTCGATTTCACAACCGATCCTTCGGAATCGATGACGCTGCAATGGCCGCTAGCGTTTGCTGTTCCCCTTGCCCGGCGCTTTCTTTGCAGGTTTTTTTGCCGGTGCTTTTTTGGGTGGAGCTTTCGCGGGAGTCTTCTTTGCCGGGGCTTTCTTCGGTGTTACTGCACGATTTTCGCAATACATGGTTTCGCGCACCCCCAGCAATCCATCAATCAGCATGCGTTGCGGTTGCAACAACGCATCTGTGTAAGCCGATTCAAGTTGTTCACCCTGCATTGCCTGCAGCAATTGTTCGCGTGTTGCGTAACGCAAGCCTGCGTTGCGTCCGGCATTTTCAAGA
>DASSXQ010000168.1:0-12498 GCA_035703725.1 Rudaea sp.
TGACGCCAAGCGCCGCGCAGGTACGCGAACCAATTCGCAGGGATACGGCGCGGGCGGACAAATACGGTGCCTTGCTTGACCCGCTGCGCAGCGCTCTCGGCATGCCGCCGTTCGAGCCATAGAACCAGATCATTGCAGATGCTGACAACGCAACAACGGCTCGCCGGCCTGCCATTGCGGTTGGCGAATCAGATCGCTTCCATCGCGCAACGGATCGATCAGGGTCGTCTGACCGAGGTCGAACCCGTGGTATCCGCCGCGATCGAGCAAACGTCCGGGCATCCGGAAATGCTTCGTCTGGCCGGTATTCTGCGCATCGCGCAAGGTCGTCCTGAAGAGGCCATCGCGTTGCTGTCGCGAGCGCGGGAGTTGCAATTGCACGACCCGTTGATTCATTTCGCATTGGCGCGCGCGTTTGAGCTGGCGCATGATGGCGAACAGGCGCTGGCGTCGATGCAACAAGCCTGTATCGACGGACCTGAGCTGGCCGATTGCTGGTACGGGCTTGGGCGCATGCTGTTGGATTCCGGTCAAATTGAATCTGCAGTCGAGGCGTTGCGAAGCGCGCTGACGCGGGCGCCAGATCATGTCAACGCGCGCACCTTGCTCGCCTCGATTCTCAATCTGGACGGCGATCCCGAACAAGCGCAGGAAGAATATCGCCGCATACTGGCGCGATCCGCACACAGCGGAGCCGCCTGGTGGGGACTGGCGATGCTCAAGCCGATGCCTTTGACAGAGGCCGACATTGCGCAAATGCAGCACGTATTGCAGCAGGCACAACTCCCAACGCACGAACGCATACCCATGGGTTTTGCCTTGGCGCATGCGCTGGAGCATCGCGGGGACTATGTGGAAGCCTTGCAAGTGTTGCGCGATACGCACGCCGTGGCATCCCTGGGCCAACGATGGGACGCGCGTCAATTCAAGGATCGAATCGAATCCGTCGTTGCCAAATTTTCGCAAATCCCGCTGGACACGATCAGCACACGTGGTTCGGAGGCCATCTTTATCGTCAGCCTGCCGCGCTCGGGATCCACTTTGGTCGAACAAGTTCTTGCATCGCATTCGCAAGTGCAGGGTACAAGCGAATTACCCGATTTGCCCCAAATCATCCGGGCCGAATCCGTGCGCACGCGACAGCCATTTCCACTTTGGGCGGGTACGCACACCAAATCAGACTGGAGCGCGCTCGGCGAAGCATATCTTGCGCGAACACGACGCTGGCGAGAGCAACGTCCGCGCTTCACCGACAAAATGACCGGCAATTGGATGTATGTTGGCGCAATCCTGGCAATGTTGCCGAATGCGCGCGTGGTAATCGTGCGCCGCGACTCGCTTGAAACCTGTTTCGGCTGTTACCGCTATTATTTCAATGGTCATCAGTACACCCACGCATTTGACGATTTGGCCACAGCCTGGCGTGGCTTCGACGAAGCAGCGAGGCAATGGCAGCTGCTGTATCCGCAGCGCGTCCATGAACTGGTCTATGAGCGCTTGGTCGATGAACCCGATGCGCAGATTCGAGCGCTGCTGGCGTTTTGCAATCTGCCATTCGAAGCAAACTGTCGCGACTTCAACGCCACCCAACGTCGCGTGACCACGCCCAGCGCCGCCCAGGTACGCGAACCAATCCGCAAGGATACGGCGCGCGCGGACAAATACGGCGCCTTGCTTGACCCGCTGCGAATTGCGCTCGGCATGCCGCCATTTTCGGACCGATAGCGCAGCCGCATTTTCGCGTCTATAGTTGCGCGCAACTCTCTTGCGTGTGCCAACCATGACCGCGTTGCAATCCGTTCCCGCGAGATTCGCCGATCTGGATCGGCGCATGGTCGCCGTGGTCAAGGGCATCAAGTTGCTTGCTTCGGTCAGTTGGCCGGCCAGCGCCCAGTCTGAATTTCTCAATGCCTGGCGTGCTGGTCGCGCACAGTTGCCGCAGATTCAATACGCAAAAAACGAATACGTTTCGGTACGTGCGGAGCTCGACGACATTGCTCTGGACGCCGATCCGCAGCATCCGGTGGGCGACTACCTGCGGCGCACGGCGCAATCCTGGCGCATCGCCACGCTGCTGCTGGATGCACTTGGCAGCGCGGAGGTGACGCGGCATTCAATCGAGTTGTTCGGCCGCCCCGGTGATCGTTTGCCTGGCGGAACCGTCAGCAATATCGATGCGGCGCGGCATTTCATCGAGTTGGCCGATGAACTGGATCGTGAAATCGTCAGCAACGAAGCCGATTACTGCATCCCTGCCGAGCTGCTGCAGCACGAATTGCAGGAACGTATCAGCGCGTTCTTCAATTTGCATCAGGTGCGCGTAGAAGTCGATCCCAACCTGATTGCCAAGGCCGCCGCCGGCCCGACCCGCATTCGCCTGCGCTCGGCGACGTGCTTTTCCGAATACGACAAGCATCAGTTGCTCGAACACGAAGCGTTTGTGCATTCGTTGACGGCATTGAACGGGCGCGAACAACCGAATCTGGGTTCATTGGCGCTGAGTTCACCGCGCATCACCGCAACCCAGGAAGGTTTGGCGACCTTTGCGGAGTTGATGTCCGGTTCGATCGACATTGGCCGCATGAAGCGCATCAGCTTGCGCATTATCGCCATACACATGGCGCTTGGCGGTGCGGATTTCATCGAGGTATTCAAGTTTTTTCTCGACTCCGGGCAGACGGACGCCGACAGTTTCACCTCGGCCATGCGCGTATTTCGCGGCGCGCCGCTGACAGGCGGTTCGGCATTCACCAAGGACGCGGTTTACCTGCACGGCCTGCTTTCCGTGCATACGTTTTTCCGTTGGGCGCTGAAAAATCAGAAGTTGAAACTGTGCCGCAATCTGTTCGCGGGCAAGATGGCCTTGCATGATGTCATCGCACTGGAACCGTATTTTGATTCCGGCTACATCATCGCGCCGTTGTATCTGCCACCATGGATGCAGCGCGCCAGCGGCATGGCGGGAACGCTGGCGTTTTCGTTGTTTGCAAACAAGATTCGCCTTGATCGGGTCGAAGCCGAGGACCTGGTGCTCGGAATCTGACGAGAAGAATGGTTTTTCTGGCGCAATTGCTTGCTGTGCTAAGCTCGCAAAGCACGCCGCGCGCCCGTGCGCGGACCACCATGAGCCATAGCCAATGTCCAGTTCAGACGATCTCAAGCAAGCTGCTCTCGAGTATCACCGTCGCACACCTTTCGGCAAGATCAAGGTCACTCCAACCAAGGCGCTGGTGACCCAACGTGATTTATCGTTGGCGTATTCGCCTGGCGTGGCTGCCGCCTGCGATGTGATTGTCGAGGACCCGAACGAAGTTGCGACAGTCACTGCGCGCGGCAACCTCGTGGCGGTGATCACCAATGGCACGGCCGTGCTGGGTCTGGGCAATATCGGACCGTTGGCAGCAAAGCCGGTGATGGAAGGCAAAGGCGTGCTGTTCCAGAAATTTGCCGGCATCGACGTGTTCGATATCGAGATAGCGCAAAACGATCCGGACAAGCTCGTCGAGGTCATCGCGGCGCTTGAGCCGACATTTGGCGGCATCAATCTCGAAGACATCAAGGCCCCGGAATGTTTCATCGTCGAACGCAAATTGCGCGAGCGCATGAAGATTCCGGTTTTCCACGACGATCAACATGGCACCTCGATCATCGTCGGTTCGGCGGTGATCAACGCGCTGCACGTGGTTGGCAAGAATATTGGCGACGTCAAAGTGGCATCTACGGGGGCCGGTGCTGCGGGTATCGCCTGCCTGGACATGTTGGTGCGGCTGGGAGTGAAACGCGAGAATATCCTGGTCGCTGATCGCGTCGGCGTCTTGTACGAAGGCCGTAACGGCGAAATGGACGAAGCCAAGCAGCGCTACACGCGCAAAACCGACGCACGCACTCTGGCCGACATCGTCAAGGGCGCTGACATCTTCCTCGGCCTGTCTGCTGCCGGTGTGTTGACCCAGGATATGGTCAAGACCATGGCCGCCAAACCCATAATTCTGGCTTTGGCCAATCCGAATCCGGAAATTCTGCCGGAGCTGGCCAAGCAGGTGTGCCCGGACGTCATCATCGCAACCGGGCGTTCGGATTATCCCAATCAGGTCAACAACGCATTGTGCTTCCCGTATATCTTCCGTGGCGCGCTGGATGTCGGTGCGACCACGATCAACGAGGAAATGAAAGTTGCGTGCGTGCATGCGATTGCCGAATTGGCTCGACGCGAAGTTTCCGATGTCGCCGCACGCGCATACGGCGATCAATTGCTTTCATTCGGCCCTGAATACCTGATTCCACAGCCATTCGATCCGCGCCTGCTGGTGTCGTTGGCACCAGCCGTGGCCAAGGCGGCGATGGAATCGGGTGTGGCAAAACGGCCAATCGAGGATCTTCGTGCCTATGCCGAGCGTTTGAACCAGTTTGTGTTCCGCACCGGTTTGTTGATGAAGCCGGTATTCGAGCGCGCCAAGGCAGACCTGCAACGCATCGTCTACGCTGAAGGCGAGGAAGACACAATACTGCGCGCCGTGCAGAATGTGGTCGATGATGGTGTCGCCAAACCGATTCTGATTGGTCGTCCGGCAGTCATCGAGCGGCGCATTGAAAGGCTATGCCTGCGTATCCGCGCTGGCGAACACTTCGAGCTGTGCAACGTGGATGACGATCCACGTTACAACGAGTATTGGAGTTTGTATCTGAGTCTGAACGAACGGCGCGGCATTACCCCGGCGTTGGCCAAGTCCCTGGTGCGTTCGCGACCAACCTTGATTGCAGCCCTGATGGTGGCGCGCGGCGAAGCCGATGCAATGATCTGCGGCATCGTCGGTCGTTATCAGCGTCAGTTGCGGCACATCCTTGATGTGTTGCCGCTGGATGCGGGTGTAAGTGCGCCATCGGCAATGGCCGGCGTGCAAAATGATCGCGGTACGTGGTTTTTTGTCGATACCCATGTGCAGAATGATCCCAGCGCCGAACAACTGGCCGAGGCAACGCTGCAGGCCGTGTTGCGCCTGAAACTGTTCGGCATCACGCCAAGGGTGGCGCTGCTTTCGCATTCGAATTTCGGCAGTCACGACAATCCCAGTGCGCGCAAGATGCGCCGCGTGCTGGAACTGGTTCGCGAACGCGATCCACAACTCGAGATCGATGGCGAAATGCAGGCCGATGCGGCCGTCAACGAAGAAATCCGGGCGCGGATTTTTTCCAACTCCACGCTCAATGGCAGCGCCAATGTCTTCGTTTGCCCGAATCAGGATGCGGCAAACATCGCCTACAACATCGTGCGTCAGTTGACGGATGGCGTGGCCATTGGACCGATCCTCATGGGCATATCCAAACCGGCGCATATTCTCAACCCGTCGGCAACCGTGCGCCGTGTGCTCAACGTCACTGCCATCGCCTGTGTCGAGGCGCAGATTCGGGCGCAGGCAAACGCCTGAGCGTCAACCGCATCGTTGCCGATGCGCGCGCCGGCATTTGGCAGCGTCGGCAAAGAAGAATCGACGCCGTGACTGCGCGCGGCTAAACTGCGGGAGATCATTCTGACCCATTTGCTGGCGCCGCAGTGCGCCGTATGGAGGCGACAAATGAATATCCTCAACGACATCCTGGACCAGGATCTCGATCCCACCGAGACCCGCGAATGGACGCAGGCACTGGATGCCGTCATTGCCAACGATGGCACGCCGCGCGCGCATTTTCTGCTGGAACGCATGGTCGATGCGACGCGCAGAGCCGGCGGACACTTGCCGTTTTCGCCAACCACCGAATACGTCAACACCATCCCGGTGCCTATGCAGGCCAAGGCGCCCGGTGACGCGGCGATGGAGTGGCGCATCCGCTGCCTGATCCGCTGGAACGCCATGGCGATGGTCGTGCGCACCAATCGCAAACCCGGCGAACTCGGTGGCCACATTGCCAGTTTCGCGTCGTCGGCCACCTTGTTCGACGTTGGCTTCAATCATTTCTGGCACGCGCCCAGCGAAGACCATCCCGGCGACTTGATTTTCCATCAAGGCCATTCCAGCCCCGGCCTTTACGCGCGCTCGTTCCTCGAAGGCCGTATCGATTCGGATCGACTGGACCTGTTCCGCATGGAAGTCGCGGGCAAGGGGCATGGACTGCCGTCGTACCCGCATCCATGGTTGATGCGCGACTATTGGCAAGTACCCACGGTTTCGATGGGCCTCGGGCCGCTGCAGGCCATCTATCAGGCGCAATTCTGGAAGTATCTGGAAGCGCGCGGACTGATGCCGAAAACCAACCGCAAGGTCTGGTGTTTCCTCGGCGACGGCGAAACCGATGAGCCCGAATCGCTTGGCGCAATCTCGCTGGCCGGACGCGAGCATCTGGATAACCTCATCTTCGTCATCAACTGCAACCTGCAGCGCCTCGACGGGCCGGTACGCGGCAACGGCAAGATCATCCAGGAACTCGAAGGCGTATTCCGCGGGGCCGGATGGAATGCCATCAAGGTGCTGTGGGGAAGCTACTGGGATCCGCTTCTGGCGCGAGATGACAAAGGGTTGCTGCGCCGTGTGATGATGGATACCGTCGATGGCGAATATCAAGCGTGCAAAGCGTTCGGTGGTGCCTATACGCGCGAACATTTCTTCGGCAAATATCCCGAGACGCTGGCAATGGTCAGCAGTCTTTCCGACGATGATGTCTGGCGTTTGAATCGTGGCGGACATGATCCGCACAAGGTTTATGCGGCATATCATCAAGCAGTCAATACCACCGGCATGCCGACCGTGATTCTGGCCAAAACCGTCAAGGGCTATGGCATGGGCACGGCCGGCGAGTCGATGAACATCTCGCATCAAGCCAAGAAGATGAACGACGACGCGGTGCGGGCATTCCGCGACCGCTTCCGGATTCCAATCAGCGACGACAAACTCGCCGACGTGCCGTACTACCATCCGGGCAAGGATTCACCCGAAGTCCAGTACATGCTCGAGCGCCGCGCCGCGCTTGGCGGCTTTTTGCCACAACGTCGGATCAAGGCAAGCAAATCATTGCCGGCACCGGAGTTGGCGGCGTTCGATTCCATCACCAAAGGTACGGGCGAGCGCGAAATCTCGACCACCATGGCGCTGGTGCGTGGCATCAATCTGCTGTTGCGCGACAAACAACTCGGCCCGCATGTGGTTCCGATTGTTGCCGACGAGGCACGCACGTTCGGCATGGAAGGCATGTTCCGCCAGATCGGAATCTATGCGCCGTTCGGACAAAAGTACAAACCGCAGGATGCCGATCAGCTCATGTACTACCGCGAATCCGAATCCGGACAGGTATTGCAGCAAGGCATCAGCGAACCGGGCGCAATGGCGAGCTGGATGGCGGCAGCCAGCAGTTATTCCATATCCGACCAGCCGATGTTGCCGTTCTACATCTACTACTCGATGTTTGGCTTTCAGCGTGTCGGCGACCTGGCCTGGGCCGCCGGCGACATGCGTTGTCGCGGCTTTCTCATTGGCGGCACCTCCGGGCGTACCACGCTCAATGGCGAAGGGCTGCAGCACGAAGACGGAAATTCGCATGTCATCTCCGGCATGATTCCCAACTGTCATTCCTACGATCCGACGTTCTCCTACGAAGTTGCCGTGATATTGCAAGACGGCATCCGGCGCATGATGCACGAGCAGGAAGACTGCTACTACTACGTCACCGTGATGAACGAAAATTACGCGCATCCAGACATGCCAAAAAACTGCGCGGACGGCATCATCAAGGGCATGTATCTGTTCCGCGATTCGGGATTCGGGATCCAGGATTCGAAGGGAAAGATCGCGGGCAAAACCAGGAACGGTGCGCCGTGCGTGCAACTGCTGGGCAGCGGCACCATTTTGCTTGAAGTCATTGCGGCAGCCGATTTGCTGGAAAAGGAATTCGGTGTGCATGCGGATATCTGGAGTTGTCCAAGCTTCACCGAATTGCGTCGCGACGGATTCGACTGCGAACGCTGGAATCGCCTGCATCCGGAAGGCAAACAGCGCACGCCATACGTTGGTGCTTGCCTGGGTGATCGCATGGGTCCCGTCGTGGCCGCAACGGATTACGTACGTGAATACGCCGATCAAATTCGTGCCTTCATGCCAGATGGCAAGAAATACTGTGTATTGGGTACCGACGGCTATGGCCGCAGCGACACGCGCGAACAACTGCGTCACTTTTTCGAAGTGGACCGTTACTGGATCGCCCATGCGGCCATTGCTGCGCTGGCTGCAGAAGGCAAGATGACCGCCAAGGACGTTGCCCGCGCGATCAAGACCTGGAAAATCGACGTGGACAAGCCCAATCCCGTGACGGTGTGAAAGTCCACGCAACGCCACCGGTGCATCGCTCGCGAATGGGCTGAGCCGGGCGAATTTCGGCAGTGAATCTTGCCCGGCCGATTCAGGCCGATTCTGCCCTTTCACGACGCGATGAGTGCAGACAAGCCAGCAGCGCTGGCTGGAGTTTACGGCACCCAACCCGCCCGCACCGACAAGGGCTGCTCGCCGTTTTTACCGCGGCCTGGACCGTTTCAGTGCCGGATCGAGTCGATCAATGTCGGCCTGCACTTGCGCGGGGGTGCGCTCGTAGACGATTTCGCGTCCGAGTGCCTTGCCGGAAAACGCGGATTTGTTGGGGGTCGGCGACAAATCGCATTTGACGCTGTGCACGCCTTCACCCAGCACTACCGTGATGCGATGGGCATGCTTGGTCAATACGACAACGTTCATGGTCCTGCCGCTTTCGGTGATGCGGACCGGAATCTTCTCGATATTCATGCAACACCTTTTGATTGGTTGCGAGTCATGCCGTGACGCGCACAGATCGGTCCAGTCTAGCCGGTTCGATGGCATGGCGTTTGCGTGGACAAAAAAGGTATTCTGACCGGCAATGCGGGCGTGGGACATTTATCCGGAAATGAGCGCAAGAACATTCGATTTCGTCGTTGTCGGCGCCGGGGTTTTCGGTGCGTGGTGTGCATGTGAATTGCTGCGCCTTGGACATTCCGTGTTGCTGCTTGATGGCAACGGTCCGGCGCACAGTCGCGCCGGTTCCGGCGGTGAATCGCGCATTATCCGCATGGGATACGGCGCCGATGCGTTGTACGCGCGTTGGGCAATGCGCTCGCTGGAAAAGTGGAAGGCCATCGAACGGCGGCTGTCGCGGCCGATTTTTCGTCCAACCGGAATGCTTTGGCTGGCAAGATGCGGTGACACCTACGTAAGCCAGACTCGTGACGTGCTCAAAGAGGTCGGCGTCGAGCACGAGTGTCTGAATGCGGCCGCGCTGACCAACGAATATCCTCAAATATCGCCAGACGGCATTGAGTGGGCATTGCGTGAGCCGGGCAGCGGCGTGTTGATGGCGCGTCAGGCAGTGCAAGCGCTGGTCGCAGACGCCATCGGCGGTGGGCTGGAATATCGTACGCACAGCGTGATGCCGCCGGTTGTGAAAGCGTCGCTGGATCATGTCGAAACGATATCCGGTGATCGCATATCCGCTGGTGCGTTCGTGTTTGCCTGCGGCGCATGGCTGCCGAAACTGTTCCCTGAGCTGCTGGCCGAGCGTATTTCGCCCACGCGACAGGAAGTATACTTTTTCGCGCCGCCATCCGGAGACGTTTCGTTTGCCAGCCCGGCAATGCCGGCTTGGCTCGATCATGCCGCCCTGGTTTATGGATTGCCGGATCTGGAAAACCGTGGATTCAAGCTCAGCATCGACAGGCACGGTCCGGCGTTTGATCCGGACGCTGGCGTGCGCCTGGCCAGCGCAGAACGCCTGACCATGGCACACGAATATCTGCAAATGCGATTTCCGAAAATGCGCGGCGCAGTGCTGGCGGAATCTCGCGTTTGCCAATACGCAAACACATCCAGTGGCGATTTCATCATTGATCGCCACCCGCAAATCGACAACGTCCTGATCGTTGGCGGCGGCTCCGGGCATGGCTTCAAGCATGGCCCGATGGTCGGCGAATACGCGAGCCGGTTGCTCACGTCCGGCGCTGTTGTCGAGCCGAGGTTTTCACTCGCATCCAAGTCAACGACACCGGCGCGCCGTGTTTACTGATCCATGGTTGAATTACTGGAACCCCGGTTTGCCCATTTGTTCGGCTGACTGCGGCACGCGTTTGAATCGATCGATGGCGTAGCCGAAGCCGTGAAATTTTCCCAGCAGAGTTGTATACAAAGTATCATCCATCGCCGCGTCCCGCGCGAGTAACCAGCCGAGCTTGCGGTCGGGTTGGCCGACCAGCACCCATGAATAGTCCGGGGCAATGTCCAGGATCAGGTAATCGGCACGGAACAACCAGAACACTCGTACCTTCCAGGCGGCGTTGTGCGTTCCCGGTTGGACGATCCCGAGCGAATGCGCGGTTTTTTCCGGCGCGTCGAAGGATGTGCGATAAAAATACGTGGTGGCGACATTGCCGTGGTCATCGAGCGCGTAGACATCGCGACTGGCAACATTGCCACGCTCCGCGAAGTAGGGGATATTGGCAATGACATGCCAAGTACCCATGTAGCGCGGCAGATCGATCTTGAGCATCGGCGACAGTTTCGGCATGGCATTGCGTCCACCCGAACCTGCGCATGCATACACGGCGATTGCAGCGCCCAGAAGAAGCGCCGCGTACTTTGGTAGGCGGAACAATGTCATTGTTGGCTTGCCCATTGGCGCGACATTATCCGCACGCGCTTGTGCAGGTTGCGTCAACGATTCCGATTCCGCAGCAGATCAATGCAGCTTGCGCTTGCGCTCCAGCAACGCCGTTTGCATCGCGTGCAGCAGTTCGCGCAGTTCAAGATCGGCAGGATCGTTCATCACCGCTTCGCGAACCAGTGCAAGATAGCAATCGGCGTGACGCATCCAGTGCAGCTCGTATACGCCTTCGTCGGATTGGCTTTGCATGTCATCCTCCCTTCAGTTTCCCTGCCAATTCATCGTAATCGCTCCAATATCCCGATGCGTGCCCAGATTCCGCAGAAGCAGTGTGAACCGGTTCGCAGTTATCCAACGCAGGTGTGCACGCGGCGTGAAAATCAGACGTTCGAATGGTCGCGCATGCCTGCCAACCTCGTGAAAGACTGCGATCAACCCGCCGGTCGTATTGGCAATATCGCGCCACTACGGATCAAACTCATGTATCGAACATTGCTTGTCACCGTGCTTATGACGGTTGCCACGACCCTGGTTGCCCACGCTGCGCCAATGGCCACAACGGCAAAGCCGGCGGTTGCGTCCAGCGAAACAGTGACCCTTGGGGGCGGCTGCTTCTGGTGTCTGGAAGCGGTATTCGACGAACTCAAGGGTGTGAGCCAGGTGGAATCCGGCTATGCCGGAGGACACGTCGCCAATCCGGATTACATTCAGGTTTCCGCTGGCGACACGGGGCATGCCGAAGTGGTGCAAATCACGTTTGATCCACACGTGTTGCCGTTGGACGTATTGCTGCGGGTGTACTTCACCATTCATGATCCGACCACGCTGAATCGTCAAGGCAACGATGTCGGCACGCAGTATCGGTCGATTGCTTTTTACCGGGATGCCGGGCAAAAGGCGGCGATCGAGAAAGCCATTGCGCAGACGGCCGCAAGTGGCGAGTGGCACGGAAAAATCGTCACTCAGGTCGAACCATTCACGCACTTCTACAAGGCCGAAAACTATCATCAGGAATATTTCAAGCTGCACGGCACGCAACCGTATTGCCGGCTCGTCATCGCGCCAAAGGTGGCAAAATTCCGCAAGCTGTTTCATGCGTATCTGAAGCGATGATGAAGACAGCGAGGGCTGAGGGCCGAAGGCCAAAGGCTGAAAAGCCGCTGTGTTGCAATGCTGCTTTGCTTCTCGGCACTCAGCCCTCCTGAAATGGTGCCCAGGGTTGCTCAGGCAAACAGATCCGGCTGTGCCAGCTCGTCGCTGTCGCGAAAATTGTGCAGGCCGACACCGACGAGCCGATAGCGGGTCGTGCTCGGCATCTGCACCCGATCGCGCAGCGCCAGCACGATGGCAATCAACTCACTGGCCGACTGTGGCGGTTGCACTGGCGTGTGGCTGCGAGTGAGCAAGTGGAAATCGGCGGTCTTGAGCTTGAGCACCGCGGTACGCGCGACACGTTCGGTCTTGCGTGTCGCGGCCCAGGTCTTGTGTGCCAGTGCACGTATGCTGGGTTCAAGTGTATCCAGTGGTTGATCTTGCGAAAACGTGTCTTCGGAAGAAATGGATTGTACGGGTTGATCCGGATTCACCGGGCGTTCGTCAACGCCAGTAGCCAACTCGCAGAGGCGGCGACCGTAACTGCCGAAGCGCTGCATCATTTCGCGCGTATCGAATGCGCGCAGATCAGCGCAGGTGCGAATGCCCAATACCCGCAGTTTTGCGTCCATCACCTTGCCGACGCCGGGAATGCGCGCCACCGGTAACGGTGCCAGAAAGGACTCGACTTCGTGGGGGCGGATCACAAACAGACCGTCAGGTTTGCGCCAGTCCGAGGCGATTTTGGCCAGAAACTTG
>DASSXQ010000288.1:0-6810 GCA_035703725.1 Rudaea sp.
CGAAGGGCTGGCGCAACTGCCCGCCGACTATTCCCAACTGCCGCCGACCTTGCCACCGCTGCCGCCGGAGCTGGGCGAACCGCTGCCCGGCGACCTCGGCGCGCCGATCCTGCGTGCGGAACAGCGAGCGCAGGGTTACTCGCAACCAGGCTATGACCCGGCCGAGGCCGAGCGCCTAGCGCGGCTCAAGGAGGCCGAGGAAGCGGCGGCTTCGTCCGTGTTCTTCAGCACGGGCGGGCAGCGCGCCGCTGTAGCCGCTCCCGCTCAGAGCATGGCGGGAATCCCGCCGCTGACCGGGCTTGCCGGCTTCGACCCGCTGGCCGCCGGGCCGGCTTCGACGGCCGCGCAGCCCGCCGATCCCACCGCCGTGCAGAACCGGCAGGACCAGAAGGAAGCGTTTCTGAGTAATGCCGGTTCTACGGAAACCCGTAATTCCGGCAACCTGCAACTGCCTGTCTCGCCGTACCAGGTGATGGCGGGCACCGTGATTCCGGCCGCACTGGTGACGGGCATCAAGTCCGACCTGCCGGGCGACGTGATCGCCACGGTGACGGAGCCGGTCTACGACACGGCCACCGGCCGCCATCTGCTGATCCCGCAGGGCTCGCGCATCCTGGGCCGCTACAACAGCCAGGTGAGCTACGGGCAGACCCGAATCCAGATGGTGTGGCACCGGCTGATCCTGCCGGACACCTCATCAAGCCAGCTCGACAACCTCGTGGGCACCGACCCGGCCGGCTACGCGGGCCTGGAGGATGGCGTCGATTGGCATTGGGACCGCATCTTCGCCGGCGCGGTGCTGACCACGCTGCTGGGCGTCGGCGCCGAGTTGGCCGCCCCGGAGAATCGCCAGGGCGGCGATCGCGTCGTCATTGCCGGCCGCGACAGCGTGCAGGACAGTGTGAACCAGATCGGCCAGGAGATGACCCGCCGCAACATGAACATCCAGCCCACGCTGACGGCTCGCCCCGGCCTGCCGGTGCGCATCATCGTCAACCGGGATTTGGTGCTGCGGCCGTACCAGCCACTGTTCTTCAACAGGGGATCATCGCAATGAACACGAACAAGCTGCGGCTCGGCCCGCTGCCCAAGAGCGAGACCGTCAAGCTGACATTCGCGTGTCCGGCCAGCCTGAAGGCCGACCTCGACCGCTACGCCGCACTGCACGCGCAGACCTACGGAGAACCGGTCGATGCGATGACGCTGATCCCGCACATGCTGGAAGCGTTCATCGCACGGGATCGGGGATTCAAGAAAGGGACGGCGGCGAAAGCGCCGTCAACACCCCGGCAGGATGCGCCGCCGACGTAGGCGTGCGCCACATCGGCGGCGACCACGAAAGCGCAGGTCAGTGGCCTGCGCTTTCGTGTTTTTGGGCTATGGCTCGCGGGAGCCTTGTCATATCATCTGCACGGACATTGCCGGATGCTTGCTCGGCTACGCCGAGACCCGCAACCGCCTTGCTCCTATTTGGCTCCCAGCCTACCAGAGCAGGACTGCCCGAGGGGTTGGCCCAGAAGCCAAAATCCTTGTCCGATATAGACTTAGGTGTTGTGCCTGTCAGCAGAGAGTTCTTGACAGGCGACATTTTTTATGGCTTTAACCAAAGCCAAATCCAGAATAGCCAAGAACAATCAAAATCACGAACTGGATCCCGGATCGTCGCTGCGCGCCGTCCGGGATGACGTTTTGGCATGGCCGCGCGTTTCACACGCGGGCCAGGACGTCACTTGATTTTGGCTTCCTTGTAGGCTACGTGCTTGCGCACGACCGGATCGTACTTCTTGATTTCCATCTTGTCCGGCGTGTTCTTCTTGTTCTTGTCGGTGGTGTAGAAATGGCCAGTGCCTGCAGAAGACACGAGGCGAATCTTGTCGCGCTTGGATGCCATGATGTGCTCCTTAAATCTTTTCGCCGCGGCCGCGCAGGTCGGCGAGTACGGCTTCGATCCCGTTCTTGTCGATGGTACGCAGCGCGTGAGTGGATACTTTCAGCTTGATCCAGCGATTTTCGCTCGGCACCCAGAAGCGGCGCTCGTGCAGGTTCGGCAGCCAGCGGCGCCGGGTTTTGTTGTTGGCATGCGACACATTGTTGCCCGATTGTGGGCGCTTGCCGGTGACTTGACAGACTTTGGCCATCGTACCTACCTCAATGATGAACGGGGCCGCTCTTGGCCAGAGCGGTATCGGCCCGGCGGGTTCGGGTTGAAAACCCCATGCCGGATTTCGCCGCATGTCGCAGCGAGCCGCGCATTACAGCAGAATCAGGCGCTTGCGGCAAGCACAAGCTGCTTTTGCCGAGAACGGGTGCGATCCAGTCAATCCTGTTTCGTCGCCCGGAAGATGGGTACAGGCGTGTGATCGTCGCGGGCCGCTTTGCGGATCAAGCGGACGCGCTGGTGTGTACCGCCACCTTGACTCGTGCGCGGTCGGCAGCGAAAGTGCTGCATCCCGTCTTCCAATTCCGAAATGGATACAACACTGGTTTTCGGTGCCACAGGAGCAGTGGGTCGCTTCGTATTGCAGCAGTTGACACCACGCAATCGGGTGATTGGGGTCAGCCGTCAGCGTAAACCCGGGCCGGGGCACTGGATCTGCGCGGATTTGAACGATCCAGGCGCCGATTGGCCTGACGTCGACGTCATCATCAGCTTGGGGCCGTTGGACTGTTTTGCGCACTGGTTGCAAGGCAATCCACTGGCGAGCGTCAAACGCGTGGTCGCATTGAGCTCGATGAGTGCGCAGTCCAAGCGGGATTCCGTCGATGTGCGGGAACGCGAAACTTCCGCGCGGCTGCGGCAGAGCGAAACGCGGATATTGAACACCTGCGCCAACCGCAATATTGCCTGCACGATGTTTCGGCCGACCTTGATTTACGGCGCGGGAACCGATCGCAGTCTTGCACCCATTGCGCGATTTGCGCGGCGCTGGCGCATTCTGCCCATCCCCGCAGGTGCCGCAGGTTTGCGCCAGCCCATCCACGCGGCCGATATCGCCTGGGCCAGTGCTGCCGTCCTTGACCGGTCGATCACGTTTGGAAAAACCTATCCGCTGGGTGGAGGCGAGCGTTTGCGCTTTGACACATTGGTTTCGCGCTTGCGTCGTTGCTCACCGGGGTTCGTGATGCCATTGCCTGTGCCGATCCCGTTATTGCGCCTCGCGAGCAAATGCCGGGTTTACGCCACGTTCACATCCGCGATGGTTGCGCGATTGCGCGAACCCTTGATTGCGGACAACTCGCAGGCCTTGCGCGACTTCGGATTTACTCCGCGAAATTTCTGCCCGGAACAGGTGCTGCCGGAGGAAACGTAACGCAGTTGCGCCGAATCGCGAGGTGAATGTATACGTCTATACTTGTTGTCACGCAGCATTCGCTCTGCTGCTGCATCGCAACAACTGAAATTGCCGCAACCATCCTCAAATAGGCGTTGCCAACGACCGTTTGAACTGCCTATGATACGGGCATCGTTTGGGGTTCCCGAATCACTACTAGGAAATCGATATGCAGGCCAGATTGAGTTTACTTTTGGCAGGGTCGCTATCTTTGCTGTTATCGGCATGTGGAGGGGGCAGCAACAGCTCGCGTGCGAATGGCTCGGGGCCTGCAAACAATGGCAACGGAACCCCAGTCACTGCCATTATCACTGCGCGGTTCGATCCGACGAACAGTGTGGTGCCGTTCCCGACGAATTTGTTGTTGTCGGGCACGACGGATCTGACATTGAATATCCCGGTGGCTGATCCGACGAATTATTCCGATCCGCAAGTAGCCCTGAACGCGCTGGATGGCTTTGGCACGGTCTCGCCATGGAGCACCACGTTCAGCGCGCCACCCGCGCCAGCCACCATCATTGCCGGTCCCGGCGGTACGGTGCGCATGTTCGAGGTGACGTTGACCGGTCCCGGCGGTGGAGTAACCGGTGTTGCACGCGAACTGAAGTCGCCGCAGGATTTTGTTGCCGTGCTGGCGCCTTCCGACACCACCGGGCGCACACTGGCCATCGTGCCGACCCATCCATTGAAACAGTTGACGTCATACATGGTCGTATTGCTGGGTAACGGCGGCAATCTGAATCCGGCTCCGACGCCGAGCATCACCGATGCTGCGGGTAACGACATCACGCCGGACACCACGTACTTTCTGGCCAAACGCACCAGTGCCTTGTGTGTGAATGGACATTCGACCGATCCGCTGCTGGCGGACTCTCAGGCATGCGCGCTCGAACCGTTGCGCCGATTGACGAATTCACAAGAGTTCGCGGTCGATCAGTTCGATGGTCAAGCAACCGACCAACGCATTGTTCTGTCCTGGGTGGCGACGACACAAAGCATCACGCCGGAGTTGCAGGCATTACGCAGCCGCGTCGCGCAAACGCCGGCTCCGCAAGCACATTTGGCCGCAACAGGCTTGACCCTGGCGCAGATCAATCCGGCACTTCCCCCGGTCGCCGATGTGTACATTGGTGTCTTGCCAATTCCGTACTACCTGAGCGCGCCCAGCGCCAGCGACCCGACGGCTCCCTTGCATGATTTCTGGCACGCGGCGCCCGGTGCGTACGTCCCGCCATTCGATGCCGTCGGCCTGAGTCCGTCTTCGACCAACATCACGTTTGCCAATCCGTTCCCGGTGGCGACATCCACTCAGGTCATCCCGGTGCTGTTGACGGTACCCAATGCGAATTCCGGTCATGCCAAGCCGGCTGCCGGCTGGCCGGTGGTGATTTTCCAGCATGGCATTACGCGCAATCGCACCGACATGTTCGCGATTGCCGGCACGTTGGCAGCGCAAGGATTCGCCGTCATCGCCATTGACGCACCGCTGCACGGGCTCACCGACAAGACCAATCCGCTGTATATCGGCAACACGCCGTTCGCCGCACTGGGTGCGCAGGAACGCACATTCAATATGGATTTCTCCAACAACACGACGGGCGCCTCAGGTCCTGATGGCGCGATCGACGGTTCCGGAACCTATTTCATCAATCTTTCCTACCTGCTCACCTCGCGCGACAATTTGCGCCAGGCCACGTCGGATTTGATGGAACTCACCAGTGCGATTCCGACCATGAGCTTCGATGACGATGGCGTTGCCGACTTTGATGGTTCCCAGATCGAATTCGTTGGCCAATCGCTGGGCTCGATCATTGGTACCACCTTCATGGCAATGGAGCCGAACGTGAACGTCGGCGTACTCAACGTTCCCGGCGGCGGTGTTGTGCGCTTGCTCGACAAATCGCCAACGTTCGGTCCGAGGATTCACGCGGGCCTGGCGCAAGCCGGCTTGACCCCGGACACTCCCACCTATGATTCCTTCATGGGCGCGGCGCAGACGGTTGTCGACTCGGGTGACTCGATCAACTTCGCGTTCGCTACCGCCGCCAAGAGCATTCTGGCGCAGGAAGTGGTTGGCGATGCGACGCATCCATCGGACCAGGTGATTCCGAATTCAGTGGCGGGCGCACCAAGCTCGGGTACCGAGCCATTGATTGCCGCGCTGGGCTTGACCACCCTGACCCACACGACCCAAGCGGCCAGCATTCGCGGGGTCGTGCGATTCACGCAGGGCACCCACGGTTCGTTGCTTGACCCAAGCGGTGGGCCTGCGGTCACCGCAGAAATGCAGGGCGAGATGGCGAGCATGATTGCCTCTCACGGCCAAGCCGTGTTGATCTCCGACCCATCCGTCATCCGCACGCAGTAATCGGCCAAAGGGATACGCATCATGACCACGCGAAACCACTCCAAAACTGCGCGCACCAACCTGTTGCCGCATGGACTTGCCGCCGCCATTACTCTGGTTTTGGCGGGGTTTGCCGCCACGCCAGCGCATGCGCTCGAATTCGGAGATGCCGACGGATTGCACGGCACGCTCAACACGACATTGTCGTACGGCGTTTCAATTCGAACGTCGGACCCGAGCTCCGACCAGATCGCCAAAGCGTATTACGATCCCACCATTGGTTCGCAGCCGAATGCGCAACAACGCGCTGCCAAGGGTGCGTTTTCCGCCAATCATGACGATGGCGATTTGAATTACCATTCCGGCAGCGCATTTTCCAACGCGATCAAGGCAACCAGCGAACTGCATGTCGACTATGGCAGCAATCTGGGTGCGTTTGTTCGCGCGAGTTACTTCTACGATTTCGCCAATGAGGACAACGACAAACTGACGTCGTTGGCAAAGACCCAGGTTGGCAAGCGCTTCCGAATCCTCGATTCATTCATCTACGACAATTTCAGCGTCGGCAAACATCAGGCATCGGTACGTTTCGGCAAGCAGGTGTTGAACTGGGGCGAAAGCACCTTCATTCAGGGCGGCATCAACGCCTTCAATCCGTTTGACGTATCCCAATTGCACGTTGCCGGTGCGGCATTGAAAGACGCCTATTTGCCGGTAAACATGTTGTCCGGATCGTTCAGCTTCACGCAGAATCTCTCGGTTGAGGCGGCATATTTGCTGGAGTTTGCGCAGACCAAACCCGATCCGGCAGGCAGCTATTTCTCGACCAACGATTTCGCCACACTCGGTGGCACATATGCCTCGTTGCCGTTCGGACTGGTACCGCAACCAGTGAAGAACCCGGAAAACTATTATTCGGTGTGCTTTGACGGCGCGCCAAGCGACAACAGCGCTTTTGGCGGCCAAAGCATTTTCAACGCGGGCACCAATCCGTTGGCGGGTTTGCTGGAAGCATCCTGCGAGCAAACCGTGCGCCGTGCACCAGACCGGTATCCCAGCGAGTACGGCCAATATGGCGTGGGCGTGCATTATTTTGCTGATGGCCTCAACGGTACGGAATTCGGATTCTTT
>DASSXQ010000314.1:0-7384 GCA_035703725.1 Rudaea sp.
GCGCATGCCGATCTACGAATACGCAGCGACCAATAACGGCTGTGCACACTGCGAAGGCCATTTCGACGTATTGCAAAAGCTTCACGACGATGCCCTGACGCAATGCCCCGAATGCGGTGCCGCCATTGTCCGCATCATCTCGGCACCGTCGATCGCGAGCGGGCAATCTCATTTGCTCAAGGAAAGCCACGTCGCCAAGCACGGATTTACCCAATATCGGCGCGCCGGCAAGGGCGTCTACGAAAAGACCACCGGCAAGGGGCCCCAATTCATCAGCGGCGACTGACGCGCATGTGATCGCGCTGCCACGATCTGCCATTTGGATGGATGGACGTCTACTTTGCGTTGCCCTCGTTGTGCGCTATGCTCACTCGACACGTAGTGCATCGGATCGGGTCACTCGTCAACCAGGTGTTGAGAGGCGGCAATCCGCTGCTCTGCTGCCCATTCTTTGAATCCAGGCGAGCGCTCGCGGCAACGATTTTCCCTTCAGCAACCCAACCCCTCCCTCAAGGTGCCTCATGATTTATCGGAACATACTTGAAACCATTGGCCGCACGCCGATTGTGCGCATCAACAAACTCGCGCCGGAAAACGTGGAGATGTACGTCAAGATCGAGGCATTCAATCCGATGTCGTCGGTCAAGGATCGCCTTGCCATTGGCATCATTCTGCATGCCGAGGCCACGGGCAAGCTCAAGCCTGGCCAAACCGTGGTGGAGGCGACGTCCGGCAATACCGGCATCGCACTGGCCATGGTGTGCGCCGTGAAAGGCTATCCTTTTGTCGCGTTCATGGCCGATTCGTTTTCGATCGAGCGACGCAAACTGATGCGCGCGCTGGGAGCCCGAGTCATCCTTACGCCGGCGGCCGAACGCAGCAGCGGCATGATCAAACGCGCCGGGGAATACGCACGCAAGCATGACGCGTTTCTTGCCAGTCAGTTCGACAACGAAGCCAATCCTGCCTACCACCGCAGCACGACCGGCCCGGAAATTCTGCAGGATTTCGCCGGCAAACGCCTGAACTGGTTTGTCACCGGCTGGGGTACCGGCGGGACGCTGACCGGAGCCGGTGAAATGCTCAAACTGGCGCGCCCGGACGTGAAAATCGTTGCGACGGAACCCGAGGTCGCGGCCATGCTGTCGGGTGAACCGTGGCAGTCGCACAAGATTCAGGGATGGACACCGGACATGATTCCCGCCGTGCTCAACCGCAAGATTGCCGATCAAATTGTCACCGTCGCCGACGTGCAAGCCCGGGACACGGCGCGCGCTTTGGCGCAGAAAGAAGGCATCTTCTGCGGTATCTCGTCCGGTGGCACGTTTGCTGCCGCGCTGGAGATCGCCAAGCAAGCCAGATCCGGCGATGTGATTCTGGCAATGCTTCCCGACACTGGTGAGCGCTACCTGTCCACGTTCCTGTTCGAGGGTATCAACGAGGGAAGTGACGAAGAATAGGAAGTCGCATGGCAAGGTACCTCGTCATCCGGGGTGCCTGCGCTTGTAGCCGCGCACCAAGCCGTAGATGCTGATGACAAACCACGCCAGTTCCATCAACATCGCGGAAAGATTGAATGCGTACAACAATGATACAAGCACCAGCAGCGATCCTGCGGCATTGAGCAGCTGATGCAGCAACGCATCGCCGCGCATGCGTCCTGCCTGCAACAGGAAATACGCCAGCAAAATCAGGCTCACGCCCAACAGACCAAACCAGTCGTACCATTGCATTTGAATTACTCCGGCATTCGTTCACCCGTTTGCGACGTTGCCGCTACCCGGCACAGTATTCGCGCCAGGCATCTGGGCTACGCTCGGCCCGAACGGGATTTTGTTCGCGCGAACTTCAACGCAAATCGCATTCATCCAGAATCGCCAACCACGTGCGACTGCCCGCGCGTGGTTGTCCGAGTCATTTGTTCGCGCGCTGACGCAATGCTTCAAACAATGTCACGCCGGTTGCCACGGAAACGTTGAGACTCTCTACACTGCCTTGCATGGGAATTTTTGCCACGTAATCGCACGATTCGCGTGTCAGCCTGCGCATGCCCTCGCCTTCGCTGCCGATGACCAGCGCAATCGGTCCGCTCAAGTCGATGCTGTAAAAGTCCTGTTCGGCGTCGCCTGCCAGCCCAACGAGCCATACGCCTTGTTGCTTCAGCGCCTTCAACGAGCGCGCCAGATTGGTGACGGCCACGAAGGCAACCCGATCTGCTGCACCCGCTGATGCCGTGCGTACCGTCGGAGTGATGCCAGCGGCCTTGTCCTTGGGCACGATTACCGCGCTGGCGCCGGCTGCCTCGGCACTGCGCAGGCATGCACCCAGATTGTGCGGATCGGTGACGCCGTCGAGAACCAGAAACAAAGCGCGTCTGCCGGCATTCTCGATCAATCCGGGCAGATCGCTTTCCCCCAACGGCGGCGGCGTGTTGTAACGCGCCACGGCACCCTGATGGCGCGCGCCGCCAGTCATGCGGTCAAGTGCTTCCCGCGGGCGCGAGTGCGGTTTCAGGCCGAGATCACGCGCGCGCTCGGACAGTTCCTTCAAGCGCGCATTGCTGCTTCCGGATTCAATATACAACTCGACAATATTGCGCGGATCGTGGCTCAACGCCGAGTCGACCGAATGGATGCCAAACAACAATTCGCCGCTGCTCATCGACGTGTCTTCCCCGCCTTCGCGCTTGATCCTGCCTTGGTGGTTGGCTTTGCCTTGGTTCCCGGCGCTGCCCTGGTCGCCGGCATTGCCAGCGGTGGATGCTCATCGGACACCAGGCGGAAATCGATCTTGCGGTTTTCCAGATCCGCACGCATCACCTGCACTCGGACCGCGTCACCCAACCGGAATTCCAGGCCGCGCCGTTCGCCCTTGAGGAGATGACGGATTGGCTCGAAAAGATAGTAGTCATTTGGCAACTGGGTAATGTGGACCAAGCCACTGACTTGCGACTGGATCAATTCGACAAACAAGCCGAACGATGTCACGCCCGAAACAATGCCGTCGAATTCGCTGCCGACATGCTTTTCCATCCATGCACACTTGTAGCGTTCATCGACATCGCGTTCGGCCTCTTCGGCACGGCGCTCATTGTGGGAACAGTGCGTCGCCAATGCCGCCATGTCGTTTGCGCTGTAATTGTAAGCGGATGGCTTGCCCTTGCTCAGGACGTAGCGAATCGCGCGATGCACGAGCAAATCCGGATAGCGCCGGATTGGTGAGGTGAAATGCGCGTAAGCATCCAGAGCGAGGCCAAAATGACCGCCGTCGGACGGACTGTAAACGGCCATGGACTGCGATCGCAGCAACACCGACTGAATCAACCCGGCCTCCGGGCGATCACGGATCTTTTTCAGCAACGCCGAGTAATCGCCTGGCGTCACTTGGGTGAGTGGCGGCAGTTTCAGCGAAAACTCGCGCAGGAATTCAAGCAGATCCTCGTACTTGGATTCCGGCGGCGGCGCATGCACGCGATACAGCGCAGGAATCTTGTGCCGATCCAGAAATTTCGCCGCCTCCACGTTCGCGGCAATCATGCATTCCTCGATCAGCTTGTGCGCATCGTTGCGCGGCTCGGCATCCAGTTGCACCACTTCGCCGGTTGCTGCCAGACGGAATTTCACTTCGCGCGTGTCAAAATCGATTGCGCCGCGACGTTGCCGCGCCTTGGCCAACATCTTGTATACCTGATGCAGGTGTTCCAGGTGCGGCAGCACATCCGCCAATTCCTGGCGTGCATCGGCGTTTTTCTCGCCCAGCGCCTGCCACACGCGCGTGTAGGTCAGGCGCGCGTGCGAGCGCATCACCGCGACATGGAATTTCGATCGCGTGACCTTGCCGCTGAAATCCACATGCATCTCGCACGCCATGCACAACCGCTCGACTTTCGGATTCAACGAGCAAATGCCATTCGACAACGTTTCCGGCAACATCGGCACCACGAAACCGGGGAAATATACCGAGGTCGAACGGCTCTGCGCCTCGTCGTCCAGCGCCGTGCCGACAGGCACGTAATGCGATACATCCGCAATCGCGACAATCAGGCGAAAGCCGCCTGCAACCGGCTCGGCAAATACCGCATCGTCGAAATCGCGGGCGTCGTCGCCATCGATCGTTACCAGCGGAATCTTGCGCAAATCGTGGCGTCCGGCGATTTCTTCGCTGGTTACTTGCGGCTCGACGTCTGCGGCGTCGCGCAGCACCGCAGCCGGCCATTCGTTCGGCAGGCCGTGACTGGCAATCGCCATTTCCACGATCAGCGACGGCGTCAGCCGCTCACCCAGCACACTGATGATTTCGCCGATCGGCCCGCGCTGCTCGTTTGGCGGCTGGGTAATTTCCGCGACGACAATCTGGCCGGAGCGCGCACCGCGTTCCTTCCCCGGCGGAATCAACACGTTCTGGTGCAAACGCCTGTCGTCCGGCATCACCACCACCACGCCATTGTCGATGGCGATGCGGCCGACCAGTCGCGATGCGCGCCGTTCGAGCACCTCGACAATTGCCGCCTGTTTGCGCCCGCGGCGATCCACACCGACGATGCTGGCCAGCACGCGGTCGCCATGCAGCACCTTGCGCATTTCCACTGGCGAAACGTAGATATCGTCACCACCGGATTCCGGACGCAGAAAACCAAATCCCTCCGCGTTGGCGATGATTGCGCCAGGAATCAAGCCAAGCTTTTGCGCGACGCCATAACCCCCACGCCGGTTGTGCAGCAACTGACCGTCGCGCAGCATGGCTGCCAGTCGCCGGGACAAGGCTTCGAAGTCGCGATCGCTGGTCAAATGCAGCTCGCGCGCCAGCGTTTCCGCATTGAGCAACTCGCCGCGTTCGCTCAGGAACGCAAGAATCGCCTCACGGCTGGGAATCGGATATTCGTAGCGTTGCGCTTCGCGCTGCGCCTGTGGATCGGTACCGCGCGGCCCGGACTTGTGCGGGCTCTGGCTTGCAGGTTTGGCGCCAGCAGACATTTTCCCACGTGCGGATCTGGCTGCCGGCCGCGCCGGCAATTCCGGCATCCAACCGGGACGTTTCGCCACCTTGGAACTGGCGGACTTTGAGGTTTTTCGGGTGCGTTTCACACATTTGTCCATTGAATGAAGTCACCAGCGTCGCTGACCAGCGGCCGTATTGCAAGCGACATTTGACAAGCAGGCATACGCTGGGTATCGTTCGCGCCCCTGCGCCATGCGCAGCGGCACCCTCGGCCCGGGTGGCGGAATTGGTAGACGCACTAGCTTCAGGTGTTAGCGATGCAAGTCGTGGAGGTTCGAGTCCTCTCCCGGGCACCAATCATTTCTTCTCGGTGATTGTTCCTTCCCAGTGATTGTCCGCAGCCATCCAGGGCCGGTCAATCGCGTCCGTTCCTGCCGCGCAACCGGCGTCAAATCAAAGGTTCCTGCTTTCGGACCAGGTCTGCGCAAAAGTTGAGCGTGCGCGTTGGACAACTGCCGTGGTCAAGCGTCATCGAAAGGCTGCGAACCGCGCATGCGTCAACGCAGCCGGGCGTGGACCTGCCGCGATCCGACAAAGTCGCGCATAACGAAGTCCGGTGCATGCAATGCGAACAACGGGCGCGGCGTCGGGACCGATGCGCGGCAGACTCCGGCACGACATGGCTGCTGGCAATGCCGGCCGTTGCGCAGAAGCACAGGCTGGCGATCTGTTGATCCTGAAGACGGCATTGATATTCATCGATCAGTGAACGACCCGGAAACAATTGACGCAGCGCCGTGACGTGCTGCGCGGCGGGGAAAACACAATGTAAAACCTTCAGCCGGATTGCGCGGAATGACTCGACTTTTCAGTTGCGTCATCTTCGGATTCTGCCTTGGAGTCGGTTTCGGGTTCCGTGGCGTCGACGTCAGGCGTACCTGTTTCTTCCGTCCGATGATCCAAGGTGTCGCGCGCGGCAGCAGCGAGTTTGCAGTAGCGCGAGTGAAACAATTCGATATCATCTTCTTCGAGCTCTTCCAGATCCAGCAAGGCGTTATGTGCGCCGGCTGTGGCACGAATGATTTCATCGAGCTTGATCTGAATCGCAACCGTGTCGCGGTTCTGCGAATTCTGAATCAGAAACACCATCAGAAATGTGATGATCGTGGTACCGGTGTTGATGACAAGTTGCCAGGTGTCACTGAACTTGAATATGGGCCCCGTGATAACCCACAAAATGACGGCTCCCATTGCCAGATTGAACGCCAATGGACGTCCGGTGAATTTGGACGCCGATTTAGCCATGCGCGAAAACCACGTCGACTTTTTCATAGCCACTCCTTGTGGGTTTGCTCATCAGTTTGCGCGCAAAGCGAGTTCAATGCGAGGTAGGCATCAGTGGCATCGCGTATCATCGTGCGCACGGTCAAAACCATCGAGTCGTGTGGCCCAGAGGTCTCGATTTGTTCATTCCAGTACACGATCCAGGCGCGTACGCGATCGCGGCGCAGGCGCATTGCATGGTGTAGCCACAACACGCGCGGCCGATGCACCCGATGCCCGCGTTGCATGAACTGGGCATGGTCCAGCGTGTGCTCCCGGCAGCATGCCGCAATCGACGGGTTGCCGGCTTGCCATGCGTCCAACTGTCCGCGCCACGTGTGTGCTTTGCTCGTCATCTTCATCCTCTCCGGTTGCGGAAAGGCGCGATCACGGCAACCATGGGATTACAGTGGCAGATGAGGCGGGCGAGCGCTTGCGTTCACGCGTTTGGTTTGCGAGATGCACTGTCGTGCCTTGCAATCAGGCTGCATCCGGCAACGGGCAGCGCGGCGCAAAAGCAATTGAAATGGATTGGCCTGAACTTATTTGCACGCTGCCAAACGCAATTCTTCGGGTGAACAAGGTTTGATCACATAGCCGTCAACCACGGCCCGACTTGGGTCGCCTTCGCTTCGACAAAGTTGTTGCGCGGTGACAATTATTATTTTCATCTGTGCAGATGACTGTCGCAGACACGGTATCAAGTCGAGACCAGAAATTTCGCCCAGATGCAAATCGAGAAAGCATACGTCGAATTTATGGCGGCGCACGAGTTCACGCACCTTTGCGCCGGTCTCCGCAGTCGCAATCCGATGGCCCGCCGCTTCGAGGCAGAAGCGAAATGTCGTAAGAATGCTGGGGTCGTCATCGACAAGCAAAATGAAGCGCGGCTTCGCATCGATTTTTTTTGTCATGTTGATTTGCCCAATCAGCAATCACACTGTGCCAGCACATCGAAGGAGACCATTATTCGTTGATGCCTCTTGCATGATTCCGGCGAACCGATCATGCAGGCTGCATTGACAACACCAGGTACCCTCTTTGTCATTCACGCCGTGACTGCCAAATCCACTTGGCATGCCATTTGATAGTGAATAAAGTTGAAAATGCCAACAAAGACACT
>DASSXQ010000106.1:0-3189 GCA_035703725.1 Rudaea sp.
GGCGGAAATTCGGGATTATCATGCACAAGCACTCGCCAGCGATTTCATCCAACATGCGCTTGCGTGCGGCTGCAAACACAGACTTGTCGGCAAGCATGCCGGAATTGGCTTGATTGCCCGGAAAGCCGGAAAAGCTGCCCGGCGCAAAATTCAATTCTGCCAGCGCGGCGTCCGGACTGCGTTCAAAGCGATGGCGATAGTTGTCGTCATTGGCGAGCTTGCCGAGAAGGTTGATGATTTGTGATTTGCTGATGTCGTTCGAGTAAGGCATAACCTGCTCCAATTTGTGACCCTTGAACCTCCAAATCAAAGGATTGATCCGGACTTTTCGATCCTAGCAGTCGCTGCCGCAAGCTTGGTGACCGCAATCACAAATCCTGCAAGCGGTTGCGTTGGATGGATCGGTTGCGCAGTGCCGTAACTCATCGCAAATACATCGTCGATGGATATTCTTCGGTCAAGTCCGGCGTCAATCCATTCCACGTGGCGGCTTGCCACGGCCCGCCGATCCCTCCTACGCTTAACCGCGTGACCTCGGGAGACATATGCAATGCAAGTGCGCCGTTGTGCCCACGTAATGATCGAGCCGCGCGAGCGGCTTGATTTCGATCTGGCGTTGCTGGCAACCGGCGGCACCGGTTTGCGCAATGTGATCGAATGGATTGCGCTGGCGCCGCATCGTGATACCGAAGTGGTGTTGTCGTTGGACGAAGTGGCGGTGCTCGGTGCGTTATCGCCGGAGCAATGGTTGCGGCTGGATGACTTGGCACAGTCGCATCCGCGCCCGGTGCTCGAGGCATTATTGGAAAAACAGTTGTTGGTTGCGCAGGCAGGCGACGACACCAGCGCGCGCGATGCCGATCAGGCGTTGCGTGATGCGCACTGGCGCGGGCTGGACGCCATAGCGCATCGCTATTCGCGCTGGCACGGTGTCGATACGGTGGAGGCGCAACGCCGCTTTGGCGAGGAAACGGATCAGACGTTTCTGCAGCGCCTCGGCGATGCGCCGACGCACGTGCGCGAACGCGTGCCCGCCGCGCAGCGTCAGGCGCTAAGTGCTGCCGGAACGAGTGCGCTGGATGCTTTGCTTGCGCGGCGCGTGACCTGCCGCAATTATGATCTTTCGCAAAATCTGAGCTTCGCGGATTTCAGCACGGCGATGTATCGCGCGTTCGGTGCGCGTGCCGTGGACGAATATGCGCCCGGAATTTTCCTGCAGAAAAAAGGCGCACCTTCCGCTGGCAGTCTGCATCCCGTGGAAGCGTATGTGCTGGTGCAGCGGGTCGATGGCATTGTGTCGGGGCTGTATCACTATCATTCAGCGGCTCATGCACTGGAACCGATCCGCGAAATGAATCCGGATAAACTCACCGCGCTGGCCAAGGTGTGCCTCGGCGGTCAGCCGTATTTTGCCGAAGCGCATGTGGTTATCGCGCTGGCCGGTCGCTTCGAGCGCAACTTCTGGAAATACCGCAATCACGCCAAAGCCTACCGTGCCGTGATTCTCGATGCAGGGCATTTGTCGCAGACGTTGTATCTTGCCGTCACCGAGCTCGGCCTGGGCGCTTTCGTCACGGCCGGCGTCAACGAGGTCGAGATCGAGCAGGCCTTCGGCCTGGAGCCGATGGCTGAAGGGCCGCTGGCCATGTGCGGTTTCGGTATTCGCGGATCACAACGCAACGAAGTGGAGTTTGATCCGAATCACGCAGTGTGGCCGACGGATTCGCGCAATCCTGCCTGACGTTGCTCCCTCTTGCCCAACGGCCACATCTTTGGGGGAAATGGCTGGGGTGAGGGGGCGGAGCTTCGGATTGCCGCACGTTTTCCACACGCCGCAGCCTTTCCCCCTCACTCAGCCCTCTCTCCCCAAACGAGTTTGGTGAGAGAGCTTGCGGCAACACTCACGGGTTTGTCGCAAGAAGGCTTGGACTTGTCGCAAGAATCATGCGCTCGCCGCGAAAATCGTGGTGCTTGCAGCGAGAATCACGTCGCGCACAATGCCGAATGGACGCCAGCTTCGCTCACTTTGCCGTTACGGTGATCAGGTTCGGCAAAGGGGCTTACACCCATTCGCGTGGCGTCAGGTAGTCGACCAGGCGTGCTTCATCGGTACCCGCTGCAGGCACGTAGGCGTACTCGAAGCGCACGCGCGGCGGCAAGGACATCAGAATGGATTCGGTGCGTCCGCCAGATTGCAGCCCGAACAGCGTGCCTCTGTCGTAGACCAGATTGAATTCGACATAGCGACCGCGTCGATAAAGCTGGAATTCACGCTCGCGTTCGCCGAATGGGGTGTCCTTGCGCTTGTCCACGATGGGCAGATATGCATCGATGAAGCCATTGCCGACCGATTGCAGAAAAGCGAAGCAGCGATCGAAGCCCCACACATTCAGGTCATCGAAAAACAAACCACCAACACCGCGGGTTTCGTTGCGGTGCCTGATGAAGAAATAGTCATCGCACCATTTTTTATACTTTGCATAGACCTGTGCGCCAAACGGGGCGCACAGGTCGTGAGCCACCCGATGCCAATACGCAATGTCGTCATCGAACGGATAAAACGGGGTCAGATCGAAGCCACCGCCAAACCACCAGACCGGCTCGGCACCGTCCTTGCGCGCCTCGAAAAATCGCACATTCAGATGCGTCGTCGGCACATAGGGATTACGCGGGTGCAGCACCAGCGATACTCCCACGGCAGTCCAATGGCAACCTTCGAGTTCAGGGCGATGCGCAGTCGCCGACGCGGGAAGACGGTCGCCATTGACGCAGGAGAAATTCACCCCGCCCTGCTCGAATACCGCACCGTCGGTCATGACGCGCGTGCGTCCGCCGCCACCTTCTGCGCGCCGCCATGCATCTTCGCGAAACTGCGCGCGCCCGTCGGCGGCTTCAAGCCCACGACACAAGCGCTCCTGCAAGTCGCGCAGGAAGGTTTCGACTTCGCCAATGCGCGCGCCGGGAACCGTCATTTCCTGGCTGGCCCTTGAATCGGCAACGACAACAGCAACAAACGTCGAGAATGTCGCATCCGAATCTCCTTGAAATCAATTCGGGAATGTTAGCAGCCGAGCGTCCAGGCGCGAAGTCCATCGCCGTGCCCTTGTGATAGATTGAGCGTCGCTCCGGGCGAATCTATACTCCGGCCACAATTTCAACTGCGAAGAACCGTTTGACCTCCCGCATCCC
>DASSXQ010000232.1:0-3836 GCA_035703725.1 Rudaea sp.
ATTGATCGTTGCCGCGATGCCGGCAATGTCATCTATACGATCGTGCTGAAAAATTCCTGAGTACGACATGAGCTTGACCCTGGTTTTTACCGTGATACTCGTGGCATTGGTGTTCGAGTACATCAATGGATTCCACGACACGGCCAATTCGATCGCCACCGTTGTCGCGACCAAGGTGTTGCGTCCGGGGCAGGCGGTATTGCTGGCGGCAGCCACGAATCTGGTGGGTGCGCTGTGGGGAACGGCCGTTGCCAAGACGATTGCATCGGGGTTGATTGATATCGGCGTGATTTCGATGACCCCGGAACTGTTGATATGCGCATTGCTGGGCGCCACGGTCTGGGATCTCATTACCTGGTGGTTGGGCCTGCCGTCGAGTTCCTCGCATGCGTTGGTGGGTGGGCTGTGCGGCGCGGCACTTGCCGCAGCAAGCGACAACTGGCACGCAATCATCTGGTCGACACAAGCCGCACACTGGTGGCTGGGCAATGGCATGCTCAACAAGGTGATCCTGCCAATGGTGTTGTCGCCAATACTCGGATTCGTATTGGGCTTCGTCATCATGGGCAGTTTGTTCGCGATTCTTTCGTTGCTCAATGGACTGGGCGGGACGGCCCAGCGCATGTCACGTCCGCGCGTGGTCAATGCGATTTTCGCCAAACTGCAGATCGTGTCGTCGGCCTTCATGGGGATGTCGCACGGCATGAATGACGCGCAAAAGACCATGGGCATCATTGCCCTGGCTCTGGCTGGCGCAACCACGGCCGGTTCGCTTGACCAGTTGCCGCACTGGCTGGATTTTTTGCGCGTGCACACGGATGCACAGGGAAATTTCGGCATTGCTGTGTGGATCAAGGTGTTGTGTGCCGTGGTCATGGCCTCGGGCACGATGGTCGGCGGCTGGCGCATCATCCGCACACTCGGACACAAGATCGTGAAGTTGCATCCGATCAATGGCGTGGCTGCGGATATCTCTTCCTCGAGTGTCATTTTCACCGCATCGGCGCTGGGCATCCCCGTATCGACCACGCATAACGTGTCTGCCTCGATCATGGGTGTTGGTGCCGCCAAGCGCTTCAATGCCATTCGCTGGAGCATTGTCGAGCGCATGGTGTGGGCGTGGATCCTCACGATTCCCATTGCCGGTGGACTGGCCTACCTGATGGTGCGTGGACTGCAATTTCTGCAATGGGTGGGCTGATAACCATTCGATTCTGCGTCGATTTGGTTGCAATAGGTACTTCCACTCCGCTAAACTTCGCGTTCGGCTGATGCGGGGTGGAGCAGTCTGGCAGCTCGTCGGGCTCATAACCCGAAGGTCGCAGGTTCAAATCCTGCCCCCGCTACCAGAATTACAAAAAAGCCTCCATCGGAGGCTTTTTTATTGGGAAGCTTCATGACCTTCGCGATCAGGATGATTGCAAGAATAATTGAAGAGTCCGGCCATGGATGGACGCTTTTTGACTTTTGCGATCAGGATGAGCGCAAAAGGACTTCAATGGGCTTCGTGCCCATTTTTTGTTTGTGAATTTCAACAATATGCGAAACGAAGAATTGACCCAATTGCTGATTCCGGTCGTGGCTGATCTGGGGCTCGAATGCCTCGGTGTCGAGTACAGCCCGGCGCAAGGCAATGGTTTGGTTCGCGTGTATATCGATGCTGCACAGCGTGCCGTGACGGTGGATGATTGCGAGGCCGTCAGCCGGCAGGTGTCGGCGACACTGGATGTGGACGATCCGATTCCGGGACGTTATACGCTTGAAGTTTCGTCGCCGGGACTGGATCGGCCGTTGTATACGCCGCAACAATTTGCACGCTTCATCGGTGAGTCGGCGAAGCTCGAAGTGAATCTCGCAATCAACGGTCGGCGCCGCTTTCAGGGATCGATTGTTGCAGTCACTGGTGATGATGTCGTTATTGAACAGGATGGTGTGGCAGTGACGATCGCCGGTGGAAATATCCACAAGGCGCGCCTGGTGCCGGATTTCGGCGAGCAGGCGAAGCCGGGGAAAAAGCCCGGAAAAAAACCGAATAACGCGAAACAACAGGCAATCCGTCCGCATGATCGGACGCAGGAGCAACTCGAATGAGCAAAGAACTACTACTGGTCGTGGATGCTGTCGCCAACGAAAAAGGTGTCGACACCGAAGTGATCATGGAAGCGATGGAAGCTGCCTTGGCTTCGGCGGCGAAAAAGCGCTATGCCGACGAAGACGTTGCTGCTCGCGTCAGCATTGACAGTGAGACCGGAGAATACGAAACGTTCCGGCGTTGGGAAGTTGTGGCCGACGACGTGGTGATGGAATCCCCGGATCGCCAGATTCGCCTGATGGATGCGGTGGAAACGCATCCGGAAATCCAGGTTGGCGAGTTCATCGAAGAACAGATCGAGAATGCCGAGTTCGGACGCATTGCCGCGCAAGCCGCCAAGCAGGTGATCGTGCAGCGCGTGCGTGAAGCCGAGCGTGCGCAAGTCGTCGAAGCCTACAAGGATCGCGTCGGCGAGTTGATTACCGGTGTCGTCAAACGCGTCGAGCGCGGTAGCGTGTATCTGGATCTGGGCGGCAACGCCGAAGCCTACATTCCGCGCGATCGTTCGATTCCGCGCGAAGCCGTGCGCGCGGGTGATCGGGTGCGCGGATATCTGTATGAAGTGCGCCCGGAGCCGCGTGGTCCGCAATTGTTCGTTTCACGCAGTGCTCCCGAGTTCATGATCGAACTGTTCAAACTCGAAGTGCCTGAAGTCGGTCAGGGACTTGTGGAAATCAAGGGCGCAGCGCGCGATGCTGGCGACCGCGCGAAAATCGCCGTACTCGCCCACGACAACCGGACCGATCCGATCGGTGCCTGCATCGGCATGCGCGGTTCGCGCGTGCAGGCGGTATCCAACGAACTCAATGGTGAGCGCATCGATATCGTGTTGTGGAACGAAAATGCGGCCCAGTATGTAATCAACGCAATGGCGCCGGCTGAGGTGCAATCGATCATCATGGATGAAGAAAAGCATTCCATGGATATTGCCGTGGCCGAAGACAAATTGTCGCAGGCAATTGGTCGTGGCGGCCAGAACGTTCGCCTGGCAAGCAAGCTCAGTGGCTGGCAGCTCAACGTGATGACGCAGGATCAGGTGGCGGCAAAAACCGACGCCGAACAGGCAGCGGCGAGTAAACTGTTTCAGGACAAGCTCGAAGTGGATGCGGAAATTGCCACGATTCTGGTCCAGGAAGGGTTTACCTCGGTTGAGGAGATTGCCTACGTGCCTACGGCCGAGTTGCTGGCGATCGAAGGATTCGACGAGAACATCGTCGAGGAGTTGCGCGCCCGCGCCCGCGATGCGTTGTTGACGCAGGCGCTTGCAGTCGAAGAAAACATCGAAGACAACAAGCCTGATGCGGATCTGCTCGATCTGCCGGGAATGGATGAAACCACGGCTTATGCATTGGCCGAGCACAAAATTTTGACGCGTCAGGATCTTGCAGATCTGGCCACCGATGAATTGGTGGAATTGGCGATCAATGGTGTTGATGAAGCGCGTGCCGGTGAACTGATCATGGCAGCACGCGCGGACAAGGCGGCCTGAACGCAGCTTGATTGACAAGCTCGCGACCGCAACCGCCCACGGAGGACCCAAACCATCATGTCGAACGTAACCATCAAGCAACTCGCCGATGTCCTTGGCATGAGCGTGGACAAGCTGTTGACCCAGCTTGAAGGCGCCGGTATGGAATTCAATGATCCGGATCAGGTCGTATCCAGTCGCGAAAAGGTGACCCTGCTCGGCTTTTTGCGTCGCACACACGGCAAGTCGGAAAAGGATGAAGCCCACGATCAGGCG
>DASSXQ010000264.1:0-3119 GCA_035703725.1 Rudaea sp.
CAACAATGTCGCTGCATTTACGCGAACCTTGGGTGCACATGACTTGACGACGTTGGGAAGCGTCGTCGACATGGTTGAAATCGAACGCGAGCGTGGGGCGTATGCGGACGCCGAACAGCGCATTGCCGCCATACTTCCACAAATCGAGCAACGTGCCGGCAAGGACGGCAAACTGACGCTGATTGCCCAGAGTGATTACGCTGTGCTGTTGACCGATTTGGGCCGTTATACCCAAGCCGAACCAATCTTCCGCGATGTCATTGCGCGCCAAACCCGATTGTGGGGAGCAGACGATCCAAAAACGCTGGATACGATGAACAGCTTCGCGATCATGTATCTGGAGTCACACCACTATGCACAAGGTGCCAAAATTCTCGGCACGATGCTGCCAATTTGCGAGAAATTGTACGGTCCCGACCACGGTTTCACGCTGAACATCGTGGGTAATCTGGCTGGAGCGTTGCGCCAACAGGGTACGCCGGAAAAAATTGCGGAATCTGGCCCGTACTACAAACTTGCCTACGACGCCATGCTCCGCAAATATGGCGAAAAAAGCCAAAACACCATCATTGCCACACACAACTACGCAAATTATCTGCTCGATATCGGTGACACCGAGCAAGCAACCGCGTTGCAACGCCAGGCATTGGCGAGGTCGAAAGAAATTCTCGGGCCTGATCACGCCGTCACTGGCGAAATCGAGTACGGTTTGGGCAAAGCGCTTCTGCAATCAAGGCACTATGCGCAAGCCGAATCGATGTTGCTCGCGGCAATCAAGGAAAAAACCAAGGACTTGGGAGCCGATCATTGGCGCATGGGTGGCTATATCGATCCTCTGATCCAGTTATACCGCGGCTGGGGAAAACCCCAACAAGTCGCGCAGTGGCAAGCGACCCGCGCCCGGCTCAAACCAGAGCCGACCGGCACGCAGGGATAATGTCGTCTTCATTCAACGCAGCAAACACGATTTCGCCCGCCCTGCTTGGCCAGATACAACTGCTCGTCCGCACCGCGTAAAAGGCCCGCGCTGTCAATGACCTTCGGACTGGTGCGGGCCACGCCAATGCTGATGGTTACCGACAATTGCTGTTCGCGCGTGCCAATCGGTCGAGCGGCAACGGCTGCGCGCAATATCTCAGCCAGATTGCGTGCGTTGCGCAATGTTTGATCAGGCCATGCCAAGGCGAATTCTTCGCCACCAAGTCGCCCGATTGGAATACCGGAAGGGGCGCTCTCCCGGATGATCTGGGCGACTCCTGCCAGAACCTGATCGCCAACCAAATGGCCAAATTGGTCATTGACTTGCTTGAAGTTGTCCAGATCCACCATCAGCAAATTCACGGCGCCAGACGTGCTGACCCTGTCCACTTCCTCATCAAGCAAACTGCGAAAGTGACGCCGATTGAAGAATCCGGTCAGGCTGTCGTAGATCGCCAGGTCAATCAGCTCGTGGTGATACTCGGCTTCCTTGCTCACGCCAACGAAAAACTTGATCGCATTGTTGCCGACCATGATCTGATCGCCATCACGCAACTCGGCTCGGGTAATCGCCTTGCCATTGAGAAACGTTCGATTGGTCGAACCCAAATCCTCGATCAGGAAATGCGCATCCTCACGCCAGATTCGACAATGCTGGCGCGAAACACTCGGATGCGGCAACGCCAGCCCGCTCTCGCTGGAGCGACCGATGACAATGGGGTCATCGTGCAAAGCAATCTGCAATCCCAGCATCATGCCACTGACGACAATCAGGCGCGGGCTGGTCAATCCATTTTCCGCACGTGTGGATTCGGGCACTGTTGCCCGATCAGTTTGCGAGTTTTGGTCTCTGTTTATTGGCACGAAGGCAATCCAGCGTTCACCAAGATTGTACCGCAGGTAACGTACAGGACAGGGCGTGATTGTTTCGACAGCCAGTCGTAACGCCCGATCAGCTAAAATTGGGGTTTTCCGGAACGCCGTGCCATTGTCCGGTTTGCGGGCGACGCCGACCGGAACCGCCGCGCACTTCGCAACTCGAATGAGTCAAACGACCCAATGCGCCCATTGCTCCTGATTTTGCTCGGTATCGTAATCGGCGCGATCGCTACCGCCAATATCGTCAACGCCCTGCGTCAACGCGACGCGTATCCGCGTGGATTGATGTCCGTCATGCAGCATCATCTTGCCGACCTGCGCAAGCCGGCCAGTACCACAAATTGCAGTTCTGCCGATGTGCAAACCCACCTGGCGGTCATGCACATCCTGGCGAAACAGATCGAAGGCGCAGTGTATGTCAAGCAACGCGTGGATCCGGAATTTCACGGCGATGTTGACCGCCTTCGTCATGCCCTTGACGCTGCTACCAGCGCCACAACAGCGCCAAATCCGTGTGCCGCACTGCCCCCTGCGCTGGTTCGGGTGGGAGACGCCTGCGACAACTGCCATCGAAGCTTCCGTTGACCCAGCCGTTTCAAATTGAATCCCGAGCCAATGCGGTAACGCCCAACCACCGAAGCGTGTTACTTCGTGCTTCCAGGTCAGCGTCGAAGTCCATCGATGCACAACCATCCCGTTGGCGCTGCATCCTTCGCTGCGTTCCGGACGATCGATGGGGGTAGCCGAGTTTCACCACCGATCAGGTCGAGTTTTCGCAAAAAAAAACCGGCGGGCACAGCCCGCCGGTTTACGCAATATGAAATAAATTATTCGGCTGCCGCGACTTCGTCTGCCTGAAGGCCTTTTTGCCCTTGAACTACGCGGAAGCTGACCTTCTGCCCTTCCTGCAATGTGCGGAACCCCGTTCCTGTAATGGCGCGGAAATGAACGAACACATCGGGGCCGTTTTCACGGCTGATAAACCCGAAACCCTTGCTGTCATTAAACCACTTGACGGTACCAACCTCACGATCCGACATAAAAACTCCACAATACAGACTCAGACAAGGCACCGCCGCAACGACGGCACCGACTTACTGGTATGCATGGAAACTCGGTGACTCCGCGGATCGGAAACCGGCGCTCTCGGGTCACAATTCTAAAGCGACCGTGCAGACACAGTGCGCGGACTATAACTCAAAATTTACAAAAAGTGCGGATTCTGAACGCGGTCGCGTCAATCCGACCAATTGCAATGAGAC
>DASSXQ010000274.1:0-5386 GCA_035703725.1 Rudaea sp.
GGCGACCAGCGATATGAATGGCAGGGTGTAGTCGCCCAATGGCCGCCCGTCGACAAACGCACGCCGGTATTTGTCGAACATTTCATCGTCGCTCCAGTCCGCCGCAACGCCGGCACCAATGATCGCGCCAATGGACGTACCACACACGCTGTCGATGCGGATTCCGGCTTCGCGCAAGGCACGAACCACGCCGATATGGGCGAATCCACGCGCGCCGCCACCGGATAACACCAGGCCCACGCTGCGCCCGATCAACAAACGCGCGACGCGCTCGACATCCGAGTCATTGCGCACATGGTGATGGGCAACGCCGGGCACTTTCGCCAGCCAGCGCGAGGCGGCGCCAGGTTCGATTTTGCCACTGGCATGCACCAACAAAAGATGCCGCGGCCGGTGCAGTGCCCGCTCGGCATCGATGCTGGCTTTTTCCGGCCAGTGACTGGCGCGCTGCGAGGCATCGGCGAGCAACAACAGGCAATCGGCTTGGCGGACACACATTTCGTTCCAGATTTCGTCGTCGCCGTCGGCAACATACAGCACGTAGCGCAGGCGGGCTTCCATGGCGCTGAACCATGCACTGGTTTTACCGCGTGCCGCTTCCGCTTCAATCTGGGCACAGTGACCGTAGCGGGAAAGCGCTTCACGCAGGCGCTCGGCAAACGCGCTCGCGTCGACGCTCTTGTTGTGGGCAAGAATGGCGAAGGTTCGCGGGACGGACAGCAACTGACTGGTCTCGCGGGTTATCAGGCGCTGCACGGCAAGGCGAGCGCTGATCAGCATGGCTTCCGGATGGCGCGCGATGAGCTTGTCGAATCCCTTGCGCGAAAGACGCAATAGTTCCGAATCGCGCAATGCCCGGACGGTGGCCGAACGTGGTTGGTCAACGATCAGGCCAAGCTCGCCGACGGTCTCGCCAGCCGCAATGATGCCGGACAGTTGGAGAACGTTGTCCTGATCCGGCTTGAAGGCCCCAAGGCTGCCAGACTTGAGCAGGTACAACGAATCGGATTCGCCACCGGCTTCAAACAGAACGTTCCCACCCGGCATGGCGAACCATTCCAGTTCACCAGCCAATTCGTCGGCCGTGTCGTCATCGAGATGGCGAAACAGCGCCAATCCGCGCAGCAGCTTGCGCATTTCGAACGGTTGGTCGCGGTCCGATTCCTCGCTCATTCGCTCTTCCCCGTGCACCGGCACAGCGCAGTGTACTGCGCAAGATGGTTGATTTTGCGCTGGTCGGCTATAGGTTGTGTTCACGCTCGCGCTACGCGTGCGTAATCACCATCCCGCAGACCATCAACCGGATTTCCTGCATGACCAGCGCCAATCCCCTGCTCGCCACGTCGGCATTGCCCGCGTTCGACAAAATACAGCCGCAACATGTCCTGCCGGCGATCAAAGCCATGTTGGACCGGTACGATGACGGCATTGCCGCGCTGGTTGCCAATTCGCAACCACGGAATTTTGCCAACACGTTATTGCCCCAGGAACTGCTGGATGCGCGCCTGGAACAGGTGTGGTCGCCGGTTTCGCATTTGCATGCGGTGAGTGACACGCCGGCGCTGCGCGAGGTCCACGCCGCTGCCGAACAGTTGCTCAGCGAGCATGCTGCCGAGCTGGGCCAGAATCGCGATTTGTACGCTGCGGTCAAGGCAGTCGCCGACGACGACGCGTTCGCCGAATTGCCGCGTGCCGCGCGAACGCTGGTGGAACATTCGCTGCGCGATTTCGAGCTGTCTGGCGTGGCGTTGGCGGAACCTGCGCGTTCGCGGTTTCGCGAGATCGTCAACGAGCTGACTCGACTGGGCACCGAGTTCGAGAACGCCGTACTCGATGCAACCGAGGCATGGAGCGAGTCCGTCGACGAATCTTGCCTTGACGGCTTGCCGGTTGCGCAACGCGCGGTGCTGCGTCAGGCCGCAAAGCAGGCCGGACGCGACGGCTGGCTGGTCACCTTGAAGCAACCCAGCGTGCAAGCCGTTCTTACCTATGCCAATGATCGCGATCTGCGCGAGCGCGTCTATCATGCGCACCAGACGCGCGCGTCGGATCAAGGTCCGCACGCGGGTCGGTTCGACAACTCCAAACGGATCGAACAAATCATGAGCTTGCGTCACGAGGCCGCGCAACTGCTCGGCTTTGCCAATGCCGCCGAACAATCCTTGGCGACAAAAATGGCGGCCACCTCCGAACGCGTGCTGGGATTTCTGTACGATCTCGTGGCGCGCGCAAAACCGGTCGGACAACGCGAATTGGCACAATTGCGCGATTTTGCCCGCAACGCACTGGCAATGCCCGACCTTCAGCCATGGGATGTTGCATATGTTTCGGAAAAGCTTCGGCTGCAGCAATTCGACCTGAGCGAGGAAGAACTCAAGCCGTATTTCCCGTTGCATGGGGTATTGGACGGATTGTTCGCGATTACGCAAAAGGTGTTTGCGGTTTCCCTGACCGCTCGCAACGTCGCTGTCTGGCACCCCGACGTGCGTTATTACGAACTGTGCGATGCCAACGGCGACGCATTTGCCGGCGTCTACATCGATGTATATGCACGCGCCGGCAAGCGCGGCGGTGCCTGGATGGATGTGTGTCGATCACGCATGCAATGCGCGGGCAACTCGCAATTTCCGGTTGCCTATCTGACCTGCAATTTCTCGCCTCCGGTTGACGATCAGCCCGCACTGCTGACCCATGACGAAGTGATAACGCTGTTTCACGAGTTTGGCCACGGCTTGCATCACCTGTTGACTGAAGTGGATTTTCCGGGTGTTTCCGGCATCAGCGGCGTGGAATGGGACGCGGTGGAATTGCCCAGTCAATTCATGGAGAACTTTGCGTGGCAGCGTGAAGCGTTGGATTTGTTTGCTCGACACTGGCAGACCGGTGAAGTGTTGCCTGATGCCTTGTTTGCGCGCATGCAGGCGGCACGGCATTTTCAGGCGGGTTTGTATTTGCTGCGCCAGCTTGAATTCGCGCTGTTTGATTTTCGACTTCATCTGCAATACGACCCCGCGCGTGGCGCGCAGGTGCAGGAATTGCTCGATGCCGTGCGCAGTGAAGTGGCGGTAATCGTGCCCCCGATCTGGCAGCGCATGGCGCACACGTTTGCGCATGTTTTCGCTGACGGCTATGCCGCGGGTTACTACAGCTATCTGTGGGCGGAGTTGTTGTCGGCCGATGCGTTCTCGCGTTTCGAGGAATGCGGAATATTCGATGCGACGACGGGCGCTGCCTATCGGCGCAGCATTCTCGCCGCAGGCGGTTCGCGACCGGCACTGGAATCGTTCGTTGAGTTTCGCGGCCGTGAACCGCAAGCCGACGCGTTGCTGCGCAGTTACGGTCTGGCAGCGTAAAATCGGCTGCTGGAACAGGTTGCGCAAATATTTCCGCTCGTACCAAGTTGATTGGCATGTCATGAAAATTTCCTCCTGGAACGTCAATTCGCTCAAGGTGCGCCTGCCGCACCTGTGCGATTGGCTGGCGACGCAAACGCCCGATGTCGTTGCCTTGCAGGAGACGAAACTCGAAGACGCGAAGTTTCCCGAAAGCGAGATTTGCGCGAGCGGTTATCGCTGCGTGTTTTCCGGACAGAAAACCTACAACGGTGTCGCCATTCTGGCGCGCGATGAGCCGCGCGATGTCCTGCGCGATATCCCGCAACTGGAGGATCCGCAACGTCGCATTCTGGTTGCCACGGTTGGCGACGTGCGTATCGTCAATCTGTATGTGGTCAATGGCCAGCAAGTCGATAGCGAGAAATACGTCCACAAGCTTGCTTGGCTAAGCAAGGTGCGCGCATTCCTTGCCGAGGAAATTCAGCGTTATCCGAAACTGGTCGTGCTTGGTGATTTCAATGTCGCTCCCGATGATCGTGACGTCTACGATCCGGTTGCCTGGAAGGAAACCATCCTGTGTTCGACGCCAGAACGCGCAGCATTGCAGTCAATGCTGGATCTCGGCCTGCATGACAGTTTCCGGCTGTTTGAATCCGCTGCCGGGCATTACTCGTGGTGGGATTACCGGCAAGCCGCGTTTCGTCGCAATCTTGGCTTGCGCATCGATTTGATTCTTGCCAGTGATGCGCTGCGCGAACGCTGCCGCAAAAGCTGGATTGATCGCACGCCGCGCACGTGGGAGCGGCCATCCGACCACACACCCGTGATTCTGGAACTTTCCCATGACTGATTTTGAATCCGATCGCGACTGGCCGGCCATGCTTGACGACGACGAACTGGAGACTCTCGACCAGTATCTGCGCGCACATGCCGACGAAGATGCATTGCTGCTTGACGGCGTGCATGGGCTGCTTAGCGCCATTGGCATTGGTCCGGATCGCGCGACTCCGGAAGAATGGCTTCCCGAAGTGCTGCGCGACCCGTTCGCCGATGCCGAGGAAGGAAAGTATATTCTGGAACTTTTGGCGCGCTTGAACGAGAGCATCGATCTGGAATTGGACTCTGAGGTTTACGAGCCGATTCTGGGCGAGATTGAACTCGACGACGGCGACAGTGCCCTCAGCGCGCAAGGATGGTGCGAAGGGTTTTCGCGTGGCGTGGATTTGCGTGCGCGCTTGTGGGAAGCGCGCCTGGCCACGGACGCGCAATTGACCGAATTGCTTTCCCCGATCATGGCGTTGGCTGTCGAGGAAGGCGTGTTCGAGACCGACGTCGAATTCGCGCCGCTCAATGAAAGCGAATACGACGAATGTCTTTCCCACCTGCCGGTCGCGGTGTCGGCCGTGGCAAATTATTGGCGCGAAAATCCGCCAACATCGCAAGAACTCGCCAGTCGCGAACAGGTAGCCGATGCGGACACCAACATCCGCAGACGTCGGGGCGGTCGCTGGGTGCATTGAGACTCGGTATCGGGAATCGGCAGAAGCTGAAGGTTGTTGTTCCTACTTGCCGATGCAAAATGTGGAAAAGATTGCGCCGAGAAGATCTTCGCTGGAATACACGCCCGTAATTTCACCCAGGGACCGTTGCGCGTGGCGCAACTCTTCAGCCACCAGTTCTCCCGCCGCATGTTCGAGCTGCGTCACTGCGGCATGAAAATGTTGCGCGACATTTTCCAGGGCCTGGACATGGCGGCTGCGTGCGCTGAACGTACCCTGGCTTGTGTCACCCGGCATTGCCAAGCGGGATAGTTCCGCGCGCAAGTCATTGAGCCCATCGCCGCGTTGCGCGGACACGTAGATGTGGGCGACGTTGGCAACCCGCTCGATGCGCGCAGTTTCGCCACTCAGATCAATCTTGTTGTGCACGACCAAACGCTCCGCGCCGGCTGGACAAACATCGAGCAATGCCGCGTCTTCGTTTGCATGCGTGCTTTGGGTGACAAGGATGGCGACATCGGCTCGCTGCAATTCCGCTCGAGCGCGGCGGAT
>DASSXQ010000170.1:0-14694 GCA_035703725.1 Rudaea sp.
CGTTTCGCATTTGGTTTACCAATCGGATGCCTATAACGCTGCGATTGCCAACGATGGCGACGATTCACCACTCGGGCATGGTTTCGCTGGCACCTACACACGCCTGTTCCAGGGACGTCACCATGCAATTTTGCGCTTCCAGCTCAACTATCCGCGTTGGGGTGTCCCGGCGAGCAACGTGCCGACCAAATACAATGTGCCGGTCACCATCGACTGGTTGATTGCCACCGGCCAGGATCATCCGTTGTGGAGTATCAGCTACGACTTGAGCGCCGCCCCGGACAAGGCGATTCAAGCCGACAGTCGCGCTCCCTACGGAGAAATGGCATTCGATGGTCTTGGCAGTGCGGCAGGATTTGGCAGCAACGTGGCCGGCGTTGCCTGGGGCGACAACTATGCGTTTACGACCACTGGCGCACCGCCGATGACCTTGAACAGCAGTTGGACCTGGAACCAGCCCAACACGATTCCCTACGTTTACCTGTGGACAACCAATCCCGGTCCCGACGCGGAAATGGGTATTGTCCAGACCGAGGACATTGGCAAACAGGATGCAGCCAGCCAATTCACCAGTGGCTTCTGGGGCAAGACGTCGGCAACAAAGACAGGCTGTCCGTCGGAGGGATATTTGATGCCATGTGCCGATTATCAGTGGGGCTATCAGGCCAACGCCGATGGCACGGGCTTGAATGGCGGCGGCAGCAAGCGCCTGACGTGGGGAACCGGCTACGGATTCCAGGGTGATTCCGCATATGAAGGCAACGATCCGAACCTCACTCACGTGGGCTGGCCACGCCAGAGCTACAGCACCCGGATCGTGTTCGGATTGCACAGTCAATTGCCCACTCGCGTACAAGTTGCACAAGTGGAAAATGTCATGGCGTCAACGTTGGCTGCAAGTGTCGGCACGGTGTTGACGAGCGGTCCGGCAGGCGTGAACCGGACGGACACGCGCGCGTATCAACCTTCCGGATACAACCGCGTTTACGGCACGTGGGATGTCGATGTCGGTGCCAGTGCCAACACGGCGACGATCAACCTGAACGCACCGGGCACCGGCGTGGATAATCCGATTTTTGTTTTGCATCACCACTCAGCCAACCTTCCTGCAAGCGTGACGCTGGATGGCGTGGCACTGACCGCAGACGTGGATTATTACGCCTCCATCGATGCGCCCAACGTCGATCATGCTGATACGCGGCTGTGGATTACCATCAATCGGCACTGGACCGGGAGCCACAGCTTGAGTGTCTTGTGACATCCGTGGCTTGGCGCCGCGCAGCTTTCCCCTTGCAGGTACGCGCGCGCTGAGGCACTCTGCGCTATCCTTTCGCGCCGCTGCAATCGGCGCGTCCTGCTGTCGGCAAACGGATTTTCACGCCTCATGTTTCGTCCGCTCGAACTGTGTATCGGTCTGCGTTACACCCGCGCCAAGCGCCGCAATCATTTCATTTCGTTCATCTCGCTGGTGTCGATGCTGGGCATTGCCGTTGGCGTGATCGCGTTGATTGCGGTGATTTCCGTGATGAATGGATTCCAGCGTGATCTGACTGATCGCATCCTCGGCATGGTTGCCCATGCGACGATCTCGGGGGTTGGCGAAAGCGTGCAAAACTGGCAACACGCCGTGAAGCTGGCCGACGAGAATCCGCACGTGCGCGGCGCTGCTCCCTACGTGCAAGCACAGGCATTGTTGCAAGCAACGCGCACGACCGGGGCGGTAATTCGCGGTGTGTTGCCGGATCAGGAACCAAAAGTTTCCGACTTGAATCGCAAAATGGTCCGCGGCAGTCTGGACGATCTCAAAGCCGGCCAATTCGGCATCATTCTAGGCAACGAATTGGCCATGCAACTTGGCGTCGGCGTGGGCGACAAGGTGACGGTTTATGCGCCCGAGGTCAGCGTCACGCCCATTGGTGCCGTGCCGCGCTTCAAGCGTTGCGAGGTCGTCGGGATTTTTTCCGTGGGTTTTCAGGAATACGACGACGGACTGGCAGTGATGCACATGGACGACGCCGAACGTTTGTTTCGACTGGATGGTCCGACCGGCATCCGCCTGAAACTCGATGACATGTTTCGCGCATGGGAGATTGGCCAGAATCTGGCGCAGCAGCTCGGGCAGTTTTATCGCGTGCAGGATTGGCGCGAGGGCCATGCCAATTTCTTCACTGCCGTGTCGATGGAAAAAAAGGTGATGTTCATCATTCTGTCGCTGATTGTTGCCGTGGCCACCTTCAATCTGGTATCCACGCTGGTGATGCTGGTGACCGACAAACAGGCGGATATTGCGATCCTGCGCACTCTGGGAATTTCTCCACAAAGTGTCATGGGCATATTCATGGTGCAGGGAGTCATTGTCGGTGCCAGCGGAATCTTGATGGGCGTGATCGGCGGCGTCGCGCTGGCGACGAATCTGCCCGAACTGATCAAATGGATCGAGCATACATTCCACGTGGAATTCCTGTCCCCGGATGTGTACTACATCAGCGAAGTTCCATCGGACATGCATTGGCACGATGTGGGCTGGATTGCAGGCATCGCGTTCGTGTTTTGTTTGCTGGCGACGATATATCCCGCTTGGCGCGCTTCGCGCACGCAGCCCGCGGCGGCATTGCGATATGAGTAGCCGGGAACGGAGACTGGGGGCCCGTGACTCGGGACTCGGAAAAACCAATGTGATCCGTCATTCCGGGGCTGCGCGCGGCGTGGAAGCCGGAATCCGGTTTTTGGGCGCGAATGCACGATTGTGCGTAGTCCCGGACATTCTCAATGGGCAGGATGCATACCACCATGAATGATGCCGCATTGGCGAATCCCCAATCCCGAATCCCGAATGCCGGTTTGATTCGCGTTCGTCGCGCGTGCGAAAGCGATGCTGCCACTTTGTGTGCGGCTGAACGCGAAACGGCCCGCGTTCAGGGTCGCCTTGTCTCGCGGCCGGACGAGCTGCATGAAAGCGCATTCGTCGAAAAAATACGCGAACTGGCTGCGCCGGGAAGTTACCTCGTCGCCGAACGCGACGGCGCCATTGTTGGACATGCGTTGCTGGATTTTGCCGGGCGCTTGAGTGCGTTGGCACATGTGCGCGTTCTGACTGTCGTCGTGCACCCGGGATTCACGGGGCAGGGCATTGGCACGACTCTTGTCAAGGCATTGCAGGATTGGGCGCGCGCCACGGTTCACGTCAAGCGCGTCGAATTGCGGGTCCGCGAGACCAACACGGTGGCGATGCATGTGTACAAAAAATGCGGCTTTGGCGAAGAAAGCCGGTTTCGCGACAGAATTTGCTTGCCCGATGGCAGGTTGATCGATGACATCGGCATGATCTGGTTTCCGTTGCGAACAAAGGAATTGCAAGCATGAATGCGCCGGTACTCAGGGCCCAAGGCGTCGCCAAGACGTACAAGGAAGGCAATTTGCGCACCGACGTGTTGCGCGATGTCAGCTTCGAGCTGGCACGTGGCTCGACGCTGGCAATCGTGGGCGCATCGGGTGCGGGCAAAAGCACGTTGCTGCACATCCTCGGGGGGCTGGATACGTTGACCGCCGGCGAAGTCGAAGTCGAAGGCCGTGCGCTGTCGAAATTGTCGGATCGACAACGCGGCAACGTGCGCAATCGGTCGCTTGGATTCGTTTATCAGTTTCATCACCTGTTGCCGGAATTCACGGCACTTGAAAACGTGTCAATGCCGTTGCTGATTCGCGGCACGTCGATTGCCGATGCGAATCGTCAGGCGGCCGAGCTGCTGGAACGCGTTGGTCTGGGCGCGCGCTTGCGGCACAAACCCGGCGAATTGTCCGGCGGCGAGCGTCAGCGCTGCGCGGTTGCGCGTGCATTGGTGACGCGCCCGGCGTGTGTGCTGGCCGATGAACCGACCGGCAATCTCGATGAAAACAACGCGGCGCAGGTCTATGCGTTGATGCTCGAACTCAACCGGGAAATCGGTACCAGTTTCATGCTAGCCACCCACGATCTACGCCTGGCCGCACGCATGGACCGCGTACTTGAACTCACGGATGGTGGCTTGCGCGAACCCGCTGCAGCGTAGGTCGCACGGATCGCGCGCATGAACTCGTTGGCAGGACGACTAGGCGACCTGTCGAAACATTTTTCCTTGCTCGATCTGTTCCGTCCAGTCACGGCGCTCGCCTTGCTGGTTGGTGCCGTTGCCGTGCAGTTGTTGACCGAATTGCCGCCGATGTGGGTCGATGTGGCGCTGATCGTGTGCGGATTGCCGCTTTGCATTTTGCGCAGCCGTTGGCGCTTGATCGGCTTCGTACTGCTGGCCGCTGGCTGGTCAATGCTGCGCGGCGATCATGCATTGTCGCAACGTTTGCCGCATACGCTCGAAGGGCAGGACATTGTCGCCACCGGAGCCGTTCGCGGGCTGCCCCGCGCGCAAGATCGCGACAGCCGTTTCGAATTCGACATCGCATCGGCCGCATACGAAGGCCGAGCGCTTGCGTTGCACGGACGAGTGCGCCTGAGCTGGTACGAAGATGCGCCAGTGTTGCAGTCTTGCGAACATTGGCGGTTGCGGCTGCGCCTGAAACGACCGCGCGGAATGATCGATCCGGGAGGTTTCGATTTCGAGCGATTTGCGCTGGAACGCGGCATTGTGGCGACCGGCTACGTACGCGAGGATTCTGGCAATCGCCAGATTGGCACGGACGCGGTTTGTGTGGACCGACTGCGCGCCCGCATTGGTCAGGCAATCGATACGACGTTGGCTGGCGGTGTCAGTGCCGACTTGCTGCGCGCACTGGCGTTTGGCGATCAGCAAGCCATGGACGACCACGAATGGGCTGTCGCACGCGCCACCGGCATCCCGCATCTGATTGCGATTTCCGGTCTGCACATCGCCTTGTTTGCCAGTTTCGGCATCGCGTTGGTACGCCTGTTGTGGAAGCTTGCACCGCGCCTGACATTGCACTGGCCGGCACCTTTCATCGAAGCAGCGGCAAGTCTGATATTCGCCGTCGCATACGCCACGCTTGCGGGCCTGGGTCTGCCAACGCGACGCGCATTGGTGATGATTGCGGCTTTGCTGGTGGCCAATCTCGCGCGCCGCGCACGGGCTCCGGCGCAGGGCCTTGCGCTCGCGGTCATCGTGTTGCTGGCATGGGACCCGTTATGCGTGCTCAGTGCCGGATTCTGGTTGTCGTTCGTTGGCGTGGGTTGGCTGATGTTTTGCCTCGGTGGCACTACCCAACGCAGGCGTTGGGTGCGCGAATTGATCACTGCACAAGGCGTGGCGAGCCTGGGTTTGCTGCCGCTGTGCATCTGGTTTTTCGGTCAGAGTTCGTTGATCGGGCCATTGGCAAATCTGGTCGCGGTGCCGGTGATCTGTTTCTTCATTTTGCCTGTCACTGTCGTTGCCGTGTTGCTTTTGCTTTGGGCGCCGACGATTGGCGCGCCGTTGCTGCACATCGCGGGCTGGGCCATGGATTGGTTGTGGATGTTGCTGGAAAAGATCGCCGCATGGCCACTCGCGCTGTGGTATTTCCCCGAGCCGAGTGTGTGGGCATTGTTGTTGGCGCTGCTTGGCGCGTTCTGGGTGTTGTTGCCACGCGGCGTCCCGGCGCGCGCTTTGGGTATTGTGCTGTTGTTGCCGTTGCTGTGGCCGGCGCGGCAGGTACTGGCTGATGGCGATTTTGAAGCGTACATGCTCGACGTTGGTCAAGGCCTGTCGTTGATCGTGCGTACACGCGACCACGCGCTGGTTTATGACGCTGGCGCACGTTATCCGTCCGGTTTCGACCTGGGTAGTGCGACAGTGGTACCGGCGCTGCATGCATTGGGTATCGATCATCTGGATCGCATGATCATCAGTCATGGCGACAACGATCATGCCGGTGGCGCCGCGGCCGTTGCGCAAGCATTCCGCGGCGTGCCGGTAGAATCCGGCGAACCCGGACGCCTGAAGATGCCGGCCAGCCAATGTCTGGTCGGCGAACATTGGAACTGGAATGGCGTGAGTTTTCGCGTTGTCCATCCCACGATGCCGCTGTCGTCGGTCGACAACGACCGCTGTTGCGTACTCGATATTCGCAGTGGCGACAACGAGCTGCTGTTGACCGGCGATATCACCGCGACGGTCGAAGAATTCATCGCCACGGCGTTGAAGCCGGTTGCGTCGCAGCTCGTGCTGCAAGTTGCCCATCACGGCAGCAAGACCTCGTCCAGCGATGGTTTTTTGCACTCGCTGCATCCATCGCTTGCGCTGGTATCAGCCGGTTACCACAATCATTTCCACCATCCTGCCGCGATCATCGTCGCGCGCTACGCTGCGCACGGCATAAACCTGCTCAATACGGCGCCGAACGGGTTTGTCGATGTACGCTTCGTGAACGGTGCGCCACCGAAAATCATCGAGCGTGGGCGCATCGACCGGCATCCGTATTGGCGCGAGTAAGCAGGCCGAAAAGGTCACCGCAAGCGACGGCAATCGTTTTATCGATTGGAGCGAAACCATGATGGATTCGATAAGGCGAGTGGTTGGCGATGCGCGCAAGGCAAGCAGTGGGACACAGGAGGAATAAAGCCCCGTCGTTCCAGCGAAAGCTGGAATGACGATCCAAGTAATTCAGTCTCAGCCCTCATTCCAATATCATCCCATGAGACGCCCAGCGCTTATCATGCGCCGATGGATTCCATTTTCCCCATGTTCCGGCAGACGTGTCGATGAGCGGCGATCCTGGCGCCTTGTTCGTCCATCGCGACAGCCGTACCGAAAAGCTCGCCGAACGCCTGGCCGGAGAGCTGGCGCGTGCGCGTCCGGAAAACCCGCTTGCGGCGCAGACGGTCGTCGTTGCGCATCTGGGACTGAAGCGCTGGCTGCTCGGCGAATTCGCGCGTCACGGGCAGCACGGCATCGCGGCGAACTTCGACATGATCCTGCCGTGGCAATGGCTCGAGCGCGGCGCTCGCGCATTGCTCGGCGATGATGCACTGATCGATGGCGCCTATCGTGCCGATGCATTGCGCTGGATCATCCACGACGTGTTGCCCGCACTGGACGCTGCACCGATTCGCGCCTACCTGCACGGTGCCGATGCCGCGCGGCGTCGCTTCAAGCTTGCCGATCATCTGGCGGGACTCTACACGCAATACCTGATTTATCGACCGGACTGGATTGCGGCGTGGGAGCGGGGCAAACGCGTTGATGAATTGCCTGATGCGGATTGGCAAGCGGACCTGTGGCGCCAACTGCGCCGACGCATATCCCAACCACATCGGGCGCAGCGACGCGATGCCTTGCTGGCTGCGCTGCATGCGCACGGCGATGGCGCCAGTCTGCCCTTGCACGTATTTGGCGTGAGTCATCTGCAGCCGGACGTGCTTGACGGCTTGCAAAGGTTGTCGGCGCATCGCGAGGTACATCTGTATTTTCCCGACCCATGTCGGCAGTACTGGGCTGACCTGCGAACCGCGCGCGACCTGCTCCGGTTGCAACCGCTGGGTGAGGATCTTTACTACGAAATTGGCCACCCGCTGCTGGTGTCGCTGGGCCGCATGGCACAGGACTTTTTCATTCGGCTCGACGCAATCGGTGCCGAGCTTGGCGCCGAGGAAAGCGCGCAAGTCAGCACAGAAACGTTGCTGTGTACGCTGCAAGAAAGTATTCGTGACTGCAAACCGGATCTTGTCGGCGCGGTGCCGGCGACGATGCTCGACCCCAGCTTGCGCATTCACGCCTGTCATACCCGTTTGCGCGAGCTTGAAGTGCTCAAGGATGCAATGCTCGACCGCCTGGCTGCCGACCCAACGCTGCAGCACAGCGATATTGTCGTTATGGCGCCGAACATTGAAGCCTATGCGCCGTATCTGGGCGCGGTATTTGGTCAGGCGGCGCATTACAGCCCCGATCCGGCACAGATTCCGTGGCATCTGGCTGATGTCGGCCTGGCACGCACGCATCCGTTGATCAGCGCATTTGTGCGCCTGCTCGATCTTGCCGAAAGCCGTTTCGCGGTGAGCGAAATCATGGATTTTCTCGATGTTCCGGCGCTGGCACGCCGCTTTGGCATCGAGCAGGCGGACCGCGATGCGCTGGAACGCTGGTTGCGCAATGCACACGTTGCGTGGGGTCTGGACGCGGAAATGAAAGCGGAAAGTGGCGCTGCCGCAATCGACGCGAACTCGTGGAAATTCGGATTTGATCGTCTGTACGCCGGGCTCATCGCCGGCAACGATCCGAAGGGCACATTGCTTGACGGAATTTTTCCGGTGCAAGGCGTGAGTGGTACGGCAATCGAAGCAATCGGTGCGCTGGATCGTTTGCTGACCACGCTGCGCGGCGCGCGCGCGAATTTTGCCGATGCGCATACGCTGGTTGCGTGGTGCGAGCAGTTGCAGGACTTGATCGATGCGTTGTTTCTGGCTGATCCGCGCGATGATGCCGAAGTCTTGGCGCTGGACGATTTGCGCCGCAGCATCGCCGTGTTGACTGAACAATCCGAAGCAGTCGGGCTTGACACCCTGTTGCCCTGGTCGGTCATGCGCGAAGTTGTGCTTGGCGCGCTGGACGATGATTCGCAACGCCAACCATTCCTGCTGGGTGGCGTCACATTCTGCGGTCTGGTGCCGCAGCGTTCGATTCCGTTTCGCATGGTCTGCGTGCTCGGCATGAATGAAGGGGAGTTTCCGCGAGCCGGCGCCGACGCCGGCTTGAATCACATGCTTGCCCGTCCACGGCGAGGCAACCGCGATACGCGCAGTGAAGATCGTTACCTGTTTCTGGAAGCATTGATGGCCGCGCGCGATTGCTTGCACATCAGTTTTGTCGGCGAAGGAGTGCGCGATGGGAAGTCACGCAATCCGGCATCGCCGTTGGCCGAGCTGATGCAATTCCTCGATGAGCAACATGGCCTGAGCGTCGATGGAAAGGCGATCCGGCCGTGGTTGGTGCGGCATCCATTGCAGCCATTTGATGCGCGCTACTTTCTGCACGACAACGCTACCGATGGCGACGGCGTTCCGCGGCACGACCCGCGTCTGTTTTCTTATGCGCGTGCAATGTTCACGACGGAGCAATCCGGCAACGATGCGACGGCGGCATTCGTCGATCTGGAATGCGCTGCACCGGAGTCGGCAAGCGGCATCGACGTATCACTTGCTACGCTCAAACGATTCTGGCGCGATCCGGCCAAGACGTTCCTGCGCGATGACGTGGGGCTGAGTCTGGATGCACTGGACACGGAGGTCTGGCCCGACCGCGAAACATTGGAAATCCGATCCGACCCGCGCAATCGAATCGAACACCGACTATTGTTCGATGCCATCGATGCGAATTCGGAGTTGCCCGAGCAGCCACCGGTGTGGTTGGCTGGGTCCGGCATGTTGGCGAGTGGCGCCATCGGCGAGCAGACCTGGAAACGCGCTCGCGAACGTACTCAGGCCGTGCTGGAACTGGCGCGTGAGCGTTTTGGCATGCCGTTCCAACGTTGTGTGCAATCCATCGATGTGACATTGGATGATGGCGTGCGTTTGCTTGGCAGCGTCGAGAATGTGTATTGCGGTCGTGATGGCAAATGGCTGTTGCTGGATGCGAAGCCAAATGGATGTGCAGGTTTCAAGGAGTTGATTAGCCTGTACCTGGATTTTGCCGCGTTGCGATTGACCCATGTTGGCGAAGTCGATGTTGAATTCCTGGAATTCGAGGAAAAAGCCGCCGTGCCGACGCGCCCGGCGGCATTGCTTGGCGCAATTGCCAACCAGACGCCACCGCAGTTGCGTGCCGGTCTGGGCAATTTGATCGCGATGTTTGGTCAAGGCCTTGTCCAACCGTTGCTGTTTTTTCCGAAGACCGCCTGGGCATGGGCAAAGGCTGCGCCCGACAAGCGCGACGCGGCCGCATCCGCGGCATGGCACGGTGACGATTTCCACAAGGGAGAGTGTTTCTACGCTCCCGGTTATGCCGCATTGTTGACGCGCGATCTGGACTTTCTCGAAGTCCAGTCATTGGCGCATGCGCGATTTGTCGACATCACCCAACGTATCGTGGATGTGATCGATCCGAGTCACACCATACTGCTCCAGCAGGCTAGCGACGTTTCGCCAAAACCCGAGACGTCGAAGGTGCGCAAATGAGCGGCGTTGACGCCCGCACCACCGCGTTGGACTGGCAACACCTGCCGCTGGATGGGCGCGTGCTGATCGAGGCCAGCGCCGGAACCGGCAAGACGTTCACCATCGGCTTGATCTACCTTCGCCTGCTGCTGGAACGCGGATTGCGCATCGAACAAATTCTGGTGGCAACGTTCACTGAAGCCGCCGCAATGGAATTGCGCGAACGCTTGCGTGCGCGACTGGTTGAAGTCGAGCGGCTGTTGCGCGAGAGCGTATCGCCCGACGCCGATGGGCCGGAACCCGATTCATTGGCCGCGTGGATTGATGGTGTATGCGCCGATGCGGATTCGCGCCGCGTGGCCTTGCGCAAAATCCAGTTGGCACGTGCGGATTTTGATCGCGCCGCAATTGCCACCATTCACGGTTTGTGCGCACGCATCCAGCGCGACTACCCGTTGCAAACTGGCGCGGGCTTTGCCGCGGATACGTTGATCGATGAGACAGAGTTGTTGCGTGAATGCATCGAGGATTTCTGGCGCCTTCGCTATCTTGGCGGCAGCGTCGATCCGCGCGAAGCCGATGTGGTTCTCTCCGGCGGCCCGGAAGGCTTGTTGCATGATCTGAAGTCACTGATGTCGCGTGCCGCGACGCCTGTGCCAGCCGACGGTCTGGCTCAGCTTGATCGTGGAATATCCGAGCTGAAAACGTTGGACAATATTGCTGAACTGCGGAAGTTGGCCGACGACAAATCGCTCTACGCGCCGCGAAAGAGTGCGTTGAGTAATCATTTGCGTAAATTGGCTGACGCGCTGGAAGCGGGTGACGACCTCGAAGACGCGCTGGCTGAGATACTCGAAAAGCATTTCGATTCCGCTGCCATTGCGGGGCAGCAACCCGAAAGTCCTTCCTTCGATTTACGCACGCATCCTTTGGTCGTTCAACTACAGCGCCTGCGCGATCTCCTCAAACGTCGCAAAGTGTTCGTTCGTGGCGCAGTCGTCAGCGACGCCCTGAAATTCTGCCGCGAACAACTGCCGCTGCGCGCGCAACGGCGCAACGCACAGACGTATTCCATGCAGATTGAAACCGTGCACGCTCGGCTGCATGCAGACGACTCCACGCAACTGGCCGATTGCCTGTTCGCCGCGTTCCCGGTCGCGTTGATCGACGAATTCCAGGATACCGACGAGCATCAGTTTCGGATTTTCGACCGCATCTACAAAAATGCCGCAGGCCAGACACGCGGATTGCTGGCAATGATCGGCGATCCCAAGCAGGCGATCTTCGGATTCCGCGGTGGCGACATCGCCACGTATTTGCGAACCAGCGCGAAAATCGCGCAGCGCCATTCTCTGGACGTGAACTATCGATCCGGCAGCGCGCTCATTGGTGCCTTGAATGCGCTGTACAAACATACCGATGGTGGATTCGACAACAAGGATATCCGTTATCGAAACGTGCAGCCGGCAAAAGACGCCGATGCAAAGCCCTATCTGTACGACGGAAAGCCCATTGCGTCGCCACTGAGTGTGCATCTCTTTCGAGGTGATCGGCGCAACGCAAAAGGTGAGCCGTTGGCCGCGCTCGGCGAACTGGAAACGCTCGCGCTTGAGGATTGCGCGCAACGCATCGTCGAGCTGTTGAACGACCCGAGGCACACCATCAACAGGCACCGTGTCGGACCGGGGGACATTGCAGTCTTGCTGACGACCAACAAGCAGATTGTCGCGTTGCGTGCAATTCTGCTGCGCTGCGGCGTGCCTTGCGTGGGCAGCGGACGCGGCAGCGTGTTCGATACGGATGTCGCGCGTGAACTCGAATTGATCCTGTACGCCGTGCTCAATGCCGAGGACGACCGCGCGGTACGTGGCGCGTTGGCAACGCGCCTGCTTGGTGCCGATCTGGATGATATTCGCCGTTGGCAAGAAGACGAGAAGGATTTCGAGCGGCAATTGGAACATTTTGCGGCGTGGCGTGAATTGGCTCGGCGTCGCGGCATCATGGCGGTCATCGATGCGATGCTCGGGCAACGCGCGTCAGTGCTTTTGTCCGCGGCACAGGGAGAACGTGACGTGACCGACTTGCGCCATCTCGGTGAGCTGCTGGCCGAGCAGGAAAGTGCGCGGCACGGACTCGAAGGGCTGTATGCGTGGTATTCATCCATGCGGCGCGAGAGTGATGACAGCGACGCCGAGGCCGCCGACGCGCGCCAGTTGCGCATTGAGAGCGATGGCGCACGCGTGCAATTGATGACCCTGCACATGAGCAAGGGTCTGGAATTTCCCATCGTGTTTTTGCCGGTGGCGTGGCGAATTTCAGCCCGAGACAAACAGTTCAAGCCGAAGGCGCTATATTTCCATGATAGCGATGGACAGCCGCGCGTGGATCTGGGCTCAGCCAATTTCTCGACACATCTTGGTCACCACTTTCGCGAAGATTTGCAGGAACGTTTGCGCTTGTTGTACGTGGCGCTGACGCGTGCCGTGCATGCCGTGCATGTCTATTGGGTCGATCGCGGTGAACGCATCGATGATGATTGCGACTTGTGGAAACGGCCGGCAATCGACGAGCTGATCCATCAAACGCAACGCAAACTCGAACTTGAGCAAGGCGAGGTCTCGCTGGGAGACCTTGCCGACCGACTCGCCGGCATGGCGATCGTGCCGCCGGCCGATGCAACGGGTAGCCGCCATGAAGCACCGACTGCAGGCGACATCACGCCAAGCAAGGCAAAAGCATTGCCGGCATTGCGCGCGTTCCGATGGTTGCACAGCTTCAGTGCGCTGACGCGTAACGCCGTGGCGGGTACCATCGAGACTGCGGCAACCGATGAAAACGAGGCCGATGATCCGTTGGCCCAACTTGTGGAAAATATCGAATCCGTCTTGCTGGAATCATCCACTGCACCCGAAGATCCTCGTTTGCTTGCGCTCGATGATTGGCGAGGGCGGCGTTTCGGCAATGCCGTGCACAAGGTGTTCGAGAATGCCGCGCCGGGCGACGTTTGGCCACACCAGCGCGATTTGCTTGTCGCGCAACTCGCCTTGCAGGCCGTGCGCGAGCAGGGTGCGACAAGCCCTGATTCATTTGAAGCTGTCGGGCGCATGGTTGATCGCGTACGTGCAACCGATCTGGGCGAGGGTCTGCGCCTGAATGATCTGGATGCTTCGTCGCGTGTCGCCGAATTCGAGTTTCAGTTTCCGGTACATGTCGCATTGGCGGACTTGCGCGAAGTGTGCGTCCGGCACGGCCATGCGGATGTGATCCCTGCGCGTCTTTCGGTGACGACACTCAACGGCATGCTCACCGGATTTGCCGATCTGGTCTTCATCCACGCGGGTCGGTATCACGTTCTGGACTACAAGACCAATCGTCTTGGTACGCATCTTGATGACTTCCGCACCGCATCGCTGGATGCCGCGATGGCGCAGCATCATTATGATTTGCAGGCATTGATCTACACCGTGGCGCTGCACCGCCATCTTCGACACCGTTTGGATGGCTATACGCCGGAAGATCATCTGGGTGACAGTTGGTACCTGTTCGTGCGCGGCGTCGGTCTCGCGCCGGGTCTTGGCGTCTGCCGGCGGCATTGGTCGCCTGCTTTGATTGAAGCGCTGGATGAGGCATTTGCAGGTGCCGGGGTTGCCACCGCATGAACGCGCCCATGCGTCACGAACGCAGCATTGATCGCACGCTGGCGCGGTGGGTGCGCGAGCGCAGTGGTTCCGAGTTGGTTGCGCGTGCGGCTTATGCCGTGAGCGTGGCCGAAGGGGAAGGGCATGCGTGCGCGGCACTCGCTGCCGACACATCGTTTGATGCAGCGCAATTGCGTGCGCTGCGCGGACACGCATGGGTGGGCGACGGAAGCACCTTTACCCCATTCGTGTGCGACGCCAAAGCAAATTTCTATACCTGGCGCAACTGGCAGCATGAAACCTGTCTGGCGAAAGCGCTGCTTGAGCGCGCGCAAGCGCGCACGTTGCCAATTGAAGCGAATGCGCTGGCCACCGATATCGCTGAATTGTTTGCCGATGAAATCGCGCAAGCCACGCGCTGGCAGCGCGTGGCCGTCGCCGCCATGCCCGGTGCGCATGTGTTCGTGCTCACGGGTGGGCCGGGTACCGGCAAGACCACGGTCGTGCTGCGCATGCTGCTGGAACTTTTGCATCACGCGTCGGCATGCGCATTGCCGGACCATCCGGCCATTGCGCTCGCCGCGCCAACGGGCAAAGCCGCGCAGCGGCTGGCCCAGGCCATTGCACAAGGCAAGCAACACTTGCTGCAAAAGCTTTCGGCTGAGAGCAACTTCCGCGCGTTGATCGATCAGATTCCACACAATCAGGCGCAGACCCTGCATCGACTCCTGCGCTATCGGCCGAACGACAATGCATTCGCCCACGGCATCGGCAATCCACTCGCTGCCGATATCGTCGTCGTCGACGAAGCTTCGATGGTTGATCTGGCGATGATGCGCCAACTGCTCGATGCGCTGCGACCCGACGCGGTTTTGATTCTGCTTGGCGATCCGGCGCAGCTCGCCGCAGTCGAAGCCGGTTGCGTGCTGGGCGATATTGTTTCCAGTGTCCACGGCGACCAACTACCAAAAGATCTGGCCGAAC
>DASSXQ010000017.1:0-3286 GCA_035703725.1 Rudaea sp.
CAACAATCTGAAAGATGTCGATTTGGAAATTCCGGCCGGTTTGTTCGTGTGCATCACCGGCGTATCCGGTTCCGGCAAATCAACCTTGATCAACGACACCTTGTTTCGCATTGCCGCGACCGAACTCAACGGCGCAAACCAGAAGCCGGCGCCTTATCGCACAGTCGAAGGGCTGGAATTGTTCGACAAGGTCGTCGATATCGATCAATCGCCGATCGGGCGCACGCCACGCAGCAACCCAGCCACCTACACCGGACTGTTCACGCCGTTGCGCGAGTTGTTTGCGCAGGTCCCGGAGGCACGTGCGCGCGGTTACGCGCCAGGCCGTTTCAGCTTCAACGTCAAGGGCGGCCGTTGTGAAGCCTGCGAAGGCGATGGGCTGATCAAGGTGGAAATGCACTTCCTGCCCGACGTTTACGTCGCCTGTGACGTGTGCCACGGCAAGCGTTACAACCGCGAAACACTCGAGATCACCTACAAGGGTCACACGATTTCCGACGTGCTGGAAATGACTGTCGAAGATGCGCTCAAGTTGTTCGAGAAAATCCCTGCCTTGGCGCGCAAACTCGAAACACTCATGCACGTCGGCCTGAGCTACATCAAACTCGGCCAGAGTGCGACCACGCTGTCCGGCGGCGAAGCGCAACGCGTGAAACTTTCGCGCGAGCTGTCCAAACGCGACACCGGTCGCACCCTGTACATCCTCGACGAGCCAACCACAGGCCTGCATTTCTTCGACATCGAACAATTGCTCAAGGTGCTGCATCGCCTGCGTGACGATGGCAACACGGTGGTCGTCATCGAACACAATCTCGATGTCATCAAGACCGCCGACTGGGTCATCGATCTGGGTCCGGAAGGTGGCGATCGTGGCGGTCAGATCATTGCCGCCGGCACACCCGAGCACATCGCACGCGACAAGACATCGCATACCGGCAGATTCCTCGCACGTGTGCTTGGCAGTGGCAAAAAGCGCGAGGCCGCATGAGTCTCGATTCATCAGCACAAACCGGGAGCCCATTGGCTACGGCCACGTCGGCGCCTTTGTTGATCACGACGCGCTTGACGCTTCGTTGGCGCGATCTGGACGCATTCAATCACGTCAACAACTCCAGTTTTCTCACGTTTCTGGAAGAAGCCCGTCTGCGCTGGTTCGCGCGTTTGCCCGGCGACTGGAACGCACCCACGTTCATGCCGGTCGTGGCAGCGGCCAATATCAACTATCGCGCCCAACTGGGATGGCCAGGCGACATCGAGGTCAGCCTGTACTGCGAGCGCCTCGGCAATTCGTCGATCACCATTGCACACCGCATTGTCGCAACGGAAAAACCGGAAGTCCCCTACAGCGATGGCAACGTGGTGTTGGTCTGGATCAATCCGGGCACGGGGAAGCCGGTGGCGTTGCCGACTGCAGTGCGTCAGGCGTGCGCGGGAACAGGGCTGGTGGCTGAGGGCTGAACGGCCGCGATCTTCATTCCAGCGCAAGCTGGAATCCCGTTTTATCTTGACTTCGAAGGCTGGGAGCTGGGTTTGCACGTTGGGTTGGGCGCAACGATACCCATCGTTCCATTGGTCCGGAAAGTTTGGTGCGGGGACAAGTCTCGAGTCGCGCGAATTCTCGAACCACGAATCGGATACCATCGTCATCCAGCATCCTCGCGGAGATTTCCATGCTCGAGACCATCCATCACGGCAACATCATCGAACTGCGTCTGGCGCGACCTCCTGTCAATGCGCTCGATCCGGCACTTGTAGGTGCTTTGCGCGCAGCCGTGGAAGCTGCGCCTGCACAAGGCGCACGCGGCATCATGTTGTCGGGAAGGCCTGGACTGTTTTCAGCGGGGCTGGATGTGCCCGCGTTGTTGCAACTCGATCGCAGCCAGTTGGTTGCATTCTGGCAGGACTTTTTCGGCCTGTGTGCGGCGCTGGCGGCCTCGCCAATTCCGGTGGTGGCGGCAATTGGCGGGCACAGTCCGGCCGGTGGTGCGGTGTTGGCAATTTTTTGCGACTACCGGGTGATGGCGCGCAGCGACGATCCGGAAAAGCCTTTTCGTATCGGCCTCAATGAAGTTCAGATTGGCCTGTCCGTACCCGAGTGCATTCAATGTGCGTTGCGCCGCCTCATTGGTGTGTATCGGGCAGAACGCTTGCTGGTGGTTGGCGCAATGCTCACGTCCGAGCAGGCATTGGCCGTCGGCTTGGTCGACGAACTGGTGGGGATGGATCAGGCCAACGCCCGCGCACTGGATTGGCTGCACACCTTGTTGAAACTGCCACCGCAGGCGATGTCCACCACGCGAGCACTGGCGCGCGCGGATTTGATCGAGCTGTTTTCGGATCCAGCCAAATTGTCGGTTGAAGAATTCGCCGACGGCTGGTTCGGAGCCGAATCGCAGGCAATGTTGAAAGAACTCGTGGCGCGCCTGAAAAAATCCTGACTCGAAAGGCAGTGATTCAAGCGTTGCCATCGCCGCGGCTCTCAACAATCGCAGAGTTGGTCAAGCGAGGATCCATCGCCTTTCATTGCGCCGAACATCCGTATCGTCACCGGATTCCCGCTTTCGCGGGAACGACGAAAATGTCGGGGTTTTCTGCTACGCCGATACCCTTGTGTCCTGACTTCATCAAAGTCCCGCGGCAACGTTCGGGACCGGATTGTCCAGTCCCGAACGTGCAAGTCAGTGTCCGGCCGGCAGCGGCGGCAACACCGGTTTGAAATCCGGATACGCCGGGATCGGATATTGTTGCTGCGGATGCTCGGCAAGTTGCTTGAGCAGATAAGCCACGGCATGTTCCAGCTGCGGATCGTGCCCGGCGCGCACGAGCTTCGGGTCCTGCCAGACTTCGATATCCGGCGCGATTCCGTGATTCTCCACTTCCCATTCTCCGTGCAAGCCGGAAATTGCCCAGCGTGGCGCGGTGACGCTGCCGCCATCCATCAGCGGCGGATAATTGCCGATACCGACGAGTCCGCCCCAGGTGCGCATTCCGATCAATGGACCGATCTTTTCACGCTTGAAATACCAGGGCAAAGCATCCCCGCCGGAACCGGAGAACTGATTGACCAGCATGGCCTTGGGTCCGAAGATCGCCTGCGTAGGCTCGGTGTAGGTTTCCCCTTCTCGCGTAAACACACGCGACATCGCCGGCCGGCGCAGATAATCAACAATGTAATCGGCCAATTGGCCGCCGTGATTGAAGCGCTCGTCGATCACCGCACCTTGCTTGTCGGTCTGGGCGAAAAAGTAACGGTTGAAGCTGGTGAATCCACCGCCGGCAGTGTCAG
>DASSXQ010000097.1:0-12185 GCA_035703725.1 Rudaea sp.
TGGGGCTTTCAAATGGCGTTAGACTGACGCGAATTTTACCGCACCTGCCGTGTGGGTGACAGGTATCGCTTCAACCAGCACAACCGGAGACAAGGCGATGTTGGGCATCTATATCGTGCCAATCATGTTTTCACTCTGCGCCGTGCTGGCACTGTTGGCGCTGATGCAAATATTCGCCGTGCGGCGACACTGGCGCGCACGCCGGCGCTTGGCATGTGCGCATCGCGGTCTCTGGCTGGCGGCGTTTGTGGTGTTGGCCGTGTTGTGCGCAATGGCGGGGGTCGGCCTGCGCGGTTATCGATTTTTGCTGGCGGAAGCGCCGGTGGCCACAATCGATGCGCGCCAACTTGATCCGCAGCAGTTTTCGGTGCGCGTCGGGTTTCCGGATGGCAGCCATCGCAGCGCCACGCTCAACGGCGACGAGTGGCAGTTGGACGCGCGCGTGATCAAATGGACGCCGCGTGCAGTGACGTTGGGGGCGAAGCCGTTGTATCAGCTTGATCGATTGTCCGGCCGCTTTCACGATGCCAGTCAGCAACGCACGACGTTGCCCAGCGTCGTTGATCTGGGCGCCGACTCGATTGTCGACCCGTGGCAGTTGAAGAAGCAGTATCCGCGCTGGTTGCCATGGATCGATGCCGAATACGGCAGTGCCACCTACCTGCCTCTGGTCGATGGTGGCAAATACATCGTGACGATCAGCCCGGTTGGCGGCTTGATCGCGCGTGCTGCGGATCCTGCGACAGACGAAAAACTCAAGGCGGCGTGGTAGTCGAAGTCGCTTTTGGCAACTGATCGAGAATGAACGCGAATTCTTCGGCGACTTCCCGGTAGGCGCGATAGCGTCCGGATTTGCCGCCATGTCCGGCATCCATGTTCACTTTCAACAGCAGCGGATGAGTGTCGGTTTTCAGCGCACGCAATTTCGCAACCCATTTCGTTGGCTCGTAGTACTGCACTTGCGAATCCCATAGCCCCGTGGTGACCAGCATGGCGGGGTAGTCGTGCGCACTCACGTTGTCATAGGGCGAATACGACAGCATGTAGCCGTAGAAAACGGTTTCCTGCGGATTGCCCCATTCGTCATATTCGTTGGTGGTCAGCGGAACGCTGTCGTCGAGCATGGTGGTGACCACGTCGACAAACGGCACATGCGCCACTATGCCCCGATAGGTATCCGGTGCCATGTTCGCAATTGCGCCCATGAGCAAACCACCGGCACTACCGCCTTCGGCAAATCCCTTGTTCTTCGCCGCATAGCCGTACTTGATCAGATAGTTGCTTACATCGATGAAGTCGGTGAAGGTATTCTTTTTGTGCAGCAGCTTGCCATCTTCGTACCACGCGCGCCCCATCTCGCCACCACCGCGCACATGCGCGATCGCATACACGAATCCGCGATCGACCAGAGACAATCGCGGTGATGAAAAATGCGGATCGATGGAAATGCCGTACGCGCCGTAGCCATATTGGTACAGGGCCGCACTGCCGTCGCGCTTGAAGTCCTTGCGATACAACAGCGACACGGGAATGCGTGCACCATCGCGTGCCGTCACCCAGATGCGCCGCGCAATATAGTTGGCCGGATCGTACCCGCCCGACACTTCATCGCGCTTGCGCAGCGTGCGCCTGCCGGTTTTCATGTCAAGGTCATATACCGACGTTGGCGTGACCAGCGACGAATAGTTGTAGCGCAGGATATGGGAATCTTGTTCGCGGTTATCGCCAATTGATTCGGTGTAGTCGGCGTCGTCGGTTTCAACGAGGTAATTCCTGCCACCATGCCACGATCGGATGCGGATGCGCTGCAATCCGTCGCTGCGCTCGTCGATCACCAGATAGTCGCGGAACAGGGCAAAGCCATCGAGCGTCACGCCGGATTGTGCCGGCACGATGTCGCGCCAACGCTGCTTGCTGCCGACGTGCGGGTCCGCGACCTGCATGATGCGGAAATTTTTTGCATTCCAGTTGGTGCGTATGATCCAGCGATGATCGACATGATCAGCGTGATATTCCAGCGCGTGCTCGCGCGGTGCCAACACACGCAAGCGCGATCGCGGCTGATTTGCGCGAAGAAAACGCAACTCGCTCGACAACGTGCTTTGTGCGTCCACGACGATGTATTTTTCATCCCCGCTGCGCCAGACATCGAGGTAGTAGCTGTGATCGCGTTCCTCATACACGATCACGTCCTTGTCCGGTTTGCTTCCCAAGGTGTGCCGGCGCACGCGCAGTGCAAGCAGGGTGATCGGATCATTTTCGACATAGAACAATGTTTTGTTGTCGTCGGCCCAGGCCATCGAGCCGGAAGTTCCCGCAAGCGCATCGGTCAGGGTCTTGCCGGTTTTCAGATCCTTGAACGCGATGGTGTACTGACGGCGCCCGGTCGTATCAACCGCGTACGCAAGCACCTGTTCATTCGGGCTGACGGTGGTTGCACCAATGCGGAAAAAATCGTGACCTTGCGCCAACGCATTGCCGTCGAGCAAGACTTGTTCGGCCGCAGTGGCCAGGATGGATCGTCGCGCATGGACGGGATACTCCTGGTCCGGAACGAACCGCGTGTAATAGTCAAAGTGTTTGTAGCGGACCGGAACACTGGAATCATCCGGCTTGAGCCGGGCAATCATTTCCGAATAAAGCGTGTTCTCCAGCGCTTTCGTGTGCGCCGTCATCGCCGCGTAGTACGCGTTTTCGGCATGCAGATAGGCCAACACTTGCGGACGTTTGCGAGTGTCATCGCGCAGCCAATAATAGTTGTCGACGCGAATGCCGTTTGGCGACTGCACGTTGTACGGATGTACGCCAGCAACCGGGGGTTGTGGCAATGCTGGCTGCGGAGCTTGCGGCGGCTGCGTCGCGCAGGCTGCCAACAGCAGCATTGCGGCAAAGGTCAGACAGATTCGTGGCTGCTTGGCGAGCATGGCTCAGTCTCCGCAAGAGGCGGCGATGGTATACGCTTGCGGCGCAAGCGGCCAGCGCGATCCGCCCTTGCACGGTGACGGCGAAGAACGGTGTCTTGCGTATAATTGATTCTTCCACTTTGCGGTAATTGCATTTTGCGAATTCTGCTGATCGAGGACCAACGCGACATCGCCGCGAATATCTGGGATTTTCTCGAACATCGCGGTTTCGTCATGGATCACGCGGGCGACGGGGTCGCGGGCCTGCGCATGGCGCTCGAGGGCGGTTACGACGTGATCGTGCTGGATCTGGGCCTGCCCAAACTTGACGGGCTGGATCTGTGTCGTCAACTTCGGCAACAAAAGCGCGACACGCCCGTGTTGATGCTCACCGCACGCGATACGTTGCGCGACAAGCTCGCGGGGTTTGCCGAAGGCGCCGACGATTATCTGGTCAAACCATTCGCGATGAAGGAACTCGAGGCACGCATCCGCGTGTTACGTCGACGCCGCGATCTTGCCAGGGGAAGCATTTTGCGCGTTGCCGATTTGAGTCTTGATCCGGAAAATCACAAGGTCGAACGCGCCAATCAGCCGCTTGCGGTCACCCACGCCGGCTGCGTGTTGCTCGAGCTGCTCATGCGCCGCTCGCCTAATCTGGTGCGTCACGGTGACCTTGCCCAGGCGCTGTGGGGTGAGGCCGGCGGCGACATCGCCACCTTGCACACCCATCTGTCCCTGCTGCGCTCGGTGATCGATCGTCCCTTTGCCACGCGCCTTCTGCATACCGTGCACTGCTTCGGCTACCGCATTGCGGAATCTGCCGATGCCTAGGGTCAGACTGCGCGGCCGCGTCGCGTTCACGTTTGCCGCGCTCGGGCTGATCGTCAGCACGTGCGTGGCCATGGTTGCGGGGCATTTCTCCGATTCCTACGTCAATCGGCTGGTCGATGAAATGTTGCGCGTGGAAGCCGATCACCTGCGTGAACGTTTCGCAATTGAAAGCAGGATTCCGCGTCTGCATACCCGGCACTTTTATGTGTTCACCGATGCGCCCGGCGGCGCTGATCCGCCACCGCCGGAAATTGCCGCATTGGGATTGGGAGTCCACGAACTCAATGATGCGGGTCGCGGCGAGCGCCATGTCGGCGTCTACGAATTGCGTGGTCAACGCCTGTACATCGTGCTGGACATTGGCCTGGAGAGCGTGCGTGAACGCCGTCTTGCGCGCGATTTGGTCGCACTCGTGCTTTTCGGCACGGGTTTGTCGGCTTGGCTGGGCTGGTTGTGGGCCGGTCGTGCCATCGACCCGGTGCGTCGACTGGCCAATCGCGTGGAAACCCTGGAACCCACATCGCATGGCACCACGGTGCTTGCACCGGACTTTGCCGACGACGAGGTCGGAGCGCTGGCGCGCGCGTTTGATCGTTATCAGGAAAGGCTCTACGCATTCGTGCGGCGCGAACGCGCATTTACCGCCGATGCCAGCCATGAAATGCGTACGCCGCTGGCGGTGATTCGCGGTGCACTGGAAGTCATGCTGGATCGCATGGGACACGATCCGGCAAATGTTGCGCGGATCAAACGCATGCAGCGCGGCAGCGACGAGTTGAGCGATTTGCTCGACGCCCTGCTGATTCTCGCGCGCGGGGACGAGTTGGACAGCTCAACCACGAACAACGCCGATCTCAGCGTGATCGTGGATCAACTCCTGCGCGATCGCAGCGCCGCATTTGCCCAGAAAAAGCTGTCACTGGATTGCAGCATTCCGGACTCGATCATGTTGCCGGTACCGCAGCGCGTGCTCGACGTGGTCACGCGGAACCTGCTGCGCGCGGCAACCGAATTCGCCGAAGACGGAACTGTATCCATCCACGTGACTGCGACATGTTTGCGCATCGGCTTTCGACGCACGGCCCAGGGCCAGGCCACTGCGCCGGCTCAAGCCAGCGGAAGCGACGAACGCGCTGATCGCATTTTGGGTATGGGAATGATTCGGCGTGTTTGCGAGCGCCGCCATTGGCAGCTCGATGAAAGCACCGATGCGGCTGGATCACGCAGTTTCGCGTTGTATTTTTCAAAGGCCTGACGGCACAGGCTCAAGGTCAGCGAACGCACGCAGTGCTTCGAAATGGCCTTGTTGTGCCGAAATTGCTGCCATTTGGCGCGCAGATCTACTGATTGGATCTGACCGATGGACCATCCGGACTGCCGACAATTAGGCAAGCCTTAACATTCGCCGCGTACAGTAAGCGGGCTGCCACTCATTCTGTTCCCCAGCAGAATGGCAGCGTCCCCGGCGGCCGCTCTTCCCCAGGAGCGGCCGCAATTTTTTGCGGGATATGGGCAGGCAGCATTCCAACAAATCGCGCAACATGTTGAATGCGCAGGGCGTCGCGCAAGTATACTTTCACGTGTACCGCCAAATCTACCGCCATCGTGATGCGCCACCCCTTGTTCACGCGGCGTTGCTCGCTCTTGTTCGCCGCTAATCGGCGTTCATCGGTTCCAACCGGCGCTACTCGACGCTAATCGGTGCTACCCGCCTATGTCAATTTCGGATTTTTGCGCAGAAATGAGGTTGCCCGTTAGCAGGGGCGAATCGCTTTCTACTTTTTGCCCCCGTAGCCAGCTCCTACTTCCACGACATGCACAAATGGACTAGCACCAGTGGCGCCGTCGGAGCAATGCGGATCGACGGGAGCTCAGGGAATTCCCGAATGGCTTGGGTCAATGACAATTACATTATCGACAACAACAACGGCCCGGACGGTGACGGCGGCATAGATTGCTACGGCGTCGATCAAATCAACGTATTCAAAAATTCATTGGTTAATACGGGGGAAAGCTCGATATACACAGCCACTCCAGGATGCACACACATGGCAATTTGGGGCAACGATATCCACAATTCAAACGAGTGGGGTATCGACGTTACACTCGGTGCCAGCAACGTTACGATCGCCAGCAATCTGGTTAACGGGGCGCATTACGCAACAATGGTTCTCTGGCAAGTCAGCAACGTGACTGTGCAGTACAACACGATGTTGAACGGCAATATATCTGGAACGGCACCATGCAGAAGCATCGTCGTCGACACGGTGACTGGTTATACGATCGACAATACAAACGATGTTGATAGCGGCCCGTTGTATTGCCTCAGATAGGCTTTCGCACACTCTTCATCGGGCTTAATCCGCGCGCATAGAAGTGTTGTGGCGAAGGTTGCATTGTCAGCACAGCCATCATATGAGTAGGAGTGAGCGCTCCTCTCTGAAAGGCTTCCTCGTCGAAGGCGTGCAGCCGATCTATAAACATCCGATCCCACTCCTGGTCGGCCTTGAAGTTATGCCCAAACGAGCGGTCGATAAACACGTCAATGACGTTGCAAAACCCTATGAACAACTGAAAGTCGAAGCGCTCCAGCAACAGAGGCACGATGTCTTGAGCACGGATGCCCTCAAATCCTTCCTTTGAACAATCCCAGTTATAGTAAAGCTCCTCATGGCGATCAAGCTGACGGTTGTATCGGTATTGCGAAGGCAACTCCTGCCAGAATTTATGCACTTCGGACAGAGCTTCTGGCCAACGCTGGTGTCCGTTTCGACCGATTATGTCACTGGTGACGAATAGGCCCCGTGGATTTACGGCCCGTTTTACTTCGTCGAAAAGCCCTTCCAGATTGAGAACGTGGTGCAGCGATTGATTCGCCATCGCGCCCGTATATCGCTTCGTTGCTTTCCACTTGTTGAAATCACTTTCGACGAAGCCGATATGTTCAACCACGCCTTCACGCTCTGCCATTTCTCGCCCTCGTTGCAGCATGTGAGGGTTCATGTCCATGCATTCGATGACAAAGCGCGAAAGGCCGGCGTCACGCATGAGTCGAGCGACTCGAACTTCGGTGTCGCAGTTGCCGGAGCCAATGCTAATGAAGACAGACGCACCATCGCCGCAGGCGTCCGCGCTCTCACGCAGATACTTCGCGAAGAATTGGTCTGGATTCGAGAATCCGTATTCTTCGAGCATCGGCCGAAGATAGGTGTTTGACCAGTAGTGGAAAATCTGAGGCAAGACATTGATGTCTTCCACATCCTTGTAGATGCGCGTCTCCGCAGCGAGTCTCGATTGGTAGTCACTACTGCCAGTGATTGTGGATGCGATGTGTGCGTTTCTCACTTTGGAGTAAATCTGCCGCAGAATTGGATGCGAATCCTTCAATCGCCGCGCAAGACGGTACAAGTAGTTCATTAGCCTTGCTCTTCTACGTATGCACTCAGGTCGATCGAGTCCACGCACAGCGCATACCGTTCCGTAACGGCGGCGTGGAATCGCTCGCGGTGCGTTGCCAGCGACGGCGCTAGGTGCGTCGCAATGTCGTTGCCCGCTGCGCTGCGCGCGTGCTCGACACGCTGGGATGCGGTGCGGGCTGCGGTCGTCAGCGCGCGGAAGCGATCCTCGGCCGCCGTCAATGCATCGGCTCGCTCTTCGGGCGACTGCCTTACGTTTTCCGTACCATCGCCGCCGGCAAGGATTGCGGCAGTCAGGACGTTCTCCGGGGGCTGGCCGTCTGGCACCGTGACTCGCTCGCGAGCGCGGGTAGCGGGGTGCGTTTCATGCGGCCTCCCTCCCGTTTTTCGGGGCCGTCGGACGGCTGGCGGGGGCAACAGCCTCCCTACTCTGCTTTCTATGTAGGGGTGCAGAATCTGCACTTTGCGAAAGGTGCACATTGTCGTAGCGCGGTTTCAGAGTAGTTTCGGGATGTTCCTGGAAGTGTATATGGTGGGCCCGGCAGGACTCGAACCTGCAACCAAGAGATTATGAGTCTCCTGCACTAACCATTGTGCTACAGGCCCACGATTCAATCGGACAACTGTGTCGTGCTCTGCGCGACGATCACTCCCCCTCTCCCTTCGGAACGGGCACGCGGTGTGGGCGGTGTTGCGCACCCAATAGTGAAATCACGCTCGCTCAACCGCAGTTTTCCAATGATTCAATTGTCGTCCGACAACAGTTTATCTGTTGCCGCATCAATCGAAAACGCCCGTTTGCACGGGCGTCTGGATTTTTTTGGCGGCTTGCGCCGGACCGGTGCTTTATTCCAGGTCCAGGAACGAACGCAATTGCTCTGATCGGCTTGGGTGACGCAACTTGCGCAGCGCCTTGGCTTCGATCTGCCGAATGCGCTCGCGGGTAACATCAAACTGCTTGCCGACTTCTTCCAGCGTGTGGTCGGTGTTCATGTCGATGCCGAAACGCATGCGCAGCACCTTTGCTTCGCGCGGGGTCAAGCCGGCCAGCACATCGCGCACGGTCTCGGTCAAGCCGGTGCCGGTTGCGGTTTCCACCGGCGATTCCACATTCGTGTCTTCGATGAAATCGCCCAGATGCGAATCTTCGTCGTCGCCGATCGGGGTTTCCATCGAAATGGGTTCCTTGGCGATCTTGAGCACCTTGCGAATCTTGTCCTCGGGCATCTCCATCTTTTCGGCGAGTTCTTCCGGCGTGGCCTCGCGCCCGTACTGCTGCAACATCTGGCGACTGATGCGATTGAGCTTGTTGATCGTCTCGATCATGTGCACCGGAATGCGGATGGTGCGTGCTTGATCGGCAATCGAGCGGGTAATGGCCTGGCGAATCCACCACGTTGCATAGGTCGAGAACTTGTAGCCGCGACGGTATTCGAATTTGTCCACGGCCTTCATCAGGCCGATGTTGCCTTCCTGAATAAGGTCGAGGAACTGCAGGCCACGATTGGTATATTTTTTCGCAATCGAGATAACCAGACGCAGGTTCGCCTCGACCATTTCCTTCTTGGCGCGGCGTGCCTTGGCCTCACCGATGGACATGGCGCGGTTGATTTCCTTGACGTCGCCAAGCGACAGGTACAGCGCCTTTTCCAACGCAATCAATTTTTCCTGCTCGGCCAGGATATCGTCTTTGCGCGCACGCACGGCCGACGACCACTTCTGCTTCTTGCGGATCATTTCATCGGCAAAACCCAGATGAATCTCGTGCATCGGGAACGCCTTGAGGAAATCCTTGCGCGGCATTTTTGCCTGCTTCACGCACAGATTCATGATGACGCGCTCGTGCGCGCGGATGCGCGCGACCACTTCGCGCAATTTGCGCACGAAGCTGTCGATCATGATTGACGGCAACTTCAGATTGAGGAATGCCTCGGCCATCTGGTCGCGGACTTTCTGGGTCTTCTTGTCTTCCAGACCGCTCTTGCCGGCTGCGCGCTGGAACTTGGCGTAAAGCGTGCGCAACTCTTCCATGCGCCGAGCGACTTCGACCGGATCCGGACCCGTATCAACGACGGCTTCGTCTTCGCTCTGGTCACTGTCGTCGCCATCGTCGCTGTCGTCGTCCTTGCTGTCTTTTGCGTCCTTGCTGTCATTGGCCGCAACCGCCATGCCAACCGTCGCCGCAATTTCCAGGCCCGGGACTTCCAGATCGGCAAAACCGGTCAGAACTTCGGACAAACGCTTCTTGCCCTCGGTGTGCTGGTCGAATTCCTCGACCAACAGCTTGATCGACCATGGGAAATTGGCCAGCGCGCTCTGCACCTGGTTCAGGCCTTCTTCGATGCGCTTGGCGATGGCAATTTCGCCCTCGCGTGTGAGCAGTTCGACGGTACCCATCTCGCGCATGTACATGCGCACCGGATCGGTGGTTCGACCCACTTCGGCATCCACGGCCGAGAGTACGGCTACAGCTTCCTCGGTCGCGGTTTCATCGTCGGTGGATACCGGGTTTTCCGGCAACATGGTTTCGGTATCGGGTGCGACTTCATGCACCTCGATACCCATGTCGTTGATCATGCCGATAATGTCTTCGATCTGCTCGGGATCGACGATGTCGTCAGGTAGGTGGTCGTTGACTTCGGCATAGGTCAGATAACCTTGCTCCTTGCCCTTGATGATCAGGGTCTTGATTTCGGATTGTTGCTGCTGTGGAGCGGGTTCGGTTGCCATGGGAAAATTTCGGTCAGATAAAGACATGGAAGTGTAGGTGAGGTGTCAAGTAGAACCGCGATTCGGGGTTCGGGAATGATGATTCGCAGGATCAAAAGCCCGCAATGCGTTGGTAGCGAATACAAGCCTGGAATGCCGGGAAACCTTTATCTCGTTTTATCGAGGGTGGAAATCCGGTGTCGTGTTTTCTCGTGCAAGGGACCCAACCAATGCATGAGTACCAATGCATGAGTCGTGCCGCCGCCTGCACGCCAATTACCATTCCAAATTTGGCGGTCGCACATCTGCCACCCGTCAGCGCGCCTCCAACCAGAAGGTCACCGGTCCGTCGTTGATGAGCGCTACCTTCATATGGGCACCAAAGCGGCCGATTTCCACCCCCGAATGGCGAATTCTGGCCAATTCCACCAGCCGATCGAACCACTGCTGCCCCGCCTGTGGCGGTGCGGCCGTGGTGAAGCTCGGGCGCATCCCGCGACCCGTATCGGCGGCGAGGGTGAATTGCGAGACGAGCAACAAGCCACCACCCGTATCGGTCAACGAAAGATTCATCTTGCCCTGCGCATCGGCAAATACGCGATAGCACAGAAGGCGTTCGAGCATGCGCTGCGTCTGCGCCTCGCCATCGTCGGGTTGCACTGCGACCAACGCCAGCAATCCCGGCCCGATCTGGCCGACGGTTTCGCCTTCGACGTCCACACGTGCGCTGCTGACACGCTGAATCAAGGCAATCATGACGGACCCTGTTCATCGGAAATTGCGCCGATACTGCGCACGCGTGCGACGCCGGTCAAGGGTACCGCTACAATCCGACGCTTTGGTCATGTCAATTCCCATGCGCTGGTACATCGCCATTTTCTATCGCCTGTTGCGTATCGCCGGGCACCTGCCGCTAGCCTGGTTGCACCGAGCCGGCGCGGGCTTTGGCTGGCTGGTTTGGCGCACACATGCGGCTCCCTTCCGCAAGGCAACCACAACCTTGTCACTGGCCAATACGCAATTTGGCCACCAAACAGGTCACGCCTTGGTCAAATCATGTTTGCTTGAGACCGGGAAGTCCCTGTTCGAGGTGGCGAAAGTCTGGAATGGTGACGCGGCCAACGCATTGTCGTTGGTACGCGAGGTGCGTGGGATCGAATTGTTCGAGGCTGCACTGGCCAGCGATCGCGGGTTGATTGTTGCCGCGCCTCATCTGGGTTGTTGGGAACTGCTCAACTACTGGTTGTGCGGCCGCACGCCGATTGCCATTGCATATCGTCCGCCACGCCAGGCTTCGCTGGAACCCTTGTTGATCAAGGCGCGCGGCGCGCTGTCTGCCGAACAGGTTCCGGCCGAAGGTGCAACCGGAGTGCGCACCTTGTTCAAGCGTCTGCGCAGCGGCGGCGTCGTCGGCATCTTGCCCGATCAGCAACCTCGCCAGGGCGAAGGCGAATTCGCGCCATTCTTCGGCACGCCGGCCTTGACCATGGTGCTCGTGTCGCGTCTGGCTCAACGCACTGGTGCAACCGTCCTGTTTGCATTTGCCGAGCGACTGCCGCGCGGCCAGGGATTCCGCATCCATATTCTGCCCGCGCCCGAAACCATCGCCGATGCCGACTTGTCAACCGCCGTCGCCGCACTCAACAAAGGTGTCGAAAACTGCGTGCGCATCGCGCCGGCGCAATACCAGTGGACCTACAAACGCTATTCGATCCGCCCGCCGGGCGATACCAGCAAGCCGTATAAAAGCCCACGCTGAGCACGCGTCTGCGCCAATCGATGTGGCATGAAGAAATCGAGCACTCAGGTGTAAACCTGGTCGACACTCCCGTCGTATTGAGGATGCATTCGATGAAATACGCCACGTGCATGTTGGCCCTGGTCGCGCTGGTTCTCGGGGGCTGCGGCAATCTGAATCCGCCATCCGGTGGCGACAACACCGCGAAAATGGAATTACGCGTCTATCAGGTGCCACCAGAACACACCCAAGACCTGAAACACGCGTTGCAAACAAACTTCCAGGCCGGTAGCGACAGCAAAACGCCCATTGGCAGCGTTTCAAGCCCGGCGCCGGGCCAACTGCTGGTGCTGGCGCCATCCAGCCTGCAAGACAGCATTGCCAGTAGCCTGAAGTCGTTGAGTGGAACGGCGAATTCGACCACGCCAGCCACGCCACCCATGCAAATCAGACTGCAGTTCTGGTCCGTCGATGCGATTGCCGGCGCCGGAGTAGACGGCGCTGAACTGGGCGGCTTATCGGAAGCCTTGGCCCAGACGCGAAAATCCCTGGGCGTAGTGCATTTTGTCCTGCGCGATCATGTCA
>DASSXQ010000101.1:0-2932 GCA_035703725.1 Rudaea sp.
AGATCACACACGACCCGGAAAACTTGCGCCCAAAGTTGAGTTTGAGAACGCACGAAAGCGGCTGTCGGATCAGGTCGGCGAAGAATGTCTGTGTATGGTGATTCCGGCGTTACGGTTGGACTTCGGCGACCAGTAGTCAGGCACGCTACTGCCGGTGGTTGAGCGTGTGTAGTCTCGCAGCCAGTGCCGGCATCTCTTGAGCCTTTGGCCAAATCTGCACGAATTTGGCAAGCAGTTGTTTTGCATTCTCCGTCTCATTGAGATCTTGCGACAGCTCTGCTGCGCGCAGTAGCGCCAGGTCCGACTGCACCACGTTGAAGGCTGTCATGAATTGTTGCGCGCCATACTCCGCGTAAGCGCGACCACGGTGATCTGCAAGCCAGTTTGCTTCGCTCAATGCGTTTGCGTATTCACGTTTGCTGGCGTAGGCATCGAGTAACGCCAAATGGGTGATGTAAAGTTCTTTTCCGTCAATTGCCGGCTTCAGCATGGCAATGGCTTGATCGGGATGTCCTCCGACGCGCATCAACTCCGCTTCAAGTATCAGCACGAGGTTTGTGAGCGTCGGTTCATTTAGCTCTTTCGCACGCGCGTCAATTGTTTTCAACAATTTGGCCGCGTTTTTTGTGTCGCCAGTATGTGCTTGCACGTAGAGTGCGAACGCTGCGTAGAATTGAGCTTGCGCGTAGTCGATTGCGTTGTCGGTGTTTATTTGAAGTGACGATTCAGCATATTCGGTCAGTGTCCGCGTTTCGATCTGGCCGAATTGGCTGCGTAGACCAAGTGCAATGCCACGGAGTCGTTGCTTATCCAGTGGGCCCAAGTTCTCAACTTCATGTTCCTGCGATTGGAACATGCTTTCCAGTTCAGGAATTTTTCCTTGATCGGCGATAATCGCCGTTTGGACGATCCCGGTACCGAGATCATCGGCAGGAATTCCTGATGGCTTGCTCTGTTTGAGCAAGTCGTTTGCTCGTTCGAATTGCCGTTCAGCTGCAAATGCTTCGGCATAGTAATCATATCTCTTGAAGCCGGCGTCGGATGCGCGCTGGAATTGATTGACTGCGGCGGAATAGCGATCATCCGCAAGAAAAAGAATGCCCAGCAGATATTCGCCGGCCAACCGGTTTGCATTCTGTGGCGCCACGTTGCTTTTGGCACCGGCGATTGCTTCTGCGTAATGATTCGCACACCAAGCGTAATAGGCATAGGGACCACTGGCCGAAAAGAAATCAGGATACAAATTTGTCAGTTGTCGCCATTTTTCCAATGCCACATTTGGTGATGTCAGCGTTGCCTGCCAGGCATCGACCAGCATGCGATCTCGTGCGGACAGCCGTTCGCGTTCCGTCGCCGCCCGAGAAATCTCTTTCAGGGCCTTGGAGTTTTCACTTCCATTCAACAGCACCCTCGCAATAACCAGATGTGCAGTCGCAAACTTCGGATCAAGCTGGACCGCATCCTGATAGTAGGCCAGCGCATCATTCATGTTTCCGGTTACATACGCATGCTGTCCCAGCGAAAATGCGCGCAACGCGTCCAGATTCGAAGTCGCGACCTGATCCAGCGGGCGGGATTGTTTTGATATCGAGGCGAGCGCTTCGCCGAGTCGCAGGCGCAAATTCTTGTCGATCGTGTCAATCGATGACAGTACCGAGCCGATGTCCTTGCCGTCGACAGATTCCGTGTAGACGGTGGCCTTGGTTTTGGGGTCGATCACTTCGGCAGTAACGCGCACAAGACCGCCGACTTCGGCGACGGTTGGCAGAATCAGTGCCCTGGCACCATCACGAATGGCAACTTCGCTGCCGATGGCACGATCGATCCGGGTTTGTGTCCGGTCGCGCTGCATCAGCGCAATGGTGTCGCGTGTCTTCATTGCCGATAACACGTTCACGTACGGCGATTGCTCGAGGCCGAGGCGGAAGGCGTTTTCCAGCGATTCATTCAAAATGGTTTTGCCGGTCAGGTTGTTCAGATCGCCAACCACGACCCAGTCGCGATCCGCAAACGCGATGGCTGGTTGGCTGCGCAGCACAACCCAGACCGGCACGGCCACGGCGGCGATCAGCAGCGCCGTTTCGATCGCGATCATTCCCGGACGACGCCACCATGGCACTTCGAGAAAGGCCTTGCCACCGTGGGCCGGACGCCGCAACGGCGCAATTTCGGCTTCGCCGATCTCGAACACTGCCATCGGTTCGGTGACGCCTTTGAACAGGTAACGCCCGTGCGAGCGCCACTGGATTTGGCTGGCGCCGACAAATTCGTGATGCGCGCGATTCGCGAGAGTGTGCGCAACGCCGGAGAGCAGAATCTGTCCGGGCAGGGCCAGGTTCATCAGGCGTGCCGTGATCGGTTTGATCAAACCTTCGAGTTCCAACGGTTTGGCGCCGCGGGCAACATCTTCTTCACTGTTTTCCCACAGCACCACGTCGCCGACATGAATGCCGACGCGCGCGCGCAACGGCAGGAACTCGGATTGACCGAATTCGTACACCAATCGTTGATAATCGATGGCAAACGCGACAGCCTGGATCGGGCGTTCGAACAGAAGCAAAAAGCCATCGGTCTTGTCGATTTCACGACCGCAATGGCGTGCAAGCAGATCACGGCATTGGCGATCGAGCCGATGCATGAATTGCGCCGCATCGCGATCGCCGAGTTGCTCGGTGAGTGCCGTGCTGTCGACCAGATCGCACAGCACAACCGTGCGCAACAAAGGCACTGGCGTTGGTTGCTGCGTCGACTGCTCGGATTGGGTTGTGTCCATCTGGGTCTTTGTGGCGATACGACGTGCCCGAAGAGCATTGCCGCAGGACCGAATTTTGCGCCCATTCGCGCGCCCATTCCAGTCGCTTGCACCGGCAATTCTGACTGGTTTTGGTGAAAACAACCGGACTTGTTACATCAACATGTCATCCGGCGTGGT
>DASSXQ010000197.1:0-4028 GCA_035703725.1 Rudaea sp.
CAAGCCGGTTTGAATAATTTGCATGCGAAGTCGGGCACGCTGGCTCTGCGCCATTAAACGCCAATAAATGATATTGACCGTTCACACAAACAATCGCCGAGGAGATCGCCATGAACCCGATAGCCGATACGCTTCACACCTGCGGCAGAGGCGGCAATGATTCTCTTGTTGCAGAACCTGCAGCACACGCAATTGTCACTGGCGTTTTTTACGCGCTGTTGCTGAGCAGCATCGTCGCGTGTGGTCTTGTACGCGCGGCACCGCTGGCGTCAGCCGAGTTCGATGGCAATCTGGTACCCAATGCAGCATTGAGGGGTAATTTCGGCACCATCGCGAGCAACCCTGGAGACGTCACTGGTGACGTGCCCACGCTCTGGCGCGCGTCAGCGTATCAGGGGGCAAAGATCAACCTGGAACGGATACATCTGGGCGCCAACGATTTGTTTCCCGGCAGCCCACCCACGGAAGCACTCAAAATATCCGTACCGACATTCGGTACCAATTCAAACCAGAACGTTGACAGCTCCTTGGGGTTTTTTTCCATCCGCACGGGAATGACCTACGGCGCACAGGTCTACGTGCGCAGCGGCAATGCCGACAATTCGTCGCAATCGTTCGACTTGAGCTTGCTCTTCTACGATAGTTCGCCGGCCTTCAACGGCCATTTTGCAGCGCTAACCGCCATTGGCGCCGGTACCGCCACCGCTGGATGGACAAAGGTCGCAACACCGCAACTTACCGCAGTGGCTGGCGATCACTATGCGAAGTTGCGCTTCAATCTGATCGATAACGGCGGCGAGAATTCGATCATCATTGCATTGCCAACGGTGGAAGGACCGCCGGTTTACAACATCGCGCCGAATCCCGGATTCATCGGCAGCGGTGGCCTCATTGAACAAGGCAACGTCAGTGGAACCGTTCCGGATAGTTGGCGCGCCTTTGCCGTAGGCACTGGCAACCTCAACGTGACGACGGTTCCCGTTGCCGCAAATGAGCTTTACCCGGGTAGCTTGCCGACCAATGCCGTACGCCTGGCCGTCACCGGTGGGGACGCAGCCCACGAAGGATTCGACCACGAATTGGTCCGCGCAGCACTACGTGATAACGACTTCTACCGCGCAGAGATGTATGTGCGCTCCGGCAACGCCGGCGGATCCGCACAGGGAATCACTGTCGCAATGCCAATTTTCGACGCTATGGGTACTTTTACCGGAATGCAGCCGGGGTCATTCACCACATCCGTTGGCTCCGAATGGTCGTTTCTGGCCACGCCACAATTCAGGGCAGTGGCCGGCGACACGACAGACATGGCATTTCGTCTCGCCGCCGATGGCGGGGACGACATTATCCTGATTGCAGCACCGCGCATCATTGGTCCGTCCGGCTGGATGATTTTCATGAATGGTTTCGAATGAAATGTGTTCGCTCGGCCCTTCAAGAAGCCACTACACAGCCTGGCACAAGCACCGTCCAATCGCTCAATTTCAATGGTTTTGGCGCGTAGGGTCGGGTGGCACCTGCGTCTGACGGTGCAGAGGCTTCCTTTGGTCAAACGCGCAGGGCGTACCTCGGCCAACGGCTGCATCGAACACACGCAGGAGCATGCCCGCGGCATCCGCGCAGCGACGTCGATCCCGGTTGGAAATCGACGTCAACCCATGCAACAGCAACAATACCGTGGTGCAAGTCGCTACGCTGTTCACGCTTTGCGCGACGGACCGAGTCGAAACATTTTGCGAACTCGTGGCGCGGATTTCGCCGCGCCAGTATAATTCGCGATTCATTTTCGCCCGAGGAGTGGTATGCGAATTCTCACCGAGGCGCTTACCTTCGACGACGTGTCGCTCGTCCCCGCCTACTCGAACGTCCTGCCGCGCGACGTTGATCTTTCCACGGCGCTGACCCGCCATATCCGTTTGAAGATTCCGGTACTGTCCGCGGCGATGGATACGGTGACCGAAGCACGATTGGCCATTACCATGGCCCAATGCGGCGGCATCGGCATCATTCACAAGAACATGTCCGTCGAGCAGCAGGCGGCTGAAGTGCGCCTGGTGAAGAAGTTCGAGGCTGGCGTGATCCGCGATCCCATCACCGTGTCGCCGGATACGTCGATTCGCGAAGTCATGAATATCGTGCGTGCGCGAAATATCTCCGGCGTGCCGGTGGTTGATGGCAAACAACTGGTCGGCATCGTCACCAGCCGGGATCTTCGTTTCGAGACGAAGCACGACGATCCGGTGCAAAACATCATGACGCGCAAGGATCGCTTGATAACGGTGAAGGAAGGCGCATCCGACGACGAAGTGCTGCAATTGCTGCACAAGTACCGTATCGAAAAAGTGCTGGTGGTCAATGATGCGTTTCAGTTGCGCGGCTTGATCACCGTCAAGGACATCCAGAAAGCACGCGACAATCCCAATTCCGCCAAAGACAGCCACGAGCGCTTGCGTGTCGGCGCCGCAGTCGGCGTCGGCGGGGATACTGAATCGCGAGTTGCCGCGTTGGTCGAAGCCGGGGTCGATGTGCTCGTGGTCGATACGGCGCATGGTCATTCCAATGGGGTGATCGAACGCGTTGGCTGGGTCAAACGCAAGTACCCGGAAATCTCCGTCGTCGGTGGAAACATCGTTACGGCCGAAGCGGCAAAGGCGTTGGTCGATGCCGGCGCGGATGCGGTCAAGGTGGGTGTAGGTCCGGGTTCAATCTGCACCACGCGCATGATCGCCGGCGTTGGCGTGCCACAGATTTCCGCGGTCAACATGGTGGCTGAGGCGATCCACGCGAGCGGCGCGTGCCTGATCGCCGACGGCGGCATCCGCTATTCCGGCGATATCGCCAAGGCGCTGGCCGCGGGCGCCAACTGCGTGATGATTGGCGGCATGTTTGCCGGCACCGAAGAAGCGCCCGGCGAAGTCGAGTTGTATCAGGGCCGCTCGTACAAGAGTTACCGAGGTATGGGCTCGCTGGGTGCCATGCAAATGGGCTCGAAAGATCGCTATTTCCAGGATGCGACGGATGCCGACAAACTGGTTCCGGAAGGCATCGAAGGCCGCGTCCCGTATCGTGGACCGCTGCGCAATATCGTGCACCAGTTGATTGGTGGCTTGCGTGCCGCGATGGGCTATGTCGGTTGTGCCAACGTCGACGAGATGCACAGCAAACCGCAATTCGTGCGCATCACCGGCGCCGGCATGCGCGAATCGCATGTGCATGATGTGACGATCACGAAAGAGGCTCCGAACTACAGGCTTGACTGATTGAATGCTGGACTCGGGACTCGGAACCCGGGACTCGGCTGTACAGCACCGAATCGCCGACCCATTCGGTAGGTGCGACCGTCCGATCGCAAATCGTTGAATTTCCCCGCAGCGGAGATTGGGAACCCGAGTCCCGAGCCCCGAGCCCCGAGTCGCGCATGCACAATATCCATTCCGACAAAATCCTGATCCTCGACTTTGGCGCGCAATACACGCAGTTGATTGCGCGACGCATTCGCGAGATTGGGGTGTATTGCGAAATATGGGCCTGGGACCACGATCCGGCCCAAATTGCCGCATTCGCACCGAAAGGCATCGTCCTGTCCGGTGGCCCCGAATCCACGACACTTGCCAACGCGCCGCGCGCGCCGCAGGAAGTATTCGATTGTGGCGTGCCGATTTTGGGTATCTGCTACGGCATGCAGACGTTGGCGGTGCAGTTCGGCGGCACGACGCAGGCGGCTGATGCTCGCGAATTCGGGCATGCAAGGGTCGATGTCGTGGCAGCCGATCGTTTGCTTGCCGGACTGACCGACCACGCGCCGGCGCAGGCGCTGGATGTGTGGATGAGTCACGGCGACCATGTGGCGACGCCTCCGCCGGGATTCGTCGTCACCGCGCGCACCGAGCGTGTTCCGGTAGCGGCCATGGCCGACGATGTGCGCCGTTGGTATGGCGTGCAATTTCATCCTGAAGTGACGCATACGAAGCAGGGCAGTGCGCTGCTTCGGCGTTTCATTACCGACATCTGCGGCTGCGCCACGTTGT
>DASSXQ010000025.1:0-10230 GCA_035703725.1 Rudaea sp.
CTACGGACCGAGCAACGCACCGTTCCAGACCATTTCTGAAGTCCAACAGGTTCTGGGCATGAGCTACGCGCTCTACTCGAAAATCGAGCCCGCAATCACGATTTACGCGGGTGGAGCGCGGCCCAATGCGGCGTACGCCCCATTCGAGGTGCTACGCACGTTGCCGAGCATGAGCGACGATCTGGCCCGCCAGGTGATTGCCGCGCGCCAGCAGATGGTGCCGGGTCAGCCGGGAAGTGCGGACCTTACCTTGCCTGACGGCACTCCAATCATGGCAAGCGGGGGCGGGAACACGTACACTGTCCAGTCCCGTGCGACTTTGCCAAACGGCGCTGCCAGTTCCATCGACGCCAGTATCCGGCTGGGTGGCGTTAGCGTGTCCGGACAGCCATACACGGTGTTGCGCTGGCGTGATAATCAATGAATCTATCTGAGCAAATCGACCTACAGCTTGCGCGTTTGCGCACGCGCTACGCGAGGACGCCTCTGCCACGCTTCTTTGCGTGGTGGGGTGGCGAGCTTGCGTCGATGCTGCCGGCAAATTGGCGCGCGTTGCTGGCCGAGCGCTCGGATGCCGTGCTGCTTGAGACCCAAGACCGCGAACTGGTGATCTGGCGTCAATCCGGGATCAATTGCACCCAACTTGGGCGCATTTCACTTGACGAACCGCCGGAAGCGCAAAAGGCCGCGTTTGCGCAGGTGCGCAGCAGGCTGGATGATCCCAACCTGCGCGAATTTTATTGCGTGAGTGCGCAACACAGTTTGCGTCGAACCATCAATTTGCCTGCGGCGGCAGAAGACAACCTGCGCCGCGTGTTGACGTTCGAGATGGATCGTCAGACCCCGTTCAAGGCCGATCAGGTTTATTTCGATTATCGATTGGCGACGCGCACTCGCGCAGATCGCAATTTGCATGTCGAGCTCACCGTCGTCACGCGCACCCAACTGGATGCGGAACTCGCGGCCATTGCCGCGTGCAACGCGCGGCTGGACGGCGTGGATTGCTGGACGCACGGCTCCGGCAGCCAGCGCGCGGGTTTGAACCTCTTGCCGGTGGAGCAACGCTTCAAACGCAAGAATTTGCCGTTGCGCCTGAATCTGGCGCTGGCTGCGGCGGCGCTGGTATTGCTGGTGACGGCAATGTTGCTGTGGCTGGCCAATCAGGAATCCGCGCTCGGTGCGATGCAGACGCAAGTTGAAAGCGCACAGAAAGAAGCAGCCCAGGTGGCAAAATTGCGCAAGACGCTGCAAGACAGTGTGGATTCGGCGAACTTTCTCGGTCGCAAGAAGCTCGAAACGCCGGTGATGGTCGAATTGCTCAATGATTTGACCAAACGTCTGCCTGACGATACCTATCTGGAACGTTTGAACGTCGATGAGAAAAACAAGATCGAGTTGCAGGGTTTGAGTGACGATGCGTCCAAGCTGATCGGCCTTCTGCAACAATCGGATTTGCTCACCAACCCCACCGTGCAAGGCACCATTCAACCAGACCCGCGCACGAAGAAAGATCGATTCAACATTTCGCTGGAATTCCGGCCGCCGGCGGATGCAAAAGCAGCCAATGTGTCGGCGAAAGCGCCGGGACAAGCGTCCGCGCAACACAAGCCGGTACCGGACGGGGCCATGCCCAAACCAGCGGGAGAGCGTCATGCGCCTGCAAACTGAAGGTCGTAACGGGCGTTTTCTCGCGGTGGTTCTGCTGTTGATCGTGGGGTTGGTCGTTTATGCGGTTGGTTTGCATTGGTGGTTCGTGGCGCCGCAATTGGCCATTTCCGCGCAGATGAGCGATTTGCGCGATCAGCAACAACGCTTCGCCCAGACGGCGGCGCAGCGGCCTGCAATTGAAAAGCGTTTGGCGCAGGTTCGCAGTTTTGAACAGAGCAACCAGGCATTTCTCACCGACGCCGACGCAAACAGCGCATTTTCCGACCTGACCCAGCGGCTCAAGCAGGCGATATCCGCCCATGCCAATGATGACGCGCGTTGTGCGATCGTGAGCAATTCCAACTACAAGGGCGGTGAGGAAGAAGTCTACGAGCGCGTTACCATTCAGGTGCGCATGCGCTGCACGCTGGAGCCACTGGCTGCAATTTTCTATGATCTGGAAAACAGCAAACCGTATTTGTTCATCGATCAATTGATGATTTACCGGCAGCAGGTGGGCTATCGCCGACCGGGACGTACGACAACACCGCCAACCGCCCTGGATATTCGGTTCAATCTATCCGGTTACCTGCGCCAATCCGGGAAGAAAGCCCGATGAATCTGCGAGGTGCCAAATTGTTGACCGTCGTTCTGGCAGCGACCTGCGGCATTTTGTTGCTGGCGGTTCTTGCGCTGCAATTCGGCTTCGGGCGCGGATTCCGTTGGTTGCCGCTGGATGCCACGGCAGCTGCCATGGGTGCCGACAAGGTGGATCGCAATCCATTCACACTGCCGCCCGAAGCGCAATTCGCGGCCACCATGCAACGACCGCTTTTCAACGAAGATCGCAAACCCACCCCGGACGAACCCGATGAACCGGAAACACCGCCACCACCGAAGGTGGCGCTGACGGTCGAGTTGACCGGGGTGATCCTCACGCCACAACTTCACTTGGCGATGATTCGGGACAAGACGAAGAATGACACGATTGCGCTCAAGGAAGGCATGCCGATGCCAGGCGACGAAGGTGGCTGGGTCCTGACCGAAATCAAGCCCCGCAGCGTCATATTCAGGGAAGTGTCCGGCGATGAAGTTGAAGTGGAACTGACCACTGCCGTTGCAAGTCCAAAGGCGAATCAACATGCCCGGTCAGGTACGACCGGTGGTGCGGCACGCGGTGCCGGGCCGCATGTACCACCGGCAAATCGTCAGGCGGAACAACTGCAACGTCGAATTGAAGAACGACGCAAACAAATGCGCGAACAAGCCGAGCGCATGCGTCGACAGCAACATCCCGAGAAGCAACAGTGACAAAGTGTTGAAGAGCACTCTGTCACGGCGATGCAGGGATGCATCGCACGCGCATTGATCGCTGAAGCGATCAGTGCGCGGAGCGACGTTCGCGGGCTTGGCCCGCGCGGAGCGACCGGAAAAGTCCAGGACGGACTTTTCCGGTAAAAATTGTCAGTCTGCAATTCGTAACGGAGTGCGCCACGTGTCCCTACGCCAATCCAGTTTCATCGCTGCGCTGCTTGCAGTATTGCTTGCCGGTTGCGCGACCTCGCCGTCGCGATCGACATTCGATCTGGCCAGCGATATGCGTCCAGCCAAGCCGTTTACGGCGCCTGCACCGCAGGATGAGGGGCCCATACAGATACAAACATCCGTGGCCGAGCAACCTGTCAAGGCCGTGATAGAACCTGGCACAGGCAGCTTTATCGACGAGAAGGCCGCCAGCGCACCAATTCCATCGCCGAAATTGGCGCAGGGGCAGATCACGTTCAATTTCGAGAACCAGCCAATCCAGGCTGTCGTACAAGCGATTCTCGGATCGTTGCTCAAGGAAAATTACACGATTGCTCCGAGTGTCACTGGAAACGTCACGTTTTCCACGGCCAATCCGATTACTCCGGATCAGGCCATGCCCATCCTGCAGATGCTGCTGGGCTGGACCAACAACGCGCTGGTGCACAAGCAGGGCCGTTACGAAGTTGTTCCGGTCAAGCAAGCCATTCCCGGCAATCTCACGCCGCGCACTACGCCGCCTGCCATGGCCAATGGCTATGAAGTGCGCGTATTTCCGTTGAAATACATCGGTGCCAAGGAGATGGAAAAACTGCTCAAACCTTACGCCAAACCCGATGCCGTGGTCTCCGCGGACGAATCGCGCAACATGATCGTCATGGCTGGCACTGCCGCGGAATTGGCCAATTACCAGCGCACGATCCAGGTGTTTGATGTGGACTGGCTCAAGGGCATGTCGGTGGGGTTGTACACATTGCGCAACATGGATGTGGGCAAAGTCCTGCCCGAGCTGGACAAGATTTTCGGCAGCACGGGCGATTCGCCGCTCGCCGGAATGTTCCGCTTCATTCCAATGGAAACCACCAATGCCATCGTTGTCATCACGCCGCAGAAAGATTATTTGAGTCAGGCCGAAACCTGGATTCACCGCCTTGATGCCGGAGCAGGAGAGAACGGGACCCAGTTGTATGTATACGATGTAAAAAATGTAAAAGCAGTGGATCTTTCGGATCATCTCAACGCCATTTATACCGGTCAGGTCAGTCAGCGACCAAGCAACGAAGGCAATGTTGCGCCGGGTCTTCAGCCGGTGAGTATCGGCCAGTTCAACAGTGGTAATACCGGTCGTGGTGCAACCGATGGCGCCGCGATGGCGCAAAGCAGGCCGCAATCGCGAAGCCGCAGCTCGAATCTCACCACGACCGGGACAGGCAAGCCGCTGACGTCCGGCGGCAAGGAAACCGATATCCGCATCACCCCGATCGAGGAAAACAACCAGTTGCTGGTGATGGCCACGCCAGGAGAATGGGACTCGATCAGTTCCGCGATACGCCGGCTCGATGTGGCACCGTTGCAGGTACAAATCGAGGCAAAAATCCTCGACGTCACATTGAGTGGCGACCTCAAATACGGTGTGCAATGGTGGCTGGCAGGTTTGATCAACCAGCCAGGATCAAATTCGGATTCCGGATATCAGTATGGTTATCCAGGCTTTCAGGGAAATGTTGCCGATCGCCACCGTGCATCCGTGGGCGGTGGAGGAACGCATTCGGTCAATGGTGGCAGTGGATTTTTTTATTCTTTCTTGAACAAGGACTTTCAGGTAGCAATCAACGCGTTGCAAACCAACACCCAAGCCAAAGTGCTGTCGACCCCCTCGTTGGTGGTAATGAACAACCAGCAGGCTGCAATTACCGTGGGTACGCAGGTTCCGGTGATTTCCACGTCCATAGTGGGTGTTCCGGGGATTGCCGGGGGGGTGGGACAGACGGGATCCAATTTTTCCAATACCGGAATCGGCCAATCGTCTTACATCAGCACCGGCATCACGTTGAATGTGACCCCACGAGTAAACCCCGGCGGTCTTGTCTACATGGATATCGACCAGCAAGACAGTGTGCCTGGAGCGAGTGCTCCCGGAACAAATCCACCAATAAGCCAGCGTAATCTGCAGACGCAAGTCGCGGTGCAGAGCGGGCAGACGGTGTTGTTGGGCGGAATGATCCAGGATCAAAGCAGCGATTCGAAATCGGGAGTGCCATTGCTGAGCAAGATTCCGCTCATTGGTAACCTCTTCAGCGATACCGGCAAGCAGCACACCCGCACCGAGTTGATCGTACTGATCACACCGCGCGTCATCACAAATTCCGACGAAGCGCGCCAGATGACGCAGGAATATGAAAGCAAATTCGAATCGCTCAAGCCGCTGCACGTGAATCACACCACGGTGCATGGTGATTCCGTGCCTGCCAATCTCGATGCCAAACCCGTGCAGAGCAATCCCATTCAATCCAAATCCGACGAGGATGTACCCAGTGAAAAGTAAACAAGTATATTTTGCCAAGGTCGGTATGCTGCTTGCGCTGCTCGCGCTGGCTGGCTGCATGTCCGCGGTCAAGAAAAACGAAGACGCTTCGGTCATCAAACAGCGCGCGGTGCAGCGCTGGGATTACCTGATCGCGCATCAAGCCGAAAAAGCCTACGATTTCCTGTCCCCGGGTTTTCGCGCCACGAAGACGCGCGACGCCTATGCGCGCGAAATGAATGGTCGCGGCGTGCACTGGAGCAAGGTGCATTTCGGCTCGCAAAAATGCGACGCCGACGTGTGCAAAGTGCATCTGGTGATCGACTACAGCATGCAGATGGGTGGCCCGGCAGGTGTCGTCAAATCCAGCGGTTTCGTGGTCGAAACGTGGATAAAGACTGATGGACATTGGTATTTCCTGCCTGATCCACTAACCCCGACCAAGCTTGGGAAGGACAATGCTTCCTGAGCCATTTTGTGAACCACATTCAGGATTGCATTGCCTTTGGCTTTGTCATAGGATACATTCGCTGTTGCCCACCCTGTTTCCTGTGGCTTAGGGGCCTTATGGCTTGCCCAAACAGGTTGGCGAAAAAGCAAAAAGCCCTGTAGTCAAATTAGGAGTGTTGTGATGAACAAAAATAGCTTGACGACTGCCGTCATCGCCGGTATCGCCGGCGTTGTGGGCATCGCCAGCATGGCGAATGCCGTCAACCTGAACCCCGATGGTCTGGGTCAGGCCCTTCTCTACCCGTATTACACCGTCAATTCCGGACAGCAGACGCTGTTGTCGGTTGTCAACACCACCGGTATTGGCAAGGCGGTCAAAGTGCGCTTCCTGGAAGGCTATAACAGCCGCGAAGTGCTCGACTTCAACTTGTTCCTGTCCAAGTACGACGTATGGACTGCCGCTGTGTTCTCGTTGTCCGACGCTGGCGTTGCTGGTGATGGCGCGGGTATTTTCTCCACGGACAAATCCTGCACGGCTCCTGGTTTCACTCAGGGCCCGTTGGCCAATGGCTTCGGCTATCAGCAGTTCCTGCACTATGGTTACACCGGTACGGCCAGCGACAGCGGTCCGACCGGCGATGATCGTACCCGCGAAGGTCATTTTGAAATGATCGCGATGGGCGACATCGATCCGACGAGCACACTGTCCAAAGACATCACCCACGTCAACAGCACGCCACCGAAGTGCTCTTCGGCGGAAGCTGATTTCGAGGCGGGTGGCTTCGCGGCCATTGATCCTCCGACCAGCGGCTTGTTTGGTTCGGCTTCGGTTGTCAACGTTACGGGCGGCACGTACTACGCCTATAACGCCGATGCACTGGAAGGCTTCACCGCCACCACGCTGGGCAGCGGCACGGGCAGCTTGAATCCAAGCTTGGCCGACGTCAATGACGCTGGCGGTGCCACGGCTACCGCATTCGTGTTCAACAATGGCAATCTGATCACGGCTGCATACAATTCCGGCTTCACCGGTATCGACGCGGTCAGTGCGATTTTTGACGCATCCAACATCTACAACGAGTGGCAGTCGTCCTCTGGCGCGGGATCGGATTGGGTAGTTACCTTCCCGACCAAGCGTTTCTACGTCGATTCCCTGTACACTGCGACAACCTCTGCGTATCCTCCGTTCGAGCAGGGTTTCAGTGAAGTGATCCCGGGCTTGTCGTGCGACGTGATCGGCATCAACATTTTTGATCGCGAAGAGAACACCACGAGCCAGACGACTTGCGGCTTCTCGCCGTGCCCTCCGGGTCAACCGCCCTCCTCGCTGTGTCACGAGACCAACGTCATCACCTTCGGTGGCGCCAGCATTCTCGGTTCGACGTTGACCTCGAATATCACACCGATTGGCCACAATGGTTGGTTGGGTCTGTCGTTCACGGACGCAACACATGGTGGTACTTCGCCAGCAGCGAATAGCCACCCGATGCGGCCGGACAACGCCGGTACCGTGTTCTACGGCCTGCCCGTCACCGGCTTTGAAGCGGTGAACTTCGTCAACGGCAATGTGGGCGGTGTGTTGGCGAACTACTCTGGCGTTTATCGTCATCGTGGATCGCGTTGCGCCGACACCACGGCCAATGCCGGAGCTTGCTCCTGATTCATTGATCGCTTTGCGATCAAGCTGTACACGCGAGGGGCCTTCGGGCCCCTCGTTTTTTAGTGAAACCTTAATGCAATACTTGCGACACATTATCGTTGTAGGGATTACAATAAGCAGATTGACCGCCGGGAAAATTCAAATGCAACGCTTGCTTATACTTACCGCCCTCGTTTTTGCCGGGCCCGCACTGGCGGAAACCACACTCGACGTGACCTTGCCGGGTGGAGCTGGAATTTGCTCCTACACTACCGGAGCTGTGACAACTGGAACTACCGCAGGTCACTTGCAGGCAACAGCAACGGCGATGAGTGCGGCTTGCGGCAGTGGAGGTACCAGTTCGAATCTGCCGGTGGAATTTGGTCCAGCCTCGCAACTTTCACCATCTGCCACCACACTTCCCGGCACCTCAGGCTCAGTCAGTTACGCTTTCCAGCCGCTGCACGCTACTTCTTGCACCGGATCGTTCACGGGAGGCAACGGAAGCAGTACAGCCTCTTTTTCTGGTGGATCAAATCTCTGCACTGGCACGGCCTGTAACAGTCTCGTAAGCAATACAGCCAACTTCACCAATAACAGTACCACCAACGATGCAAACTATTCGGTGACAGTCACCTGTACCGGTGATGGTTCGCCGGCAACAACTACAGCGACGGTCGTTGTGCCGCATACGGCTGCTCCACCGCAGGGAAACTGCAAAACCATAGCAAGCAGCACGCAGGGAATTACAAATTTCACCCAATTGTCCGGTAACCAGAATGTCTTCTATTTTGGATCGGGCCCGGGCACGGGTAATCTGTCGGTGGATGTTGGCAGTTTCGCGTCCTCCTGGCATGGCGAATGGCCGGGCAGCATTGGAATACAGCCCGTGTTTTCGGTGCCGCGCAACAAATATCTATCGCAAGTGTTTGTCGTCCCGACCCCGTACTATTCGGCGCCAAACGCACCAGCGGATCTATATGGGCAGATCAAAATCGGCGCATCGCAGCGAACGGCGCTGATCGCCATGACGATAAGTACCAGTTGTGGCGATTTCAGCAATCCGGCCCTTGGTGGCGGAAGTACCGTGGTTCCTGGTTGTTATAGAAACAACGGTCGGGCTGCCGATCTGATTCAATGGAACAAAACCGGGTCCTGCAAGTTGCAGGACGGGCATACGTATTATCTGAATATCATCAATGCGGACATCAGCAATGTGACTCCGACGGGAGGATCGGCCGCTTCGGTGGATACGTCGGGGTGTGCAGGTGGCACGACCTGCACCGACCCGTTCCAGCTCAAGGGCAACTTTGGTGAGTTCGTCCCACAGTAAGCCTCACGTGTTTCTGATGCCCCATCATGCCGCCGATATGGCGGCATGATGTCGTTGCGGGGTCCGAGTTCGAAGGACGGCCGAGCTTGCTGAACTTTCGCCAATTCGAACAATCTCAGTTCCGTCGCAATTGGGCAAACTTTTCTCAGGATAAAAACCAATGAAATTTGCAGGTTTACAGATGTGGGGCGCAATCGTGGGTGCCGGCGCCGTATTCATGATGGCATTGACTGCAACGAACGGGTTTGCGCAAGCAACCGAAAGCAAATTGCCGCCAGGTGTGATCGCCGAACAAGGCGGCGCACAGGTATCGTTGAAGGACATCGACGCTTTCGCGGCGCGGATGCCAGAGGCTGATCGAGCAGGCTTTTTCGACAGCCCCAAACGTATCCAAGGCGTTATTACGAACATGTTGCTTGATCGGCAACTGGCTGCTGCAGCACGCGCGGCCAAACTTGACCAGGATCCTGGCGTTCAGCGCCAGATTGAGCTGGCAACCAATGAGACGCTTGCACGTGTAGATATCGCACATTATCGCGACACGCTGAAAAAGCCATCGTTCGGCGAATTGGCACACGAATATTTTCTAAGTCACAAAAATGAATTTCTTGTGCCGGGGAAAGTGCAGGTCAAACACGTCCTCGTGTCAAACAAGGATCGCAGCGATGACGAAGCGAAAGCGCGCATTGGCGAGGTTGAAGCAGCCGCGCAAGCACATCCAGACCAATTCGATGCGCTGGTCAAGAAGTACTCGGACGACCCGAGTGCAAAAGACAACCACGGACTGATTGACGACGCGGCTTCCGGCAAGATGGTTGCTCCATTCGCAAAAGCGGCGAAAGCGCTGACCAAACCGGACCAGATATCGCCCGTTGTCAAGACGAAATTTGGCTATCACGTGCTCAAACTGGTCAAGCGTGATCCCGACACGCAGAAAAGCTTCGACGAAGTGCGCGACGGGTTGGTCGCCAAGCTTCACAAAGAATGGATCGATACGCAGGTCAATGAGTACACGGGTCAGATGCGTGGCAAGCCACTCGACGCCAACCCCGATCTTGTCGCGTCGCTGCGCACGCGTTACCTGGCTCCGGGTGTGATACTTCCCGAACAAGCAGCGCGGGAAGCTCGCGAGAAAGCGGCAGCCGTGAAAAAAGACAAGTAGCCACGCACAGTGCGCCCGGGATTACACCTGGGCGCGAAAGGCATCGGGTGGCTCTCGGGGAATTGGAGCACCGGAATTGCCGCAGGACCGAGCGTGACCCGTGCGAAGTGCGGGGTATGGATCGGCATGCTTAACCAGCGGCCGTGCGACAGAAAGTCGGAATCTCCGGA
>DASSXQ010000039.1:0-3523 GCA_035703725.1 Rudaea sp.
AGCACATATTTCCGCATCAATGCCGGCCACACCGGGCAATTCGAGCGCACGATGATCATTGCCGAGGAAGGTGCGAGCGTGTCGTATCTGGAAGGCTGCACCGCTCCAATGCGCGACGAGAATCAGTTGCATGCAGCCGTCGTCGAACTGGTTGCGCTCGACGACGCCAACATCAAATATTCGACGGTGCAGAACTGGTATCCGGGCGACGAAAACGGCCTTGGCGGCATCTACAATTTCGTCACCAAGCGCGGCGACTGTCGCGGCGCGCGCAGTCGCATCGCGTGGACGCAAGTTGAAACCGGCTCGGCCATCACCTGGAAATATCCAAGCTGCATCCTGCGTGGTGATGGTTCCAGCGGCGAGTTCAGTTCCGTCGCACTGACCCATCATTTTCAACAGGCCGATACCGGCACGAAGATGATCCATATTGGCAAGAACACCACCAGCAAGATCATCTCCAAGGGAATTTCTGCAGGCCGTGGTCAGAACACATACCGTGGACGGGTTTTGATCGAGAAGAGCGCCGACGGCGCACGCAACTACACGCAGTGCGACAGTCTGCTGATCGGCAAGCAGTGCGGCGCGCACACGTTTCCTTACATCGAGGTCAAGAACCCGGGCGCAATCGTCGAGCACGAGGCGACGACATCGAAGATTTCCGACGATCAAATGTTCTACTGCCGCGCACGTGGCATTGCCCAGGAAGATGCCGTATCGATGATTGTCGATGGCTTTTGCAAGCAGGTATTCAAGGAGCTGCCGATGGAATTTGCCGTGGAAGCAAAGAAACTGTTGGAAGTGTCGCTGGAAGGGGCGGTGGGCTAGGGCGACCGCTCCAGCAGAAATGAATACCAGTGCAGGTCAATTGAATCGGGATCTGAACGAAGCGATGAAGGAGCCGGCCATGTCCGCGTCGAACGAGTTCCAACGCGTGGTTCGCAAATTTCGGTTGGGTGAAGAGCCCAAAGATTGCGAATATTGGCCAGCGCTGTCGATGAAGGAGCGTCTGGGCGCTCTCATTGATTTGATCAATCGGCATCATGGGTGGACGGATGCAACTGCGCCGCGACTTGAAGGAGTTCTTGCGATTATTGAACGCGGCTGACGTGCGTTGTCTGGTCGCGGCGGCCATGCCGTTGCCGCCCACGGTCATGTCGGCTACACGAACGACCTGGATGCATGGCTGCAAGCATCCTCGGCGAATGCGGCGCTTGTCATGCAAGTGTCGCGCGATTTTGCTTTTGCCAGTTTGGAAAGCGGCGAAGAAGACGTGAGCGTTGCGGGATTGATGGTGCAGATAGGTCGTGAGCCGGCCCGGATTGGTCTTTTGACCGACGTGTTGGGACGTGAAATTGAACAAGCTGGCGACGGTGCGTCCGCGCGATCTTGCGGACGTGGATGATCTTGGATTCGATGTGCCAGGCCAATCGAAGTGACGACAACATGCGCAATGCGCACGCTATGGGAAAACAGATGCTGAAGATCGAAAATCTACACGTTCGCGTTGCGGGCAAGGAAATCCTCAAGGGGCTCACGCTTGACGTGGGTGCCGGGCAGGTTCACGCGATCATGGGACCGAATGGCGCCGGCAAATCCACGCTCGGCAACGTGTTGGCCGGGCGTGAAGGCTATGAAATCACTCGGGGCTCAGTGGAATACGACGGCGCGAATTTGCTTGACCTGACGCCGGAGCAGCGCGCGGCCGCGGGCGTGTTTCTGGCGTTCCAGTATCCGGTTGAAATACCCGGCGTCAACAACACGTATTTTTTGCGCACGGCGCTCAATGCCCAGCGCAAACAGCGCGGTGAAGCCGAGCTGGATTCGATGCAGTTTCTCAAATTGGTACGCGAGAAACTGCGCGTGTTGCATATTTCCGACGAGTTGCTGCACCGCGCCGTGAATGCGGGATTTTCCGGCGGCGAAAAAAAGCGCAACGAAATTTTCCAGATGGCGCTGCTGGAACCCAGACTTGCGATTCTCGACGAAACCGACTCGGGGCTGGATATCGATGCGATGAAGCTGGTTGCCGATGGTGTCAATCACATGCGCGATCCCGGACGCGCGTTTGTGGTCATTACCCATTACCAGCGTTTGCTCGATTACATCGTGCCGGATTTCGTGCATGTCATGGTCGATGGGCGGATTGTCGAAAGCGGCGACAAAACGCTGGCACTCAAGCTCGAAGAACACGGTTATGCGTGGATTGCCGAACGCAAGATTCTCGATAACGTCCATGCCGGAGCGGCTTGACATGGACGCGCAGGCCCTCGATGCGATACTTGGCAGCACGCCAGGCGAGCGTGCCGAATCATGGCATTTCTCGCGCAACGCGGTGCGTGCGCTGGCGCAGCAAAACTTTGTCAGTGTCGATCCGTCGCTGACGCCGAGCGCCGACGTTGTGCGCGCACTCGACTTGCCGCTGACGCGCGGTCGCCGCATCGTATTCGTCAATGGTGTCTATTCGGCATTGCATTCCGATGACGCGCAGCTCGGCAAGACGCCGGGATTGCGCGTGCGTCACGACTCGGCCAATCGCATCGAATTGATTGTTTCGGCACCGGTGACTCAACCGCTGCATCTGGTTTATCTGAGCATCCCCGGAGAAGTACCGGGCTTTTGGGCGGCAAGATGCGTGATTCGTCTGCAAGATGGCGCGCAACTCGATTTGGTCGAACAGCATCTTGGAACCACGGGCGCGGAAATATTTGGTCGAGTGGATTGCGATTTCGCGATTGCCGCGCAGGCGCGCATGCGCGTGAGTTGCCTGTCGGACCTTGCCGACAACGTATCCTTGCTGCGCGCGCTGCATTGCAACGTTGGTGCGCAGGCAGCATTCGAAACGACCCAGGCGCACTGCGGTGGCCGTCTGCAGCGCATCGAATCCACGATCGGTTTGGCTGCGCAGCAAGCGTGCTTGCGCGAGCGTGGCGTGTTTGCGTTGCGCGGACGTCAGCATGTCGATATACATCTTGACGTGCGCCATCGCGCGCGCGACACATCGAGTGATGTCGACTGGCGCGGCGTTGCGGATCAGCGTGCGCGCGGCATCCTGCATGGCGCGATTGTTGTCGCACAGGGCGCTGATGGTACCGATGCGAAATTGCAGAACAAAAATCTGTTGCTGTCTGCGCACGCGGAAATTGATGCGCAGCCGATACTCGAAATTTACGCCGATGAAGTCAAGGCGGCACATGGGGCAACGGTTGGTCAGCTTGACGAGCGCGCGCTGTTTTATCTGCGCTCGCGCGGTATAGGAATGATGCCGGCACGTGCGATGCTGATCGATGCGTTTTGTCGCGAGATTTATGCACACGTCGCCGATGAAGGGTTGCGCGGGCTTTTCGCTGCATTGCTGTCACGCCATTTGTTGCTTTCCACGCAGGTCGCATCATGAACGCCAAGCCGTCGGCCACCGTGGCGTTTGATCCGCTGCGCTATCGCTCGGATTTCCCCTTGCTTGCGCGGCGTATCCATGGCAAACCGCTGATTTATTTCGACAATGCCAACACGTCACAGAAGC
>DASSXQ010000041.1:0-5162 GCA_035703725.1 Rudaea sp.
AACCGGCGCGATCGGGCAAGAAAAAACCCCAACCGAGAACGGTTGGGATTTTGGGTATTGGTGGAGGCGGCGGGAATCGAACCCGCGTCCGAAAGTCCTACGTCCCCGGATCTACATGCATAGCTCGCCGTTTGATCTCATCCCGAGGCAACACGGCGTGCAAAGCGCACCTCGGGACCAGCCGGTTAGAGGTTAACCAAAGATCGACAGGCAGCGATCAGCGGCGATCTTGTGATAGTGACCCTACATCCACGAGCACAAGCACAAGTGGGTTCGGGACTCAGCCTTAAGCGGCTAGAGCGTAGTTGTCGTCGTTGGCAACTAAAGTTTTGCAGCTGGTTTAACGAGGAAAGCTACCCCCTCGGCATGCACCAGGCGATTTCGTGACCCCCGTCGAAGCCGATCGCCCCCGGGTTGAAATGCCTTGCCCGCAACGGCGACGACTTCGCCGTGCGGGCATTGTGAGTATATGGGCTCGACAGTGCGTGATTCAAGGCGCGCGGGTTCGGCAGCACGCACAGCTTGTGATTGACGCACCATGCCGTAGTGTGCACATCAGGGGGTAATCATGGCGCGCAATCCGGGCCTGGATTGCGCTGCTGCCGCGGTCGAGGTGAGCAATGAAGGCAATGACGAGACCGACAGACGCTTGGCTTGATGGTGTTGTGGGCGGGTTTGGCATCGGTTGCCACGCCAGCCAATGCCATGTCGACGCAAGGCACGATTACAGTCACTGACATCCGGCGCAATTCGGGCTGTTGTACAACGGCAGCGCCTGCAAAAATCAAAAACCAGAAAGCAAAAAGCACAAGGCAGGAAGCACAAAGCACGCAGTTGCCATGCGGTGCCGAACCCGCAGCACCCGCAAAAAGCAGGTGAGCGCGGTGTGGAGATTGACCGGCGCGCGTCGGGTTGGCGCAGGGTCGGGACTGGGAAAAAAAGCGGATTTGGGTACGCCGGTGCTGCTCAGCCAACCGGGTTCCTCGCCCGCATTACCCGTTGTTTTTCGCGATCCCAATCGCGTTGTTTTTCGACCGCGCGCTTGTCGTGATCCTGCTTGCCGCGGGCCAGGCCGATTTCAACCTTGACTCGATTGTGTTTCCAGTACATGGCTGTAGGCACGATCGTGTAGCCCTTGCGCTCGACCGCACCGATCAATTTGTCGATTTCAGCACGGTGCAACAGCAGTTTGCGGGTACGTCGGTCGTCGGCGACAACGTGCGTCGATGCTGAAATCAATGGCGGGATGGACGCTCCGAACAAGTACAGTTCGCCATTTTTGACGGTCGCATAACTGTCGCCAAAGTTGATGCGGCCGGCGCGCAGACTTTTGACTTCCCAACCTTGCAGCGACAAGCCTGCTTCGAAGCGCTCGTCGATATGATATTCGTGACGCGCGCGCTTGTTCAGCACAATGGTCGAGCCGGTGTTCGCGTTTTTTCCCTTGGGCTTGGTCATTGCCGATGTAGAATGCCGTGCTTGATTGTTGTGCTTGCAGAATAGCCGATTGGCGGTGGATTGACTCGTGATTGAAATTCGACGCAGCGCGATCGTGAAGCACAGTGCCGTGCAGATGTTCGATTTGGTCAACGATGTGCAAGCTTATCCGCGTCGATTTGGCTGGTGCACGGGTGCGCAAATATTGGCGAGCGACGACGATTCCCTGACCGCGCGCCTGGATTTGCGCATTGCCGGCATGACGCAGAGTTTTACCACCCGCAACACGTTGACGCCTCCGTCGCGCATCGCCATGCAACTCGTCGATGGCCCGTTTCGCAAACTGTCAGGCGCCTGGGATATCCGGGCATTGGGCGAAAGCGGTTGCAAGATCGCCTTGGCGCTGGATTTCGAGTATGCGGGCAAAATGATGGCGCCCTTGATGCGTTCCGGTTTCGAGAAACTGGCTGACCGCATGGTCGATGAATTTTGCACGGAAGCAGGGCGCATCTATGCCTGAACGAATTCGAGTCAGCGTCGTTTATGCCGATTTGAACAAGCAGATCGAATGCCATGTCGATGTTGCGCAGAGCGCCAGCGTCGATGAGGCAATCCGGGCGAGCGCCATCGAGCAGCAACTGCCCGCATCGTTCGTCTCGGCGGCAATTGCCATATTCGGCCGCAGGGTTGGTCCGGAAACGCGCTTGCATGATGGCGACCGAATCGAATTGTGTCGTCGTTTGCAGATCGACCCGAAGCTGGCACGCAGGCGTCGGGCGCAAACGTAAGGTCGTGTGCGCGGCCCTGAGCAGGCTCCTGTATCGGTTGCCTAACCCTGATTTTTCTTCTTGTCGTCGTCGGGCCGTTTTTCGTCGGGGTATTGGCGCTTGTACTTGGTTGCTTCCTTGATCAGCCGTTGTGGGTCTTCGGCGAAATAATCGCCTTCGATTCTTGCCAGCGAATCGTTGGTGAAATACAAGGTCAAATCTTTCGTTTCCATGTGCCCGTTGCCACGGCGCAATGACGACACGTAATCCCAGCGATCCTGATTGAACGGGCTGATGATTGACGGAGAACCCATGACCAACTGGACCTGATGTTTGGTCATGCCGGGCTTGAGCGTATCGACCAGATTCTTGCCAAACAAATTGCCTTGCTGGATATCGAGTTTGTATATCGGATTGCAGGCCACTGTAACGATGCTGCAACAAAGCGCCAGGGCGCAAAGACGAAGTACCTTGATCATTCGTGTTACCGTCGTGCGGAAAGCGGCCGATGATACACTAGCAATGCTTTCGTGCACGTTAGCGCCATTACCAAGGCTGCAAAGGTCTCCCCGTATGGAAACTCAGGATTTACGCAACGCCGGCTTGAAAGTCACACACCCCCGCATGCGCATCCTCGAAATTCTCGCAGATTCTGGCGGTAAACATATGACGGCAGAGGACATTTATCGGCGCCTGCTGGAACATCAAGATGATATCGGCTTGGCCACCGTTTATCGGGTGTTGACCCAATTTGAAGCGGCGGGTCTGGTGCTCAAACACAATTTTGAAGGTGGCCAGGCCGTGTTCGAGATTGATCGCGGCAAGCATCACGATCACATGGTCGATGTGGATACCGGCAAGGTGATTGAATTCACCAACGACGAAATCGAACGCCTGCAACACGAAATTGCCGCCAAACATGGGTATCAAATTGAAGACCACAGTCTGGTGTTGTACGTGAGGGCGAAAAAGAAGGGCGGGTAGGTGGGTACAGCCTGGATTCGGGATTCGGGATTCGGGAAGTGCGAAGTGCGCAAAGCCATGGAACCTTTGTCATTCCACCTTGCGCTGGAATGACGAGCGAGCGAGGTATTCCAACCCTCAGCCCTCAGCCCTCAGCCCTCTGTCCAGCATCTGCTTGGCATGTGCCAGCGTTTCACGAGTTATCTCCACGCCGCCAAGCATGCGGGCGATTTCGTCGCGGCGGGCTTTCGCGGTCAGCGGTTCAATTTTGATTTGTGTGCTTTTGCCATCCGTGGTTTTTGCCACACACAGGTGTGCGTGGCCTTGTGCGGCCACTTGCGGCAGGTGAGTGACGCATAGCACCTGGCGCTTTTCGCCGAGGCTGCGCAGCTTCTGTCCGACCACTTCGGCAACGGCCCCACCAATGCCCGAATCGACTTCGTCGAACACCATGGTTCCGGTTTCGTCCAGGCCCAGAGCGGCAACCTCGATGGCCAGACTGATGCGCGACAGCTCGCCGCCCGAGGCGACTTTGCGCAGGGCGCGTGCGGGTTGTCCGGGATTGGCGCTGACCAGAAATTCCACACGCTCGGCTCCTTGCGGATCGGCTGCAGGACTTTCGATTTGCTCGATTTGCGCCGCGAACCGCCCGCCGCTCATGCCGAGTTCGTCCATCAGCGCAGTGACATCGTGTCCCAGACGTTTTGCCGCGTTGGCCCGGGCCGTGCTCAATTGTGCGGCGGCAGTCGCATAGGCCGATGCGGCCTGCAAGCGTTCGCGTTCCAAAGATGCCAGCCGCTCTCCCGCACCACGCAAATTTTCCAGTTGGCCACGCAAGGCGTCGGCACGATCCTTCAATTCGGCAATCGGTACGCGATGCTTGCGTCCGAGCTCATGCAATTTGGCCAACTGCGCCTCGATTTCACCGAGCTGATCTGGATCCAGTTCCAACGAATCGCGGTAGCGTGCGATCTCGACGTTGGCTTCATCGAGTTGAATCGCCGCCGAATTGAGCAACTCACGTGCCGCGGCAAGTTGCGGGTCCAGATCGGCCAATCGCCCCAGTTCGTTTTGCGCCCGACCGATGGCGCGCAACGCAGCAAACTCACTGTCGCCGTCCAGCATGTCGATCAAGGCACCGCTGCCTTGCAAAAGTTGCCCGGCATTGGCCAGGCGTTTGTGGGTATCGTCCAGGGTGTCGAGTTCATCGGCCGACAAGGCATGCCGATCCAGTTCATCGAGTTGGTGTTGCAGCAGTTCCATGTGATCGGTTTGATCGTGCCCGCCACTGAGCTCGCGAATTTGCGCATCGATGTCGCGACAACGACGAGCAGCAGCAATAACCGCATCGCGCAGTTCGAGGTGATTGCCGAATGCATCGAGCAAGCCAAGTTGGCGGCTCTTGTCGAGCAATGCCTGATGTTCATGTTGGCCGTGAATTTCAATCAAATGTTCACCCAGTGCCTGCAATTGGGTGAGCGTCGCCGGGCGTCCATTGATCCATGCACGCGAATTGCCTTCGCTGCGGATGACGCGACGCAATTGGCAAACGGCACCATCGTCGCATTCTTCGGCTTGCAACCAGGCCAGCGCCGCCGGCGCATCCGCCAATGAAAACGCGGCAATGAGTTCGGCGCGCTCGCAGCCGTGGCGCACGATGCCGGACTCTGCGCGATTTCCGGCCAGCAACAACAGCGCATCGACCAGCAAGGATTTGCCCGCACCGGTTTCTCCGGTGACCACCGTCAAGCCGGTGCCGAAGCCGATCTCGGCTTCGCCGACGATCGCGAAATCACGGACATAGAGAGTTTCAAGCATGGGCGCGCACGCTACCATGCGCCTGCGGTGGCGCCAAGATGGGGGAGAATTTTCCGCCATTGCATTATCATTGGCGATCAATCGTTCGCTTCGAGGTCGCCGTGTGGTACGCCATTGTTGCAACCGATAATGCCGAGAGTCTGCAGCGTCGCCAGACCACGCGCGCAGCGCACCTGC
>DASSXQ010000263.1:0-14413 GCA_035703725.1 Rudaea sp.
CGCGGCGGCTTCGGCGGCAATCTCGCCCACCAGGAAAAGACCCCTGCCGGAAAAGCCATTCGGGGTGCCTTGGTCGAAGCGACCGACTATCTGGATTGCGTGATGGTCAAACGTGACAGCTGCATCGACGAATTCCGGCAAAAAGAACAGCGTCGCCGCGACGGTGATCGCAAAGCGTTGGATCTGGACTGAACCACTGCTGCTGCGTCACGGCGCGATGCCGTGGCCGAGCGGATGGTTGTCCGGGGTTCTTCATCGACGAGCAGGATCATTCTTCGTTCGCAAGCGGAGGATGATCCTTTTTTTCTATCCTGCCACCCGCAAGGCGCGGACCATTCTTTGCTTTCCTTCCCCCGCAAGGCGGGAGGGCATTTCATTTTTCCTTCCCCTGCAAGGCGGGAACCATTCTTTGCTTTCCTTCCGCCGCAAGGCGTGGGTATTTCATTTTTCCTTCCCCCAAAAGGCGGTGACCATTCTTTGCTTTCCTTCCCCCGCGAGGCGGGGACCATTCTTTGCTTTCCTTCCCCCGCAAGGCGGGGGAAGGTGCCGAAGGCGGATGGGGGCAGCTCTTGATCCTTCTTTTTCTGCTGCATGCTGGACCGTTTGCCCACCGTGCGGGAGGAGGTACAAGGCGATGACCAGGTGCGGCGTATCCCTCAGCCAGCGACGCTCAGCCTTTAGCCTCTCACTTTGTGTTTCAACGCTGATCCGTTCGCGGCTTGTGTGGCTTGCGAGGTTTGCGCGGGCCGCGCTTGGTGTTGTCGGGCGCGATGCGGTTGCCGATATCGTCGCGTGGCAGTGGTTTGTCCGGCGACAGAGGCGAGGAAACGATCACTCCGGTCCTGCGACTGCGGCCACGGTTGCCGGGCGATTGGGAATTCGCGTTGCGTTCCTCATACGATCCGGTTACCGGCGGACGCCACCCGGTATTTGCGCCACCGGGGCGTGGCTTGCGCCCGCGCCCGGGAGGACGCCGTCCGGGCGCACCGGTGGTGTCGGCCGGCCCGCTGCGCCAGGGCTGCGGTTGCGGTTGATAAATTCCAATTTGGGTCTGTCCGCTTGCGTTGGTACGTGGCCCACGCGCGCCGCGTTGCCCACGTCCACCCGGATTGGGCCCGTTGCCGCCACGCGCCGGCTTCTTGCCGCGTTTGCGTTTGTCACCGGGGCGACCGAATGGTTTGTCTTCGCGAATGCGATCAAACGCGCGGATTTCGCGAGCCTCATCGTTGTAGGCACCGGTCCATGCTTGTTGTGTGCGTGGCGCAGGACGAAATTCATTGGCTGACGACTTGCCCGCACGACGCTGACCGATGACGGCTTGCAAGGTCAGCGTGGGCGTGCGGCTGCCTGCACCGACCAGTTCGCGCAAGGTCTTGACGTATTGCGCATCCAGCGTCTGGCTTTGACCGCGCAGCAAACCACGCGGCAGTTCGATGTTTCCGTAACGAATCCGTTTCAGGCGACTGACCATCAATCCCTGGGATTCCCACATCCGTCGTACTTCGCGGTTGCGACCCTCGCGGATGACAACGCGGAACCACGAATGACTTTCGCCACGGCTGATGACAGCCAGTTCCTCGAATTTCGCCGGGCCATCTTCCAGATCGACTCCGCTGCCAAGCTTTGCCAGGGTTTCATCGGCGACTTCGCCATGAACACGGCAGATGTATTCGCGTTCGACTTCTGCGCTCGGGTGCATCAGTCGATGGGCGAGATCCCCATCCGTGGTCAACAACAGCAGGCCGGTTGTGTTGATGTCCAGGCGTCCGACTGCAATCCAGCGTGCGCCTTTGAGTTGCGGCAACTGTTCGAATACGGTGGGCCGACCTTCCGGATCGTCGCGTGTGGTAACCACGCCTTCTGGTTTATTGAAAACCAGCACCTGCGCATGCTCGGCATTGTCGCTGATGGCAACAAACAGCTTGTTGTCGATTTCGACGCGGTCACCGGCATGCACGCTGGAGCCAAGCTCGGCAACATTGCCGTTGACCTTGATCTCGCCGGACTGGATGCGTTGTTCGAGCAGCCGACGGGATCCCAACCCGGCGTTGGCGAGTACCTTGTGCAGGCGCTCTTGAATCGCCGTGGCGTCGCCCTGGGAGCGTTTCAGTGTCAGGAGGGTGCGCGGGGGCGCGGTCATGTGGAATGCTCCGTGTTGGCATCGGCAATGGATGCGTCGGCATTGTCGTTCGCAACTGCGACGCTGGGGCGAAGGTCGGGTTCACTATCGGTGTGCAAAGAGTCGTCGATGGCAGACGCTGGCTGCGTATCGATGCTGTCCGGGTCGTCATCGACCATGCCGGCAGCGACGGGGGCCAGGGTAAGCTGAGGATCGAAATCTTCGATGTCGCGAATTTCAGCCAATGGCGGCAATTCGTCGAGGGACTTCAAGTTGAAATAATCCAGAAACGATTTTGTCGTTCCGAACAACGCCGGTTTGCCCGGAACGTCCCGATAACCGACCACGCGCACCCATTCGCGTTCTTCCAGCGTACGGATGATGTTTGTGGATACGGCCACACCCCGGATTTGTTCGATTTCGCCGCGCGTGATTGGCTGGCGATAGGCGATCAAGGCGAGCGTTTCAAGCAGCGCGCGCGAGTACTTGGTCTGGCGCTCGGTCCACAAGCGTGCGACCCAGGAATTGACCTCGCTGCGCACCTGATAGCGAAAGCCGGACGCGACCTCGGTCAATTCCACGCCGCGGTTGGTACAGTCCTCACGCAATTCTTCCAGCGCACGCGCCAGTGCCTCGTGACTCGGCATTTCCTGTTCGCCAAAAAGCGCGCTCAACTGAGCCAGCGACAAAGGCTGTGCGGCTGCCAGTAGTGCGGCTTCTACGACTTGTTTGAGTTGTCCGGGTTCAATCATTTGCGGTGGGTTCATATGCAGGTCGTGTAAAAAGTGCTTGGGTTTGTTTTGCCCGGGTTTGCACGTCGTTCACGGTTGGATCGGCATGAGCGGTGTGTGCTGTTCGCGTGGAGAAAGAACGGGATGGCATTCCGGCGCAGTCTCGAGGCCCGTGCTCAGTTGCCGGTAGCAAGGGACTTCAGATAAATCGGTGCCAGCGGCTCGCTTTGCATGATCTCGATCAACAATTCCTTGGCCAGTTCGAGCATCGCAAGGAATGTGACGACGATGCCCAGCCGCCCCTCCTCGATATTGAACAAGCTCGCGAATGGCCGAAACTGGCCATCGCTCAGCGCCTTGAGTACGTCGCCCATGCGGCTGCGTACCGACAGGGTTTCGCGCTGTATTGCATGGTGTCCGGTGAGTTCCGCACGGGTAATCACATCCTTGAGCGCAAGCAACAATTCGCGCAATTCCACCGGAGGCGGCAGGCGGATCACATTCTTGTCTGCAACGAATGCGCTGACTGCGGAAAAATCGCGATCCATGCGCGGCATTGCTTCGATGTCTTCGGCGGCTTGCTTGAAGCGTTCGTACTCTTGCAATCGACGCACCAGTTCGGCGCGCGGATCGGCTTCCACGCCTTCGATCTGGGGCGGGCGTGGCAGCAGCAAACGCGATTTGATTTCTGCAAGGATGGCTGCCATCACCAGATATTCGGCTGCCAGTTCCAGGCGCAGATCCCGCATCAATTCAATGTAGTCGATGTACTGCCGGGTAATCTCGGCAATCGGAATGTCGAGAATATCCAGGTTTTGACGTCGAATCAGGTACAGCAACAGGTCCAGTGGACCCTCGAATGCTTCCAGAATGACTTCCAGCGCGTCCGGCGGAATGTACAGATCCTGCGGCATTTGCAGAACCGGTTGCCCGCGCACCATTGCCAACGGCATTTCCTGCTGCTGCGGCACCGGCGTGAATATGTCAGCCGACTCGACAGTCGCGAGGGTTTCAGTAGCCTGTGTACTCATGCCGGCGGATTATTCATGCGGTTGTGCGACCAAAGTCGCAATGGTTGTCAGCATTGTTGGAAAGTGACTTGCTTTCGACGCTGATGGCATCAGCGCAAATTTCGCTGTTGCGAAGCCCGCAATCGATGGCGATTCCCCATGTATCGCCGATGTTTAACGCTTCGATACCTGCAATCGCACCAGGCGATCGTTATTCCCGAAGTTGAAGATGATCCCTACGCGACTTGCTCACGCGCCGAAATGATCGGGCGATGAATGATCAGCGAGACGGGCTGCGTGGGATGGCCTTGCGCCGCGCCGGAATTGCCGTTCGCTGGTCTGATCCACGCTCAGGGAGCAAGCGTACGGGGAAAATCCGTGCAAGTCCAGTGCTGTCCAAGTTCGGCACGGTTCACGCCCGACGTTTGCCGGATCGCAATTGTCCATTGCCAAAGTTGCAAGCTTGGCCGTTCGGAATTTGCCGTCACGTGGTTGTGGCGGCTGCGGCGACAGCATTGGCGGACATTTTGGATTTCGCTGCCACATCCCGAACGCCTTTGGGCTGCACCTGTGTTTTTGGTATCAGAGGCAAAACAACCGCGCGCCCCGGCTCCAGGTACTTGTCGCGATAGCCGAAGATCAAAACCTTGCAAGTTGCAAAGCGCCAACGGCTTGCCAAGGCATTTGCAGGTGCGTCGTTGCTCCTGGGAAGTGGGGTTCGGGACCAACACGCAAAAGTGGTTGGCGGCATGCAATGGATCGAACCGATCAATGCGGCCAGAGTCGATTGATTTGCGGCCATGTATGCACGCAGTCAACTGGCATGGGACGCCAATCCGGACCGGCGCTATTGCAAGTTGACGAACAGAACTCCCGCCACCCGTTCAGCGGTTACGGTTTTTCGCATGGCTTGATGCCCGGACGCCCTGCGTGCTTGAATTTGCGCGCGGTCACACCCATTGATCTCGGGTGGGACGATTGTTGGTGCCCATTTGTGGTTGGCCAAGGCGGAATCGATGGTTTCAGTATTTGATGGCAAGCTCGATGCGCGTGCGCGCCAGTTGCTGCGCACGTTGATCGCCCAATACATTGCCGATGGCCATCCGGTGGGATCGCGCACGCTGGCGAAAAACTCCGGGCTGGATTTGAGTGCGGCGAGCATTCGCAACATCATGGCGGATCTGGAGGATCTGGGGTTGTTGTCTGCGCCGCATACGTCCGCCGGGCGCATCCCCACGGCGCAAGGGTATCGGGTATTCGTCGACAGTCTGCTCGAACTCAAACCACTCGACGCGCCACAGATCGAGCAATTGCGTTGCGAATTACCCGAACGCGCACCCACCCAGGACTTGCTCAGCGGAGTTTCATCCTTGCTGTCGGAAGTCACCCGATTTGTCGGCATTGTCACCGTACCCACGCGCGAGGAATTTCCGTTTCGGCATATCGATTTTGTCGCCCTGGATGGCAATCGCTTGCTTGTGATTCTGGTGTTCGCCGACAACGAGGTGCAAAACCGCGTGGTTACCACGCAGCGCACGTATTCGTCCGGTGAACTTGAACAGATTGCCAATTTCCTCAACGAAAACTATGCCGGGCTGCGCATGGTCGAAATCCGGCAGCGCCTGTTGCGCGAAATGAAGGAAACCAGCCATCGCCTGCATCAGCTCATGGTCGCGGCGGCAGAGGTGACCCAGCACGCGTTTCCGGAAAATACACGGGCCGACATGTTGGTGGCCGGACAAATCAACCTCATGGGCTCGCAGGGATTGGCTGACATGGACCGGTTGCGTGAGTTGTTCGAGGCATTCCAGCGCAAGCGTGATCTGCTGTTGCTGTTGGAAAGCTGTGCGCGTGCCGAGGGGGTGCGCTTGTTCATTGGCGAAGAATCGGGCTTTTCAGCTTTGGACGGCTGCAGCGTCATCACCGCGCCGTATGGAGTAGAAGGGCGAATCCTGGGTGTTCTCGGCGTGATTGGACCGACCCGGATGGCGTATCAGCGAGTCATTCCCGTCGTTCAGGCTACCGCGCAGATTCTGTCCGGTGCCTTGAATCGCGCGCAGTTGGCCACATAAGCAGACTGCGACACCGCGCCGGGGATTGCCTTTGGCAAGCCGGGCAGACCCACGCTTGCTACCCGATCATCCACCAGACAAATGGTAGTCGAAGTCAGCGAGGCAAAATGGCTGGTTGTCTCCACCAATATCTTTCAATGTCGAGAATTCAAGCTCATGCATAAAACCGATCCGACGAGTCCACAGACGGACACAGACGAGCGCATGGCAAACGATGTCATGCAAGCCGACGCCGAAATCCTGGGCGAAAAGTTGACCGAGTACGAGAACAAACTTGGCGAAATGCGCGAGTTGCTGTTGCGTGAGCGCGCCGAGATCGAGAACCAGCGCAAACGCCTGCATCGCGATGTCGAGCAGGCACGCAAATTTGCCAATGAACGCCTGCTCGGCGACCTGCTGCCGGTCTGCGACAATCTCGAGCGTGGACTGGCGGTGGAAAACGCCAATACCACCGCGTTGCGCGAAGGCATGGATCTGACCTTGAAGGCGTTGCTCAAGGTGGCCGAAAACAATGGACTCAAACCAATTGATCCGATTGGCCAGGAATTCGATCCGGAACGGCATGAGGCCATGAGCATGGTTGATGCGCCACAGGCAAAGCCCAATACGGTCGTGGCCGTCATGCAGAAGGGTTACGTCCTCAACGATCGGCTGCTGCGACCGGCACTGGTTGCGGTTGCCAAAAGTCCAGGCGCTTGAATTGACCCGCGCCGCCCCCAGTTTGCAAGCCAGACGCGGCAGGTTGCCGCACAACATTTTCGGAGATTGAACTCATGGGCAAGATCATCGGTATCGACTTGGGCACCACCAATTCCTGCGTCGCAATCATGGAAGGCGGAACCGCACGGGTCATCGAGAACGCGGAAGGCGATCGCACCACGCCATCGATCGTCGCATTCAAGGACAACGAAGTGCTGGTCGGCGCGACGGCAAAGCGCCAGGCTGTTACCAATCCCAAGAACACGTTTTACGCGGTAAAGCGCCTGATTGGCCGCAAATTTACCGACGCCGAAGTACAGAAAGACATCAATCTGGTGCCTTACAAGATCCTGGCTCACGATAATGGCGACGCGTGGCTGGAAACGGCCGACGGCAAGAAATTGTCGCCGCAGGAAATTTCGGCAAAGATTTTGATGAAAATGAAGAAGACTGCCGAAGATTATCTTGGCGAAAGCGTCAGTGAAGCCGTGATTACGGTCCCGGCGTACTTCAACGATTCGCAGCGTCAGGCGACGAAGGATGCGGGGCGCATTGCCGGTCTGGAAGTCAAGCGCATCATCAACGAACCGACGGCCGCGGCGCTGGCGTACGGCATCGACAAGAAGGGCGGCGACCGCAAGATTGTGGTTTACGACCTGGGCGGCGGCACGTTCGACGTGTCGATCATTGAAATTGCCGAAGTCGATGGCGAAAAGCAATTCGAGGTGTTGGCCACCAATGGCGATACCTTCCTCGGCGGCGAAGATTTCGACAAACGCCTGATCGACTATCTGGTGGATGAATTCAAGAAAGACACCGGTGTGGATCTGAAAAACGATTCGCTGGCGCTGCAGCGCCTCAAGGATGGTGCCGAGCGCGCCAAAATTGAACTGTCCAGCGCGCATCAGACGGAGGTCAATTTGCCGTACATCACGGCCGACGCCTCCGGTCCGAAACATTTGAACATCAAGCTGACTCGGGCAAAGCTCGAAGCACTGGTCGAGGATTTGATCAAGGCAACCATCGTCCCGTGCCGCACCGCGCTCAATGATGCCGGCCTTAAAATTGCCGACATCAACGAAGTGATTCTGGTGGGTGGGCAGACGCGCATGCCCAAGGTGCAGGAGGCGGTCAAGGAATTCTTCGGCAAGGAGCCGCGCAAGGACGTGAATCCGGACGAGGCTGTGGCCGTGGGCGCCGCAATTCAGGGCGGTGTGCTTGGCGGCGACGTCAAGGACGTGCTGTTGCTTGACGTGACTCCGTTGTCCCTGGGTATCGAAACGATGGGCGGCGTGTTCACCAAATTGATCGAGAAGAACACCACCATCCCGACAAAAAACACCCAGGTGTTCTCTACGGCCGAAGACAATCAGACGGCGGTCACCGTGCATGTGTTGCAAGGCGAGCGCGAGCGCGCGAGTGCGAACAAATCGTTGGCCAAGTTCGATCTGGCCGGCATCGATCCTGCGCCGCGCGGCATGCCGCAAGTCGAGGTCACGTTCGACATCGACGCCAACGGCATTCTGCATGTTTCAGCCAAGGACAAGAAAACCGGCAAGGAACAGCGCATCGAGATCAAGGCAGGTTCGGGCCTGAACGAGGACGAAATCCAGCGCATGGTGCGCGATGCCGAAGCCAACAAGGAAGACGACAAGAAATTCCACGAACTGGTCGGTGCGCGCAACAAGGCCGATCAACTGGTCCACGCCACACGCGCTGCGATCAAGGAACACGGTGGCAAGGTGCCGGCCCAGATTGGTGCGATCGAATCGGCGTTGTCGAATCTCGAACACGTCATGAAGGGTGAAGACAAGGCCGCAATCGAATCGAAAACGGCAGCGTTGGAACAAGCTGCGCAATCGCTGTCCGCAGCCGCTTCGGCAGCCGGTGCCGGTGGCGCCGAACAAGCTCACGCACAGTCCGGCAGCGGTTCTGCGGCCAAGGACGACGTGGTCGACGCCGAGTTCACTGAAGTCAAGGAAGACGACAAGAAATAGTCGACGCTGCCTTGTGCAGGTGATTTGACTGGCGCAATTCGAGCCTCGCCGAACGCGAGGCTCGACGCCGTATCAATCGTATTCGGATTTGGCAGGATGCCGGCTTGGCATCCGCCGATTGCGCAGGCGGCTGGACGGATGTATTGAAAACGGGGTGGGCCTTTTTCAATTACTGATTTGGGAACAAGCAATGGGCAAGGGGAGACTCGAAGCATTCACCGATGGGGTGATGGCAATCATCATCACGATCATGGTGCTTGAATTGAAAGTACCGCACGAGCCAACACTGAACGCATTGGCGGCGGGTTGGCCGGTTTTTTTGAGCTACATTCTGAGTTTCGTCTACGTTGGCATCTACTGGAATAATCACCACCACATGCTGCAAGCCGTCAAACACGTCAATGGACGTGTGCTCTGGGCGAATTTGCATTTGCTGTTCTGGCTGTCGCTGTTCCCGTTCGTGACGAGCTGGATGAGCGAGGAGCATTTCGCCGGTGTGACTGTGGCGCTATACGGTTTTGTCTTGTTGATGGCCGCGATCGCGTGGCCCATCGTGATGTATGCATTGATCGCGATCAACGGCCGGGACTCGACGCTCGCGCAGGCGGTTGGTCGCGATGTGAAAGGCAAGTTATCGATTGCGGCGTACCTGCTGGGAATTGCGCTGGCGTTTGTGCAGCCATGGCTGGCCTGCACTTTGTATGCGGTTGTCGCCTTGATATGGCTGGTGCCGGATCGACGAATCGAAAAACGAGTGGTTGCACCATGAGCAAGCGGGATTATTACGAAGTTCTCAGCGTTGAACGCAGTGTCAGCGATGGCGAGCTCAAGAAATCTTTTCGTCGCCTGGCAATGAAATGGCATCCGGATCGCTGCCCGGACGATCCGCAAGCGCAGGAAAAATTCAAGGAAGCCAAGGAAGCCTACGAAGTGCTCAGCGACCCGCGCAAGCGCGCGATGTACGATCAGCACGGACATGCGGCGTTCGAACACGGCAGCGGTGGCGGAGCTGGTGGATTCGGCAACGTTGGCGACATCTTTGGCGATATTTTCTCCGACATTTTCGGCATGGGTGCCGGTCGCAGTCGCGCGCGCGGTGGTGCGGATCTGCGCTACATGCTGGAACTGGATTTGGAACAAGCCGTCTTTGGTGTGGAAAAGCAGATTGATATTCCGACTTTGGTTGCCTGTGAGAGCTGTGAAGGTTCCGGCTCGGCCGATGGCACCACCAAAACCTGTTCCACCTGCCGCGGTCAGGGTCGCGTGCGCATGCAGAACGGGATTTTTTCGATTCAGCAGGCGTGCCCGCATTGTGGCGGTGCGGGCAAGGTGATTTCCAAACCTTGCACCCAGTGTCGAGGCGAGGGTCGGGTCCATCGCGACAAGACGTTGTCGGTCAAGATTCCTGCGGGTGTGGATACGGGCGATCGCATTCGCCTCAACGGCGAAGGTCAGGCGGGACCACCTGGTTCGGCGCCAGGCGATTTGTACGTCGAAGTGCAGATACGCGAACACCCGATATTCCAGCGCGATCACGACGACCTGCATTGTGAAGTGCCGATTCGCTTTTCCCAGGCGGCACTCGGCGCGGACTTGAAAGTTCCCACCCTTGGCGGTGATGTCGAAATGCACATTCCCGCAGAAACGCAGTCCGGAAAGTCATTCACTCTGCGCGGCAAAGGCGTGCGCAACGTGCGCAGCGGTCGTGTCGGAGATCTCATCTGCCATGTCGTTGTTGAGACGCCAGTCAAACTCGACAAACGCCAGCGTGAACTGCTGCAGCAACTTGAAGACACCTTCGCCGACGACCCGCGAGCAAACACACCGCGCGCCAGTTCCTGGCTCGACGGCGTCAAGCAGTTTTGGGAGAAGGTCACGTCTTGAGGAGACGGGCCGATGGCTGCGGGCTGATGTCTGCAAAGCAAGTGCAAAAGCTCGCGCTTTCCGGGTTTCAGCAGGAGTCCTGCAAATGGAACGGAAAGTCGGAATTGGTTGGTAAAAGGTGGTTCGTCTTTCCGTTGATAACGGGAATTCCGCGGCTCGAGTCTGGGGTCAACCCATCCCGTGCGCGGGGCTCGGTACCGGCTTGGACGCGAAGTGCCCGAGCCGAGAAGAGGAATGTGGCGTTTCGACTCCGCTCGGTTTGCGAGCCACGCTCAACGCGAACGGTTTGATGGAACTTCAGCCCTCAGCGGTCTTCAGCCCTCAGCCCTCGCTCTCTGCTAGCATTCGCCCATGAGTGCTCCAGTCAATATCGTCGTGCATGGGTCCGCGGGCCGGATGGGTCAGGCGGTGATTCGTGGCGTGCTTGAATCGACTCACGCGCGTATCGCCTGTGCATTGGTGCGACCAGGTTCGGGATTGGCTGACGAGCCATTGGATCGCGTATTTGGCGCGCTGCCGCGCAACGTGGATTTTTCCACGTCGCTGGATCCTGACGTGCAATGCGATGTGTTGATCGATTTCAGCGGTCCGGTGGCATTCGATGGCGCGTTGGCTCTGGCACTGGAGCGGCGCGCCGCTTTCGTCAGCGGTTCAACCGGGCTGCGCGCCGAGCAACGCGCGGCAATGCAGATCGCTGCGCGCACAATACCCATTCTCTGGGCAGCCAATTTCAGCCTTGGCGTGGCCATGTTGCAGCGTTGTGTTCGGCGTGTTGCCGAAGCGTTTCCGCAATGGGATTGCGAGATTGTCGAGATGCATCATTCACGCAAACGCGACGCACCATCCGGCACGGCATTGGCACTTGGCGAAACAGTTGCGGAAGGACGCCAGCAGGCGCTGGCCGAACAGGCAGTCTATGTGCGTCATGGCCAACCCGGCGCTCGACGCGAGGGCGAGATTGGTTTTGCCACGCTGCGCGGCGGCGATGTGGTTGGTGAACACACGGTGATTTTCGCAACCGGCGGCGAACGTCTGGAACTTACCCACCGTGCCAGCGATCGAAATATCTTCGCCAGCGGCGCGGTCGCCGCAGCAATTTGGCTGGCAGGACGCGATCCGGGAATTTACACGCTCGATCAGGTTTTGGCGCCTCTGGATTGAACCGGAGACGATTCGTCCCAATTAAACCATCACGCTTCAAATACGAGGAAAGCATCATGCAAAGCGGTAATCCGGCACTCGGCAAGAATACGTTTCTCGATGTCAGCACCGGCAGGGTGTTGTCCGGTGACGGTGTAATGACACTTGATGGCACCGTGAACAAGACTGGGCTGCTGCTGGTTCTGGTGCTGGTGGGTGCAATGGTGAGCTGGAGCCGTTACGCGGGTCCGCAGAGTATTCCGACGTTGTATCCGCTGATGATTGGCGGCGCCATTGGCGGGCTGGTGCTGGCGCTGGTGACGGTATTCAAGAAACAGTGGGCAGGTTATACGGCGCCGCTTTACGCGGTCGTGGAAGGACTGTTCATTGGCGCCTTGTCGGCTATTTTTGAAGCGCGCTTTCCAGGCATCGTGATTCAGGCGGTAGGACTCACGTTCGGTACGATGGCGGCGTTGCTGGTTGCCTATCGCAGTGGCTGGATCAAGGCCACCGAAAAATTCAAGCTCGGTGTCGTCGCAGCAACCGGCGGCGTTTTTCTCTTGTATCTGGTCAGCATGGTGATGGGCTTTTTCGGCCACTCGATTGGTTTCATCAACAGTTCCAGTGGCATCGGCATTGGTTTCAGCGTGCTTGTCGTGATCATCGCAGCGCTGAATCTGATTCTGGATTTCGACTTGATCGAGAACGGAGTCAAGGGGGGTGCGCCCAAGTACATGGAATGGTATGGCGCGTTCGCGCTCGTCGTTACCCTGGTATGGCTGTATCTGGAACTGTTGCGTCTGTTGTCGAAGCTGCAGTCCAGAAATTGACGTAAAGCATGTCGGACAGCCTGTTGAATCATGCATTCAGCAGGCTGTCGATGTCGGCTAAAAATGCATGTTGGTCATCATGCCGAAACACGCGGCGACCAGCAGCAGGGCCACGCCAAACATCGTCGCCAAGCCAATGCAGATGCCGGTTGCGGTACGCGATTTGCCTTGTGCGGCCATCACGATCGCAAGAATGATCGTGGCCAGTTCGGGTAAAAAAAGCGTCATCATGGCGCTGCGCGATATCAGCAAGATGTGCCCCACAACGACGATCAACCACGCCAGGCCAAAGCCCAGCCCCATTGATCCTTTTCCTGACTCGTCATCGGGCGGGGTTTGTTGTGGGGGCGATGAGGGCGGTGATGCAGCGTCGTGGGCTGGATCAATTCGCATTTCATTCATGCTGGTGTGCTCCCGGTAATGCGACCGCGGTCCACTGCCGCACGCAAGGTGTCCAGTCGTTGCGCCAGGTCATCGCGGTAAAACAGGTTGAAAGTATCGAACGGGATGATGCGACCGTCCGGTTGCGCAATGTGCACACAGGATTTCTTCACCGCACGCAGATCAAAACCGTGCGCGTCGATGAACTGCATGATCAATACCCGAAATACGTTGCGATAGCCAAGATCGGACGGAGCGCGCACCTGCGGCAGGCAGCACAACAGGTCCGATAACGAGCACGCTTGCGAGTCAGGCGAGTGGTTGGTTGCGAACAATTCGAACACATGAGCGCGCAATTGTTCGTCGCGTTCGACGACGATGGTATTGCGCCCTTTGCTTACCAGCGCTTCCGGCGAGACAAAGCGCGTCAATGGCACGATCTGTTCACCGAGCTTCAAGGCGTACGCCATGGCCAGGCAATCCGGATTGCACGGCACGGGAATAAGGTCGTCGGGCTGGAACAACGGCGATTGTTCGAGAATGCGGCGGCGCACTTCGCTCAAGGTCAGACGATGGCGCTCCGGGTCATAATCCTCCAGTCGGCCGGCTTGCTGAATCGGCTGAAAGGTGACGCCACGCACACACGGTTGCGTCAGCGCGAAGTCGATGATGTCGCCGAGCTCATGATCGTTGAGGCCTTTCTTGACCGTCACGACAAGGGTGGTGGAAATATCGTGGCGATTCAGGTTCTCCAGCGCCTGCAGGCGGATATCGCGCAATTTTGCTCCACGCAACTGCTTGTGCACGTCGTCGCGCAACGAATCGAATTGCAGATACAACTCGAAACCCGGCAAATAGCTCGCAAGACGAGCGGCGAATTCGGGTTCGCGGGCAATGCGCAGACCATTGGTATTGACCATCAAATGCCGAATCGGACGGGCTTTTGCCGCATCCAGAATCGCGAAGAAATCCGGGTGCAATGTTGGTTCGCCGCCGGAAATCTGTACTACGTCGGGTTCGCCTTCGTTGGCGACGATGGCGTCGAACATGCGCTCGATCGTGGCCAGATCGCGCATGCCACGACGATGGGGGCCGCTGTTCGCATAGCAGATCGGACAGCGCAGGTTGCAGTGATCGGTAATCTCGACGAGGGTCAGACAGGAATGCTGCATGTGTTCGGGGCAAAGACCGCAGTCGTACGGACAACCCCAGCGTTGCGGCGTGTTGAAACGCTGCGGCAATTCCGGCGGCTTGATGTAAAGCTCACGGCATTTGCGATAGTAGGCTGCGTCATCGGCGATCAGAACGCGTGCACGTCCATGTTCCGGGCACCACTTTTCCAGGTACACGCGATCATCCTTGATCAGGATTTTTGCTTCGACCCGGGCCAGACACTCGGCGCAAATCGACACCGCAGTGTCGTAAAACAAATAAGGCCTCAGCTTGTTGCCCATTTCCCCGGTTCCCCAACCAACAACGCACGCAGAATACGCGGAATGTCTTTGGCGTAATAGACCAGTCCAGCCACACACAGCCATTGCAGGCCGGAT
>DASSXQ010000019.1:0-3586 GCA_035703725.1 Rudaea sp.
CGCTTGCCCAAGGTGGCGAAATTCGTTCTGTGCGAGTGTCCCAACCCGATCATCATTTGCGCGCCGTGTTCGATTTGTCCTCGTCGCTGGAATACAGCCTGTTCGAGCTGTCAAATCCGGATCGTGTCGTCGTCGATCTGCGCAAAGCATCGCTTGCTTCCGGATTCGCCGAACCGCCGGCAACAGGTCTGCTCAAGGGACTGCGCACCGGCCATCACGGCAAGGATGGCGTGCGTATTGTTTTCGATCTGTCCGGTTCCGTGCAGCCGAAGAGTTTTCTACTGCCGCCCGAGCACGGTAGCGGCTATCGACTGGTAGTGGACTTGTATAAAAAAGCCGACGCGCGCGCGCAAGTCGTGAAAAGCGCGAAAGCCATTTCCGCCAAACCGCGCGATATCGTCATTGCGGTGGACGCCGGTCACGGCGGTGTGGATCCCGGAGCTACCGGCCGCGACGGCACGCGCGAGAAGGTCATTACGCTGGAAGTCGCACGCGATCTCAAACGCCTGATCGACAAGCAACCCGGCATGCGCGCCGTGCTGACGCGAACCGGCGATACCTTCATTCCGCTCAAGCGTCGTTACGAAATCGCGCGCAAGGCCAAGGCCGATCTGTTTGTCTCGATTCATGCGGATGCCTATTCCAGCAGTGATGCGCGCGGATCTTCGGTGTGGATGCTGTCGACGCGTGGCGCCAGCAGCGAAGCTGCGCGCTGGCTGGCGGATCGCGAAAATCGTGTCGATCTGGTGGGTGGCGTATCGCTGGATGACAAGGACAATACCCTCGCCGCCGTATTGCTGGATCTGTCCCAGAGCGCGACCCTGGAAGCCAGTGGCGCGGTTGCCAAGCGCGTACTGCAATCACTGGCGAAGATTGGACCCACTCATCGCGGCTACGTGGAAAAAGCCAATTTTGTCGTATTGCGCTCGCCGGATGTTCCATCGATTCTGGTGGAAACGGCATTCATCACGAATCCGGTCGAGGAAAAGCGCCTGAAGAATCCGTCGCAGCGCAAACGACTTGCCAGTGCCATTCTCGATGGCGTGAACGATTACTTCCGCTCGACGCCACCTCCGGGAAGCTGGTTTGCGCTGGATGCGCAAAAGGCAAACCGGCAATTGGCCGCACGCCCAACCGCGGACGCCAATCACGACGATACGCTGGCAGACGACGCTCCCGTTGCCCGCGCGCCGCGATCCTGAACGGACCACGCACGCTGGATTGGTTATGATGCGCGACGCATTGGTGGTCGCTCATGTCGCGTATACGGAAACTTTCATCCGAACTGGTCAATCAGATCGCCGCCGGCGAAGTCGTCGAACGCCCGGCATCGGTAGTCAAGGAACTGGTGGAAAACAGCCTCGACGCCGGTGCTTCGCGCATCGAGATTGAAATCGAGGCCGGCGGCATGCGCCTGATTCGACTGCGTGACGATGGCGGCGGCATCGATCGGGATGAACTGCCATTGGCCGTTGCCGCGCACGCGACCAGCAAGATTGCCACGCTCGAGGATCTCGAACAGGTGCGCAGCATGGGCTTCCGCGGCGAGGCGCTCGCGTCGATTGCATCCATCTCGCGCTTCGCCTTGATTTCGCGTCGTCCGGATTCGGATAGCGGCTGGCGCATCGACAACGATCAGGGGCAGATCGGTCCGGTAAAACCGGCGCAACATCCGCTGGGCACGTCCATCGAAGTGCGCGATATTTTTCACAGTGTGCCGGCCAGGCGCAAATTTTTGCGGGCCGAACGCACCGAGTTCGGACACATCGACGATCTGCTCAAGACCCTGGCGTTGGCGCAGCCGCAGATTGAATTTCGCCTCAGTCATAACGGCAAACCGGTGCGCTTGTTGCGACCGGCCAACGATGAAACGGCGCTTGGTGCGCGCATGGCAGACATTCTCGGCGAAGAATTTGTCGCGCAGAGCCTGCGTATCGATCACGCGGGGGCGGGCTTGCGCCTGAGCGGATGGGTCGGTTTGCCGATAGCCTCGCGCGGACAAGCCGACCGCCAATATTTTTATGTCAACGGTCGACCGGTGCGTGATCGGCTGGTCACGCATGCCGTTCGCCAGGCGTATGCGGATGTCCTTTTCCACGGCCGTCATCCAGCCTATGCGTTGTTCCTGGAAATTCCTCCGGCCAGTGTGGACGTGAATGTGCATCCGGCAAAATCCGAAGTGCGCTTTCGCGAAAGTCGACTGGTGCACGATTTCGTTTATCGCAGCCTGAATGAGGCATTGGCGGGTACGCGCGCGGGTTCCACTCCATCCGCGGCTCCGGTTGCCTCTTCGTCGAATGCGACATCGACTTTGCAACCAACCAGCGCCGGTCTGCAATGGCGTGGGCAGACAACATTCGGACGCAGCGTCAGTGAACCGCTTGGCGAGTATGCCGCATTGTTCGGCGCGCGTGCCGCTGCCAATTCCCATCTGCAATCGGATGCGAGCCATGATGCCGCCGGGGAGTCTGCATCGGATGCGCCGCCGTTGGGCTACGCGCTGGCCCAACTTGCGGGCATCTACGTGCTGGCGGAAAACGCCAATGGTCTGGTGCTGGTGGACATGCATGCGGCACACGAGCGCATCACTTACGAAAAGCTGAAATCCGCGCAAGCCTGCGCTGGAATTCGCGCGCAACTGATGCTGGTTCCGTTGACGCTTGCGGTCAGCGAGCGCGAAGCCGCGTGTGCCGAGGAATTCACGCAGCAGTTGGATGAGTTGGGTTTCGAAATCGTGCGGAGCGGCCCGCGCACCGTCACCATCAAGCGTTATCCGGGTTTGCTCGAAGGAGCCGATGTCGGGCGTCTGGTCAGCGACGTGCTTTCCGATTTGCTCGCCCACGGCAATTCGCGACGCATCGAAGAAGCTGGCAACGAATTGCTTTCAACAATGGCCTGTCATGGCTCGATACGCGCCAATCGGCGCTTGACTTTGCCGGAAATGAACGCACTCTTGCGCGAGATGGAAGCCACCGAGCGATCCGGACAATGCAATCATGGCCGACCCACGTGGGTGGAAATGCCAATTGCGCAACTTGACCGATTGTTCATGCGGGGACGCTGAATTTTTCTGGCGTTCGGCTCGACAATTCACGCTTCAACTCCTTTCAGTGACAGGATCAAAATCATGATTCACAGTGCAGGAATGGCAATTTTCGCGGTACTCGCTGCCGGTGTCGGGGTGACTCACGCCGGGGTGACCGACGACGCGACGACCTATCACAATCAAATTGAATCCTGGCGACAACATCGGGTCGAGCGTCTTACCGCAGCGCACGGTTGGCTGAGTCTGGTGGGACTGGACTGGCTCAAGTCCGGCGTGAATCGAATTGGCTCGGCCAGCGACAACGACATTGTGTTGGCCAAGGGTCCCGCGCACCTCGGAAAGATTACGCTGGACAACGGCAGTGCCTCAATCCACCTCGACACGGATGCGGATGCGACCATCAATGGCAAGCCGCTGCGTAGCGCAGCACTGCTCGATGACAGTCATGAAAACCCGACAACGGTCGCATTCGGCAGCGTGGATTTTTATCTTGTTCATCGGGGCGACAAATACGGACTGCGCATCAAGGACAGCAATTCG
>DASSXQ010000064.1:0-8584 GCA_035703725.1 Rudaea sp.
CATGAACACGCTCAGCGTGACGATTTCCTGGATCGTCTTGAGTTGAGCCGGACTGTACACCTGATAGCCAATGCGATTGCCCGGTACCTGCAGGCAATATTCGAAGAATGCAATTCCCCAACTCACGAAAATGACCAGCCACAATGGCCGGTCGGTGAATTTGAGGTGCCCGTACCAGGCAAACGTCATGAAGATATTCGAGCCCAGCAACAGCACGATGGGTGCGAGGTAAGCAAACATGGAAAGTCCTGCGGGATTGATGAGCGGTGGCACCGCGAAATTACGTATCGTTGTCGAGAAAGCGTGACTCGTACAACAGGTTTTCAATTCGCGCTTCCTGGCCGGAAGTGAACTCCAGGCCCAAATCTTCGTCGCCGACGCGCACGATGCGCGTATCGATGGCGATCACGGTTTCCTGGTCGAAGATGAAAAATACGCGGCACGCGTCGGGCGATTGCTCGGGCCAGTTTTTGGGTCGACCAATACAGGCGCCACCCTGCGACAAATCGCGCACTTCGGACAGGTAACCCTCGTTGCCGCAAACAGCCAGTGCAGCCGAATAGATTGCCAGGCGCGGATGACGACGTTTTTCCGAATAAGCCATGCGGCGATGCTCCGTGGGCGCGTGGGTACAATAGTCGCCGCATGCGTTGACAAGCAAGCACAGGGTTCACATTTCGATCGGCTGCATTGCGTTCGGATGCGCAATATGCCGGCTGGTGGTCTTGCGCGTATCCGGGCCAGGATGTATAGGATCAGCACAACCCGATTTGGTTGAGCCGCTTTCCCGCATACGCGAAGCCGGCGTTGCGAGCGAAGTGAGTTGTCGTCGGGATGGCAATCGATAATCGGGATGATCCGGGGAAACCAATGAAGCACATCACCTACCCAGTGGGCCGCCTTCGTCTCGCGCCGCTGGCGGCAGCACTGGCCTTGGGATTGGGTCTGTCTGCGTTGCCGACGACATCGACTCGTGCTGCCGGATTGGATGTGTCGATGCCAGCAACCTGGAAGGCCGGTGATGGCAGTGGCGTGGCTGCGTTGATGCATTCCTTGCAGAGTGTTGCCACCTTGCGCAAACCGGCTCATGTTGCGGGTGTGACGGCAATACTGCAGGTCAGCAATTGCGCCGATGATGCAAGCCCCGGAAGTTTGCGCTCCGTGGTTGCTGCGGCGGGTGAAGGCGATAGGCTGGATTTGACCCAATTGCAGTGCAGCGTCATATCCCTGAGCCAGGGCGCGATTCCGGTGATGCTCGACAATCTGACCTTGCTCGGTCCGGGCGCGGATCGACTTGCCATCGATGGCGCCGGGTTGGATCGCGTATTTGTCCACTACGGTTACGACACGTTGGATTTGCAAGACCTGACCATTCGCAATGGTTTGAACCAGGTCAGTGGATATCACATAGCCGGCGGCGCATGCATTGTCGGCAATGGATATGTGACGCTGGATCACAGCGTGGTCAGCGGTTGCACAGCCATTGGCGAAGGCGCGTACGGCGGCGGTATCCTTGCTCGCGGGGTAACGCTATATTCCAGCACGTTGTCGGGCAATCTGGCGCTTGGCAGTCATCCCAACGCGTTTACTGCGGCCTATGGCGGTGGCGCAATGGCTTATCGCGGGACCGCAGCCTTGTACGCCAGTACGGTCAGCGGCAACCGCGCTGCCCACGAACGCACCGACACCAATGGCAGCTACTGCACCGGCGGCGGCATCTTTGCCGATAGCGGTGGTTATGCCGATGCCACCACGATCAGCGCGAACTATTCGTATGGCACCGGCGGCGGCATCGCCAGCCATGCCGGATTTTTCATCAGCCAGAGCACCATCTCCGGTAATACGGCACACGGCAAGAACGGCGGCGGCATGTTTGTGCGCCTGTTTGATTCGATGGGCATCAACAACGCAACCATCGCCGACAATACGGCAGTCAGCGGTGGCGGCGTTTATCTGGCCGGGCAACCCCAGTCCGTCACGTTGCAAAGTACGTTGGTGGCGAGTAACGCTGCAACGGTCGGTGCAGACATGGCCGCGCAACATGCGCTCGTGTTGCGTGGCGCGAACAATTTGATCATGAGCTCGAACAATGTCACCGTGCCTGGCGACACATTGAGCGCGAACCCGGCGCTGTTGCCGTTGGCAGCCAACGGCGGTCCCACTCGCACCCATGCGTTGAGTATTGGCAGCCCTGCGGTGGATCACGGCAGCAACGTCTTGGCTTTCACTTCAGATCAGCGCGGCGGAGGATATCCACGTCAATTGGGTGCAGCACCGGATATCGGCGCATTTGAAGGCGTACAGGCGGCGCCCGTGCCGGAAACAATTCCCGTGCTTTCCGTGTGGATTTGCGTCGTGTTTGGCAGTTTGCTTGGCGCGTTGGGGATGGCCAGATTGCGAAAGTCTCGCGGCTAGCAAGGGCACGGGTTGGCGGCAACTTGCTGCCCACATGGGGATCGTATATCTTGTGAGGGATGTCACAGTTCATCAGGGGCAAAGCATGACCACGTCTGCGTCGCAATACGGCTCGAGCACGATTCGCAAGCCATTGGTACACGCCTTGATTTTGGCGTTGGGCGTGGCCGGTTACGGCGTAAGCACCATTGCCGCGGTACCTCCGCACGAATACGGCAATTTCCAGAAACACCTGCACAAATGGCAAGACTTGCGAATGCAGCGACGTACGCAACTGAGCCAGGATCCACGCTGGTTGCGCTACCAGCAACATCTGCAGCGACAGCCGCACGCAACCAAACCGGCTGGCGTCGCGGCGACGCTGGCTGTCAGTAGTTGCGTTGACGATGCGACCAGTCTCGCTACCGCAGGTACGCTGCGCAATGCCGTGGCCAATGCCGGCAATGGCGACACCATTGATTTGACCACGTTGTCGTGCAGCACAATCACCCTGACCCAAGGTGCCTTGCCCATTACTGTCGACTACTTGCGCCTCGCCGGTCCCTCGGCAGGCACACTTACGGTGGATGGGGGTGGTAGTGATCGGGTGTTCGCGCATACCGGTTACGGGACGTTGTATCTGGATCACCTGACGGTGCGCGACGGTTTGGCGCTTGATTCTGGCCAAAGTTACAAACCACAATCGCCCAATTCTGCGTCCTCGCTTGCGAAAGCGGAAGGCGGCTGTATCTATTCCGCAGGTAACGTCTCCCTCGACCACACCGTGGTGACAGGATGCACCGCAAGCGCGACATCAAACGCGCCCTCCGGACCCATTCAGGGTGGGGCAGTCTATGCGCTTGTGTTGACGATGAAGTCCAGCACCATCAGTGACAGTGTCGCGACCATCTCGAACGGTGATGGCATTGCCGCGGGAGGCGGGGCAGCCGTCTCGGCGCTGTACATGGAATCGAGCACGCTCAGCGGCAATTCGGTCAGCGTATCTGGTGCCTACGCGGGAATCACGTCTGGTGGTGGGGCCCGCGCCGCTTACGTCTACCTGAACAAGAGTTTTGTCACTGGCAACAGCGTTCAAGGCGGCGTGGCGTATGGCGGCGGCATTTCCGTCAAATATGGTGCTCTGGTTGTGCACAACAGCACGATATCTGGCAATAGTGCGCGCTCGCTGGATGGCTCAAGTGCACCCAAATATCTCGCGGCCGGAGGTGGATCGAGTGCAAAATACGGCGCAACCATTAGCGTAACCGCAAGCACCATTTCGGGTAATACCGCTTCCGCCGATCAAGGTGGCTACAGTTATGGCGGAGGTCTTGCCGTCACCTACTCTACCGGCGGTCCGTCTCGCGCAATCGCTCATACCCGCGCCGGTGCGACTCCGCCCGCTTATATCGGCTATTCGACCATCGACAGCAATCGTGCCCAATATGGGGCCGGCGCATCGCTGCTCAGTGGCATGCAGCTCGCACAGAGCACGATTTCAGGCAACACCGCCGCGTTTGTAGGTGGTGGAGTCGCCTTTGAAGATCACGGCACGCCATCCACGATTTTCAACACGACGGTCGCAAACAATTCGGCAGCCGGTTACGCTGGCGGCATATTGGCGTTGTATGCGCCGACGTTTACCATGCAGAGCAGTATTTCGGCCAACAATAACGCTCCGACAGGAGCCGATATTGCAACCAGCAGTGGCAATTCCTCTACCGTGATCGGTGCAACCAATCTGGTCATGTCCGCGTCATCGTACGTCACCCTGCCTGGAGATACACTTTCGGGTGATCCCTTGTTGTTGCCGTTGGCCAACAATGGCGGCCCCACCCTCACCCGGCTCCTGAGCGCGGGCAGCCCGGCCGTCGGAACGGGTAGTAATCCCAACAACTATCCCTATGATCAGCGTGGTGTCGGATTTTCGCGATCCACGTCCGCAGGCGCCACAAATATTGGCGCAATCCAGGCCACCGCCGCCGCTGCGGCTGGCGATCAAACGCCGGTTCCGTCACTTTCCGTCTGGGCAATGGGTCTGCTTGCCGGCTTGCTTGGCTGGTTTGGATTGCGACGGCACAAGCTGGCGCCGGGGCGCGCGCGACAACGACTCTCCTGATGAACATCGGTACCGCCTGACACCTGCGTCAGGCCGCGCCGAGGCTGCCCGGGGCGTGGGTGGCAGAATGTTTCGCGCTGCGTGCGCTCTCGTCAATGGGCTGCGCCTGTCGATAGGCCACGACGCTATCGAAAGTTGCTGTCACCGATGCTGCTAGCGGTCACGCTGCAACGCGTAGTCGGCAAGCGCGCTCAATGCGTCGCGTGCGCGGGAATGAGGCAAAGTGGATAATGCTGCTTTTGCAGCGTCCGCGTATTCCTGCGCTTTCGTCCGCACCCGCGCAATTGCTCCGGAATCGTGAATCGCTGCAATAATGTTGTCGAGGCGATCCAGACCACCGGTTTCAATCGCGCGCCGCAATGATGCTGCCTGTGCCGACGCGGCTTGCTCGATGGCGTAGATCAACGGCAAGGTTGCCTTGCCTTCGCCCAGGTCATCGCCGATATTCTTGCCCAGCGTGCCGGGATCGGCGACGTAGTCGAGTACGTCATCGGCAATCTGAAAAGCAAATCCGAGGTTGAGACCGTAGTCCGCCAACGCCTGTTGTTGCGCTGCAGGCAGGTTGGCAAGCAAGCCGCCCAGGCGTGTTGCCGCGGAGAACAGCACGGCGGTCTTGCGCTCAATCACGCGCAGATACGCCGCTTCGTCAATATCCGGGTTGTGAATATTGAGCAGTTGCAGCACTTCGCCTTCGGCAATCAGGTTGGTGGTATCAGCCAGCAAGCGCATCACGCGCATGTCGTCGGCTTCAACCATCATCTGGAACGCGCGCGAATATAAAAAATCGCCAACCAACACACTCGCCGCATTGCCCCATAGCGTGTTCGCGGTTTCGCGTCCGCGGCGCAAATCCGATTCGTCCACCACATCGTCGTGCAGCAGGGTAGCGGTGTGGATGAATTCAACCACACTTGCAAACAAAACATGATTGCTGCCACGGTAACCGGCGGCTTGCGCCGCAAGCAATGCCAACATGGGCCGCAGACGCTTGCCGCCGCCACCGATGATGTGCGCGGCGATCTGGTTGATCAGCACCACGTCGGAAGCAAGCCGCGTGCGAATGAGGGCGTCCACAGCAGCCATGTCGGCGGCAGCCAGCGCCTGCGCGTCGGCAAAGCAGGTAATGCGTGAAGACATTTCCGCAGCGGCGGTAGACATGGGGATCAAGCCAATTTTTTGGGCAACGCCGGATTATAACCGCGCGGAGTGAACGCCATGCCAGCATACCCGCCGGATTGCCTTCCCAGTCCGGGGACGGTGGTGCGCGGCGCAGCTTTGCCTCGACTGCCCTCGCAAGCAGGTGACACGCCAGTCCGATGTGTCCCGTCTCCCGGTGGGAGACGGGACAACGCATCGCCAGGTGCCATTCCCGATCAAACGCAATTCCGACGCAGGCCATTTGAATCCGGACTTGCCATGCAAACGCAGCTGGACGGATTTCCTACAACACTGAGCGCCATTTACCGACAAAAGCGAAAACGCCAGCGTGGTATTCTGTCGCCTCTTCCATCGCATTGCACACAGGTGAGATCATGGCACGTGGCGTCAACAAGGTGATATTGGTAGGCAACCTCGGTGCTGATCCAGAAACGCGTTACACGCCCAGCGGTACCGCAATTACCACGATCAGCATCGCCACCAAGGAATCGTGGAAAGACAAACAAACCGGTGAGCAACAAGAACGCACCGAATGGCATCGCGTCAAGTTTTTTGGACGCCTGGGTGAAATTGCCGGTGAATACCTGAAAAAAGGCGGACAGGTTTACGTCGAAGGCAAATTGCGCACGGAGTCATACGAAAAAGACGGCGTCAAACGCTATACCACCGATATCATTGCCGACGAAATGCAGATGCTCGGCAGTCGTGGCGACGCCGGTGGCGGCAGCGGCAGCGGCGAGCGCCGCGAACGCGGCCCCGCGCGTGGTCCGCAATCCGCACCCGCACGCAGCCCGGCCTCCGCACCGCCCGCATCAGACAATTTCGACGAAGACGATATTCCGTTCTGAAGTTTCCCCGGAATAGCGAAGCTCGAGGCAAAGTATCCCATTACGTGCTGCTGTTCGAGTGGTGTCTGTTGGTGTCGTAATTTTGTGCAATCGTGGAGTGCGACTCCACAATTGCACGAATATTTTCTTGTCGACCCGTCGCGACGGGTGGGGTAGCTGCAATAACCGAACGATGGTCTGCGGTGTCGCTGCTTGCTTGGGTCGCACCAAATCCGCAGTTGTATGTCGGCGTGGGAAATGTTGACAAAAATGCGATGTCAGAACGCTATTGCGTCATCCCTTCGCGACAACCAGACAAAACGTCAATGTTCAGCGGTGGCAAATTGGCGTACTTTTTCAAATACGTTGCGTGCGCCAAGGCATCGGCTTGCGCAATCGCCTCATCCGAAAATTGATATTTCATTTCAAATTCATGCAAAGATTTTGCAAATCTTTCGAGTCGATCAGCCGGTTTTTGGGGAATGCGATAATAGTCCAGACGCAATGATCGATACACAAGATAGGGGGCTGGTAACGGCATTTGTTCCAGCCATTTGGCGTCATCCCCGCTTTCTGCGAGCCGGTATCCCAACATGTATTTTGCCAGACTGGTCGCTGCCCGGTCTCCGTTAATTAGCAGGTCGGCCATGAAACGTGGAGCGGTCTCCAAATACTGTTCCTGAAGCGCTGCGTTTTTTCGGTAAAAGTCGTCCAACTCGATGTACGGCGCTTCCACAAAGCATGCTTGCGCCGGCTGATAACCTTTCAAGCCCAGCTCCAGTGAAAGCGCAACCAATTTTTCGTTCAGTCCCTCCTGAGTTGCACCCGCGCAAAGATCGCGGTTGCTTTCCATCTCCTTGCTTATGCGATCGAGGTTTTCGAGCGTTGATTTGAGTGTGCTCAATGGCGCATCTGCGCCTTCGGGCACATGCTTTGCGAGGGCCGCATTGACCTGATGCAAATAATCCCGACAAGTCAACGTATCGTGATATGCCTGAATTGCCTTCGCCATGGCATCGTTGGCATCAACATCGCGCCGCACATGGTTGCGTACGGTAATCGTGTACTTTGGTCGACTTTCAGTCTTGCCAACCTTGTCATCTGGCTTGCTGGGTTGCACGTCGGATTTATCGACTGGCGAAATTTCGCGTGACATCGGCGTCACAACGGCAGGGGCAGCCGGCGCGACAGATGCGACCGGACTCGTCGCGCGCCACGCAAACCAGCCGACCACGCTGGCAAACGCGATGACCGCCAGACCTGCGAAAACTGCAATGAGCCCGCGGCGGTTATTTACATTTGTTTCCATTGCCATCCTTGCGGCAATTCTCGACGGCCTTTTCCCCATACCAGTTTGCCTCGCCTTCCTTGGTCGAATCAATGCCATTTTGGTGCGCTGCTTCGTGCGCCCCCACGAATAGTCCGAGTTCAAAATCACCCAGGGTAGAGGTATCCAGCGGGTTCGAGAATGGCGGCCCATTTCCTGTGTATGGCATCTGCATGTGGTCGTCCTGTCCAGAGCTTGGGCGGGTATACGGCCACGGGAAAATGTGCGATTCGTTTGTTTGCGTGTTCGTCAGTCCACCAACAAATGTCGCGGCGGCTCCAAACGTCGATGGACTAACCCAAGTCGAGGTGTATTTCAGTACCGCATCACCGTTCGACAAAAACATCGTGTAAGCATGGCCTTTGACATTCTTGATGCTGCCCTTTGGCTTGGCGTCGGAGCTTGTGTACTCGTGCAGTGCGCACCTCAACCGGCTTGAAATCTGTGACTGCTGCAAGTTCGAAAACGGTGTATTGACAACCGGGCCGCTGCCACCGCTGGGCGGGGAAGTTTCGATCGATGCATTGCCATGGTTGTTTGTGCAATCGAGCAAGCAGGTGTCTTGGTATCGTCCGTCAACGAAAGGTTCTGTCAATAGCCCCGTGTGTGCCTTGTAACGATGCTGGTGCACGCAGGCGTTTGGGTTATGGATTGGTTTGAACTTCAGTGAGGTCGCCTGTCATGAATACCCTGACTTGCCATCAATTCATCTTGCGCCTTTCGCTGCGTGCGCTGAGATTCTCGTGCCATCGTGGCGTT
>DASSXQ010000206.1:0-20576 GCA_035703725.1 Rudaea sp.
ATGCCGGCATTTTTATTGGTGCAATCACAAACTGCGGCGCGACGCTACCAACAAATCACCAAACAACAAACCGGCCACCAGTGCGACCAGAATCGCAATCAGTGAAAAGGCCATGTCCACGCCCAGATAGACATCGCGCTCGAACATCAGCGATAGCGTGCGAAAACCCACGCTGCCCGGAACCAGCAAGATGATGCCCGGCTCGCGCACCAGCGCACCGGGCCGATGTGCCCAACGCGCATAACCGTTGCCCAAGGCACCAATACACAGCCCGGCCAGGAACACGCCGAATTCCGGGTTGAAAATCGAACTGCCGTAATAGGCAATGACGTAGCCCAGCGCAGCCGAAAACATCACCAACGGATAATCGCGCCGCGCGCTCTGGAACAGCACCGCAAATGAAAAGCAGCCGAAACCCAGCGCAATCCATTCAACCCAGGGCGGCACGAGATTCGGCGCTGGCGCAGCCAGATTCGGTATCAGATGCAGCGCCTTGCAAATCTGCGTGGCCGCAATCGCACCGAAACCGAGCTTGAGCAAACTCATGACGGCCCCGGCCAATCGCGCCACACCGGACGCCAGATGCTGCGTCGACAATTCGCGCACGGCCGTGGTCAAACTCATGCCGGGCAACAACACGATCAAGCTGGCCAAAACGACCGACTTCAATTCCAGCGGTTGCCACCAGATACTGGCAAACGTTGCGATGAAAGTTGCGAGCAACGCCGAAATCGCCTCGAAGCTCGCGCCGAGTCGCGGGCGTCCTTCGCTGAACAAGGCAAGGATACCAATCACGACCCCAATGGTTCCCGCGACGACGATATCGGGCCATTTCGCATGCAGGATGGCAGCGACCGCCGCAGACGAAATGCCGAAACTGACAGCAGTCAGCAACCAATTGCGCGTGTCGCGTCGGCGTTGAATCTGTCGCAATCGACGTGCACCGGCAACGATGTCCATTGCGCCCGTGGTGACTTGATCGGCAATGGCATCGACTTCGCACAAGCGCCGAAGATTCACGTCTCCCGGCGCCATGCGAATCACCTGCGTGACTTCAGCCAATGCATTTTCGCCTTGCGCTCGATCGGAAAATGACAAGATTATCGCGGTCGGGGTGGACAGACTGTTGCAGTTCAAATCCAGCCGTGCGCTGACACTTTCCATCGCCGCTTCGAGGCGTGGCGCAGAGGCGCCGTTTTGATGCAGGCGTCGCGCCAGTTCAACGACAAATTCCATGCGCGATTTCGGACTATTGGAATTCATCGGGATTCCGCGTGGCAAAACGGCGCTATTGGACCGGATAATTTGGCGTCGTGTCCAGCGTCGCAGCACATACCTGACCCAGTTCAAGCAAGCGCAAATCCGAACCCGGCGGCCCCAACAGTTGCAGTCCCACAGGCAATCCCCGCGCTGTCGTTCCCATCGGCAAACTCAGCGCCGGGCATCCGGCCAGATTGGCAAAACAGGTGAAGTCGGCCTGATTTGCCGGAACATCCGCCGCGTGAGCGAATGCAGCTTGCGGCGTTGTCGGCGTGACCAACACATCAATCCGCGAAAACAGACGACGCGACTTTTCAATGGCGCCATCGAGCATGCGGTCGGCAGCCACATAGTCGGAAGCACTTTTCGTCGCGGCAAAATCGAGCCATTTTCGCAGGCGTGGTGACACCGGATTATTCGCGTCGTCCAACGCGCCCGCATACGTGTTGCGCATTTCGGCCTCGATCAGGAAAAAGGCGGCACGCCTCGCCCGGGCAATCGGATAATCATCGAAATCCACAATTTGCCGATTCGGCAGTTCGTGTTGCAACGCCGTGAGCGCATTGGCGAACAATTCGGCCACATTGGCCTCTACACCCCAATGCGACAAATCGCCCAGCACTCCGACGCGCAAGTTGCCCGGCTCCCAATCCGGCAAGGCCATGTCGATACGGCGCTGACGCGAGCGTGCATCGCGAGCGTCGTAACCGGCCAACACATGCAACGCCACACCCAGATCGTCAACGCCACGCGCGAGCAGTCCCACACAATCCAGACGTCGCGCGGCCGCGCGCATGCCGTACATGGAAATTTCACCCGGAGTCGGCTTGAGCGCGTACACCCCGCAATAACTGGCGGGAATTCGACAAGACCCCAGACTGTCGGAACCCAGCGCCAGTGTGCATAGCCCGGCTGCAACTGCAGCGGCGGCTCCGGCCGATGATCCACCGGGCGAAAATTCATGCCGCCAGGGATTGTGCACATCACCAAAATGCGCATTGCTGCCGTCGGCACCGAGCACGCCTTCATCCACACCCGTCTTGGCAAATATGACCGCACCGGCGGCGCGCAATTGCGCCACGACTTGCGCATCCTCGGTTGCCGCGGCGCGCTGCCCCGGCAAGCCGCACGACGTCGGCAAACCGGCGACGTCGATGTTGTCCTTGATCGCCACCGTGATACCGTCCAGGCGTCCGATTGGTGCATCGGCGGCGCGGCGCTTGTCGCTGGCTTGCGCCTGTGCGATGGCGCCATCGCAGTCCAGCGCGGTGAAGGCATTCAACGATCCGGCAGTTGCCGTGATTGCGTCCAGATAACTGCGCGTGAGACGTTGCGAGTCGATGCGGGCAGCAGCCAGCCAGTGCAAAACCTGGCACATCGTGGCCCCGCGCAATTCACGCTCGTCGAGTCGATTTGCTATCGTGTCGATCATGCAGTCTCCTTTTTCAAGGTGCCATTATGCCGCATGCGTCCGATTCGGCCGCCAAAGTTGATGGTCCTGGCCGCAGCGCCGGCCTGCGCTCCTCGCGCAAGCCCCGCTACGTGCACATCGCTGAAGTCTTGCGCGAGGAAATTCGGCGTGGCGAACATGAAGTCGGCCGGCGTTTGCCCGCGGAAGCGGCCTTGTGCAAGCGCTTCGGCATCAGCCGTTTCACCGCGCGTGGGGCCTTGCGCCTGCTCGAAGATCAGGGTCTGATCTCGCGACGACGCGGTTCCGGCACTACCGTCCGCAGTGCCGACACGCAGATCAGTTACGACCAGCACATCCGAACCATCAACGACCTGCTGCAATACACCAACGCGACGGGGTTCCAGTTCCTGTTCACTGATCGCATCGCCGCCGATTCGGTGCTGGCCGGTTGGTTGAATGTGCGGGTAGGTACGGAGTGCATCCATTTTCACGGCATTCGCTACCAACGTCGCACACAGCTGCCGTATTGCCTTGGAGAGGTGTATCGACGCGCCAGTTGGCAAGGCCTGCCGCATGGCTACACGCGCATGGAAGATGCGATGCATCACTTGATTGAAGAACAATTCCAGCAAAGCATCGGCAAGGTCGAACAATCGCTCAGCGCAGTGACAATCACTCCCGAACAGGCTGAAGAATTGAAAGTCCGCCCCGATACACCGGGATTTCGCAGTGTACGGCGCTATTTCAATATTCAGGGACGCCTCGTGCTGGTAGCGGTTACCTTGCATCCGGGCCCCATGTTCAACTATTTCACCCGCTATGAACGCAGCGATTCGGGACGCGAGGGCTGAGGGCCGAAAAGCAAAGCACCCTCGCAACCCAACGACTTTTGGCTTTTGGCTCTCAGCCCGCAAAAAAATGAAGCCGTTTCGCCAGCCCTGCATTTGCCCCTCTCGCCGCAAACCCCGACAATCGCCTTAATGCATTCACGCCAACGGAGCACGCCATGAGCGAACGCGAATCGATGGAATACGACGTCGTCACCGTCGGCGCCGGACCGGCCGGACTCGCGTTTGCGATCCGTCTGAAACAACTCAAGCCGGAAATCAGCGTGTGCGTGATTGAAAAAGCCTCGACCGTTGGTGCGCAGATTCTTTCCGGTGCCGTGATCGAACCGCAACCGTTGAACGAATTGCTGCCGGAATGGGGCACCAACCCGCCGCCGATTTGCGTGCCCGTGGTCAAAGACGAATTCTGGTGGCTGCGCGATCATGCGCGTGCGACCAAAATGCCGACGCCGCCGCAAATGCACAATCACGGCAATTTCATCGTTTCCCTTGGTGCACTGTGCGCGTGGTTGGCACCACAGGCCGAAGCATTGGGTGTGGAAATTTATCCGGGTTTCGCGGCTGCCGAACCGCTGTTCAATGACGAAGGCGCGGTCGCCGGTGTACGCATCGGCGACATGGGCGTGGCCAAGGACGGATCGCACAAGCCCGGCTATACCGAGGGCATCGACATCAAGGCGCCAATCACGATTCTGGCAGAAGGCTGCCGCGGCAGCTTGAGCAAGAAACTCATCGCCAAATACCAACTCGACAAAAATGCCGATCCACAAACCTATGGCATCGGCATCAAGGAATTGTGGCAACTGCCGGCCGGGCGCGCCGAACCCGGCAAAGTCATGCACACCATCGGCTGGCCACTGGATAACGCCACGTATGGCGGCAGTTTCGTCTACCACCTGGACCAGGATCGCGTCGCGATCGGCTTTGTCACCGGGTTGGATTACAAGGATTCAATGTTGCCTCCATTCGAGGTATTCCAGCAGGTCAAGCAGCATCCGCACATCCAGCCGCTGCTCGAAGGCGGACAAATCCTTTCCGCCGGCTCGCGCGCCCTCGTGGAAGGTGGATACCAGTCGCTGCCGAACTGCGAGATGCCCGGTGCCCTGCTCATTGGCGACTGCGCCGGCCTGCTCAACGTGCCGAAGATCAAAGGCACACATCAGGCGATCCGCTCCGGCATGCTTGCCGCCGAACACGTCGTTGCCACGGGCAAGGCGGATGGCTGGGATGCAAAATTGCGCGGCTCGGTAGTCATGAAGGAATTGCGCAAGGTGCGCAATATCCGGCCCGGATTCCGCAAGGGTTTCTGGTTGGGTCTGGCCAATGCCGGTTGGGAAACCATCACCGCCGGACTTTCGCCGTGGACGCTGAAAAACCACGCCGACTGGTCGTCGCTGGAGAAAATCGACAGCTACGAATCGCCGAAACGCGATTGGGTCGAGCGCACACTGCCGCCGCGCGATCGGCTCGCCTCCGTCTACTTCGCCGCCACCGAATACGATGAGGATCAACCCGTGCATCTGCACGTGGCCGATCCCGAAATCTGCATCACCCGGTGTGCGGTGGAGTACGCCAATCCGTGCACGCGATTCTGTCCGGTCGGTGTCTACGAAATGGTCGATCACATCGCGCCAGATGGAACCACTGGCAAACGCCTGCAGATCAATGCCGCCAACTGCGTGCATTGCAAAACGTGCGACATCAAGGACCCGTACCAGATCATCAACTGGGTCACTCCGGAAGGCGGGTCGGGACCGAACTATCAGAATTTGTGAGTTGGCGTTGGCCGCACTCTGCAAGATCGTTACGCACGAAAATCGCGGACTCGCAATCCATAATCTGACGCATGCCCCGCATGGATACCGAACCACACATTGCACTTGTGACCACCGGCGCCGCTCGTGAACTGGATGACGATCTGGCGCCGCTCGTTGACGCTTTGCGTCAGCGCAACATGCGGGTTGCTTGCGTGGATTGGGACGATGCGCAAGTGGATTGGACTGCATTCGACCTGGCCCTGCTGCGATCGCCGTGGGACTACACCCGACGATTGGCGGAATTCCTCGATTGGGCAACCCGCACCGGTGCGTGCACGCGCTTGCTCAATCCACTGAGCGTCATTCGCTGGAATACCGACAAACATTATCTGGCCGAACTGGCCGCTGCCGACGTGCCGGTTGTTGCGAGCACGTTCATTGAACCCGAGCATGCTGTCGATGCGTCGATGCAGCATTTTCTGAGCGCCAACGATGCGGCCGAGTTTGTGGTCAAACCGGCAGTCGGCGCCGGCTCGCGCGATGCACAGCGTTACGGCCGCGAGGAAATCCGGATCGCCATGGCGCATGCCCAACGCCTGCTCGATGATCGGCGCAGCGTATTGGTGCAGCCATACCTTCGTCGCGTGGACACCAACGGTGAAACGGCGCTGATTTTTTTCGACGGCGTATTCTGTCACGCGATCCGCAAAGGTGCGCTGCTCAAACGCGGCGAAGGACCAACGCGCGCGCTTTTTGCCGCCGAGCACATTGTCTCGCGCACGCCATCGAGCGACGAAGTGGAACTGGCACAACGCACGCTTGCAGCAATGCCGTTCGATCAACCCTTGCTCTACGCCCGCGTGGATGTGATCCGTGCCGACGACGACTCACCACGTCTGCTGGAACTGGAATTGACCGAACCGTCACTGTTCTTCAACCATGCGCCAGGATCGGTTGAGACATTTGCCCAGGCAATTGAGAAGCGCGTGCGTCGTTGATCGACCCGAAATTTTTTCTGATCAGCGTCGAAGTTCAGTTACCCCAGACCGTTCGCCCTGAGCGTAGGCCGCAAGGCCGGAGTCGAAGGGTCGGCGAACTTGAACCCTTCGACTTCGCCTGCTGGCGCGGCGAAGCCTGTCCTGAGCCTGTCGATGGGATCAGGGCGAACGGTGTTTGTTGTGCCTCGGCTGAACTTCGACGCTAATCAGGAAATTTCCTCTGATCCGCGCGCGTTGAAGTCAGCCTCGGCGCTGCCGAGCCTGTTCTGAACCCGGCGAAAGGCTGGAATGAGCGGCGATGAGGCGACTCGCGTAGCGTTAGCGATAATCGGGCAATTCGAAATTATCGATCAGGCCGCGACCGATGAAATAATTCGCCACCGGCCGAAACGCCAACGCCCGGCTGATTTGATTGCGCGCAAACAAACCAAATGCGGTGCGTGGAACAAACGCGCCGGCGAATTTCACCGCATCGCGTTGCTTGGTATCGATGAATTCACGCAAGCGGCGTTCGTACGCCGCAAAGGCTACGCGATGGTCGCCAGCCGCAGCCTTCAATTCGCCAGCCAATACGTATGCCTGCGTCATCGCCAATGCCGAGCCTTCGCCGGCCAGCAACGACGGACACGACGCCGCATCGCCCAGCAATCCGACGCGACCTTGCGACCAGGTCGGCATGTGAATTTGACTGACCCGATCGAAATAGATTTCACCGACGCCATCCATCGCAGCGAGAATCTGCGCGCATTCCCAGCCACCATCGTCAAACTGCGAATGCAAGATGCGTTTGACTTCGGCGGTATCGGGCAACCCGTTGGCCGTGGTCAGATCGTGGGCAAAGGTGAACAGGAACATGCTGCGATCGTCGCGCATCGAAAACCGCGCAATTTGTTGTCCGGGCCGGCCGTAGCCGATATAGACATCTTCATCGCGCGGGCGATAACCGCGGCTTTCAAACGCGGCCACGGTGTAACCCAGCGGCTTCTCGAAACGCGACTGATCGCCGAAGGTGAGTTCGCGTACGCGCGAATGCAGACCATCGGCCGCGACGACCAGATCGAAGCGTCGCTCCGGCGCCTGCTCGAATTGCACCAGCACGCCCGCGTCGTCTTGCGCGATCGAACGAACGCTGTCGCCGAACAGCGTCTCCACACGACCTTGGATGCGGCGATAAATCGCGCCGGAAAGATCGCCGCGCGCAATACTCGTGTATTTGCCCTCGGTCGCGTCGCGAAAAACGTCCGCGGAAAACCCGCCGCAGCGCTTGCCCTGCGCATTGACGATGCGCACTTCCGCCACGTCGTAGCCCAGTTCGCGTAGTTCGGACTCCAGCCCCATGCGCTGCGCGACTTCAAACCCGGTTCCCCAGAAATCGACGATATAACCACCGCGACGCAATGTCGGCGCGCATTCGACCAAAGTCGGTTCAAACCCGTAATGCGCCAGCCACCACGCCAGCGTGGGACCGGCAATGCCTGCGCCACTGATCAGAATTTTGCGGATTTGTTGCGCTGCGTTGTCTGCCATGGATGCAAATCGCCGGATCGAACCGCCGGCCATTGTACCCAAGCACTGCCGGCAAATTCCCGCAACATCAAACACCTCCCCCTCACCCAACCCTCTCCCCCAAGCAGGCTTGGGAGAGAGGGCTTCAAGCGCGGCCGTTCCTCCCAACACCACGACTGCCTACTCCCTCTCCCCCAACAGTTCCACTGTTGGGGGAGAGGGCTTTGCCGCAGTTTCGTGCCGGGTGGCGGTTGTTTGGTAGAATTGACGACCTTTCCGCCGCCGTAGCCGGCGCGGGCAACCCGATATTCGAGGAACGAATTCGATGAAGATTCTGGTGGCATACAAGCGTGTGGTCGATTACAACGTGCGCATTCAGGTCAAGCCGGATGGCTCGGGCGTGGTCACCGACGGGGTGAAGCTGTCGGCCAACCCTTTTGACGACATCGCGCTGGAAGAAGCGCTGCGCCTGCGTGAAGCCGGCGTCGCCAGCGAGGTGATCGTTGCCACCATCGCGCCGGCCAACGCCCAGGCGCATCTGCGCAACGGTCTGGCGATGGGGGCGAATCGCGCCATCCATGTCGTCACCGACGCAGCGATTCAGCCGCTGACGGCGGCGCGCGCGCTGCTCAAACTCATCGAAAAAGAACAGCCCGAGATCGCGATCCTCGGCAAACAAGCCATCGACGACGACTGCAACCAGACCGGGCAGATGCTCGCGGCGCTGTGGAACCGCCCACAAGCCACGTTCGCATCGAAAGTCGAAATTGCCGATAACGTCGCCAAGGTGACGCGCGAAGTCGATGCGGGACTCGAAACCATCGAAGTCGATCTGCCGGCCGTGATCACCACCGATCTGCGCCTGAACGAGCCGCGCTTCATCAAACTGCCGGATATCATGAAGGCCAAGGCCAAGCCGATGGAAACCATCGAATTCGCCAGCCTTGGCGTTGAATCGGGCGACCACATCGCCACCACGAAGTATGCGCCACCGCCCAAGCGCAGCAAGGGCGTGATGGTGAAGGATGCGGCGGAACTGGTGGCGGCTTTGAAAACCAAGGGACTACTGTAACCTTCTCCCGCCGGGAGAAGGTGGCGCAAAGCGCCGGATGAGGGTTCGGTATCGAGACAGCGCAATTCGTGACCCCGACCCTCACCCTGCCCCTCTCCCGATAGGAGAAGGGTTCAAGATTCGATCAAGGAACGCAAAATGAACAAAGTTCTCATCATCGCCGAACACCTCAACGGCGAACTCAATTCCAGCACGGCGCGTTGCGTCACCTGCGCGCGCGAGTTGAAACCCGCTGCGATTGACGTATTGGTGCTGGCCGATGTGCCGGATACGATCGCCGCCGAAGCAGCGAAGATCGACACGGTGAACAAGGTGCTGACCGTGGCGAATCCGGCCAATGCGCACGCGCTCGCCGCGACGTACGCGCCGCAAATTGCAGCGGCGGCAGAAGGTTACACTCACATTTTCGCGCCCTCGACCACCTTCGGCAAGGATGTCATGCCGCGTGTGGCCGCGCTGCTTGGCGTGGCCCAGGTATCGGACATCATGCAGGTGAACGGCGCGCACGAATTCGAGCGCCCGATTTACGCCGGCAACGCCATCATCACCGTGCAAGCGCCCGGCGATCAGTTGCTCGTCGCCACCGTGCGCACGGCCTCATTTGCCGCTGCTGCAAACGGTTCCAGCGCCGCGCCGGTCGAAGTGTTGACGCTGGATGTCGAACTGCCCACGCATACACGATTCGTCGGTCTGGCCCAAGGCAAGAGCGATCGTCCCGACCTGCAAAGCGCCAGCCGCGTGGTTTCCGGCGGCCGCGGAGTTGGCTCGAAGGAAAATTTTGCCGTCATCTACAAACTCGCCGACAAACTCGGCGCGGCAGTTGGCGCGTCGCGCGCCGCTGTCGATGCCGGTTATGTGCCCAGCGATCTGCAAGTGGGCCAGACCGGCAAGATCATCTCGCCGGCGTTGTACATGGCAATTGGAATTTCCGGCGCCATCCAGCACCTGACCGGCATCAAGGATGCCGGTACCATCGTCGCCATCAACAAGGATGGCGAAGCGCCAATTTTCGAGGTTGCCGACATCGGTCTGGTCGGCGATTTGTTCAAAATCATACCCGAGCTGGAAGCCGCGCTCGGTTGATGCGGCTGCGCAAACAAGGGAAACAGGGAGTTGATGCCGGTATGACGAAACCAATCTGGGAACCCGGCAAGGAGCGCGCCGATGGCGCGAATCTGAGCCGTTTCATGCGCTTCGTGCGCGAACAGACGAATAACGACGACTTGCGCAGCTACGCACCGCTGTACGATTTCTCGGTGAGGCAGCCGAAGAAATTCTGGCAACTGCTGTGGGAATTCTGCGGCATTCGCGCCAGCGGGAATTTCGACGAGGTGCTGGTCGACGCCGAAAAGATGCCGGGCGCGAAATGGTTTCCCAACGTACGTCTGAATTTTGCCCAGAATCTGCTGCGCCAAAAGGACGACCGCATCGCCCTGATCGCACGCAACGAATGGGGCCACAAACGCGACTACACGTACGCCCAGCTGCATGTTGAAGTCGGCAAACTCGCGCATGCATTGCGCGAAGCCGGCGTCGGGCAAGGCGATCGCGTTGCCGGTTATCTGCCGAATATCCCCGAGGCGGCAATTGCAATGCTTGCCGCCACATCGATTGGCGCGGTGTGGTCGTCGTGCTCGCCGGATTTCGGCATCAATGGCGTAGTGGATCGTTTCGGCCAGATCGAACCGAAAGTGTTGTTCACCGTCGATGCCTACAGTTACGGCGGCAAACGTTTCGATTGCCTGGGCAATGCGCGCAAAGTGCGCGACAAAATTCCGGCCGTGCAAAAATTGGTCGTTATCGATTACAGCGGCGATGCGCTCAAACCCGACTCCATCGACAAGGCCGTGTCGTGGGCCGATTTTGTCGGCAGCGAAGAACACCCGCTGCAATTCGAAATGCTGCCATTCGATCATCCGCTCTACGTGATGTATTCCTCGGGCACTACCGGCGCACCCAAGTGCATCGTTCACGGCGCGGGCGGCACCTTGATTCAGCATCTGAAAGAACTGGTGCTGCACACGGATCTGAAGCGCGAAGACAAGATTTTCTACTACACCACCTGCGGCTGGATGATGTGGAATTGGCTGGTGTCCAGCCTCGCCGTGGGTGCCAGCGTGGTGCTGTACGACGGCTCGCCATTCCATCCGGACGGCAACGTGCTGTGGGACCTGATCGACGAGGTCGGCATCAGTGTATTCGGCACCAGCGCCAAGTGGATCGCTGCGGTCGAAAAGGCCGGAATCAAACCGCGCGAAACGCACAAATTGCTGAGTCTGAAAACCATCCTTTCGACCGGCTCGCCGTTGGCCGAAGAGAGTTTCGATTTCGTCTACCGCGACGTGAAAGATCGTGTAATGCTGTCGTCGATCTCCGGCGGCACCGACATCATTTCCTGCTTCGCGCTGGGCAATCCGTTGCTGCCGGTGTACCGCGGCGAACTGCAATGTCGCGGCCTGGGTTTGAAGGTCGAAGTTCTCAACGAAGCCGGTGAACCGGTGCGTGGCGAAAAAGGCGAGCTGGCCTGCGCCGCACCGTTCCCGTGCATGCCAATCCGGTTCTGGAACGACCCGGACGGCGAAAAATATCACGCCGCCTATTTTTCCAAGATTCCCGATGTCTGGTGCCACGGCGACCACGCCCTGCTGACCGAACACGACGGCATCATCATCTACGGCCGTTCCGACGCCGTGCTCAATCCCGGCGGCGTACGCATCGGCACCGCGGAAATCTATCGCCAGGTTGAACAACTACCCGAAGTGCTCGAATCCATCGCCGTCGGACAGGACTGGGATCACGACGTGCGCGTGATCCTGTTCGTGCGCCTGCGCGAAGGCCTCGTGCTCGACGACGCCCTGCGCGATCGCATCAAAAAGCAGATCCGCGACAACACCACGCCCCGCCACGTCCCCGCCAAAATCCTGCAAGTCACCGACATCCCGCGCACGATTTCCGGCAAAATCACCGAACTTGCCGTACGCGAAGCCATCCACGGCCGACCCGTGAAGAATACCGATGCGCTGGCGAATCCGCAGGCGCTGGAGGAGTTTCGCGGGCGGGCCGAGTTGCGGAACTGACATGAGATCATGCATTTGACCACCAAATCCGGGAGTGTGTCGCAAGAGAGCAAATTGCAGCGCTCGACTACCAATGCGATCCTGGTGCTCGGCATGCACCGAAGCGGCACCTCGGCGGTAACTCGAATGCTGAATCTATGTGGCGCCGACTTGGGACGTCATATGCTGCCGCCGAAGCAGGACAATGAGCGCGGCTTCTGGGAAAACAAGATCTTTCTCGATTTGCATGAACAAACGCTCGCGCGATGGAATCTGCGTTGGCATGACGTTGCCGTGTTTCCGAATGATTGGCGTGAAGGTCAAGTCGCACGTCAGTTCGCAAGCGACGCGCGAAAAGCCGTTACCGCAGAGTTCGGCACCTCGCAGCTGGTGATGATAAAAGACCCACGGTTGTCATTGTTGGCGCCGTTGTGGACGGATACGTTGAAGGAAATTGAGGTAAAACCCGCGTTTGTCATCGTCGTGCGGCATCCGGATGAAGTCGCCGCATCGCTAGGCAAGCGGGATGGGCTGTCCCAAGCACACTCGCGAATGCTTTGGCTGCAACACATGATCGAGTGTGTACGTGGAACTCGTGGGTTTCCACGCGTGTTCGTGCACTACGAAAATGTTCTACGCGACTGGCGCACGGAACAGCACCGAATCCAGAAAGCACTGGCGATCGAGTTTCCGAAGCGAAATGTCCAGATCGAAGCGGAAATCGACGAATTCATCGAGCCGTCGCTGCGCCATCATTGTATCCGTCAAACCGCTCAGGCTGCTTCGCCGCTTCCGGCCCTGCTGGACAATATTTATCGACACCTGCAGCAGTTGTGCGCAGCCAATGCGTCGATCGATCAAGCGTATTTCAGTAGCATCCTGGTGCAATACGAATCGCAGATGGAAGTAGCGGCACCGCTAATTCGTGATCTGACCGAAACAATTACTTTCGATCGCGACTGTCACCTCGAGGAACTGGATCGCGCGCGCGAAGTGATTCGCGCCAGAGATGAAGAAATCGAGCAGGCGCGCACGACGATCGAGTCCGGCAAGATCGAGATTGAGCAATCTCGCCTGGCGCATCGGGCGCGCGATGAGCTTGAATCGTCGCTGCGCACTGAAATCAAACAGACGAGCCAGAGCAATGAGCAGTTGCGCGAAGAGAATCGGCGCATTACCCAAGCGTGGCGCGACTCGGAAACCACATTCCATTCCCAACTCGAAAACACCGGGCGAGAACTGGCCGCACTTCGCGAAGAGCTTGCCAAAACAATTCAATCGCGCGATGGTATCGAGGCAGCGTACGCCGAGCAACTGAGCTCGGCCCGCAACAACATCGACGCGTTGGCAAACGACATCGAACGCGCGCGCGACGCCCATCGCGCCCGCGACATTACCGAGCGTGTGTTATTGGATGAAATCTCGACGCTACGCGGCTCTGCGTGGTTTCGCCTGGGCCGTGCCTTTCGCATCTTGTCTGCACCACAAGCGTTCGCACAAACCGAGGCGACGCCAAATCTCGTCGAGCCGCCTTCAATGCCGGAAACACTGCGGTTTGCCATCGAAGCACCAACCGATGGCGCAGTTACAGAAGGGATCGTGCATGTTACGGGATGGTGCTTCGATACTTCCAACAGCGTCGCCGGCATCAGAATCCATGCTGACGACCGAGCTGTGCAGGCAGACGCAAACAAGCCACGCCCAGATGTAGCCGCCGCATTCGGGGAGACGTCCGACATCGTAAATTCCGGATTTTCGACCACCATCGCACTCCCCGAAGGCACGCATACGCTGGTTGTGGAGGCCAGAACCACACTTGACGATGCCTGGCACGTGCTGGGAGAACGCAGTGTTGTCGTACGCCCGGCAACACTGCGCGTCGAACTGGATACGCCGGTCGAAATGCTCGTAAAAAGCGGCCAGGTACGTTTCTCCGGTTGGTGTGCGCATCCGCATGCGCGCATTATGGATTTAAGCGTAATCGCAGGGCGAAAGAAAGTTGCCTGCCAATACCATCTCGAACGCGCCGATGTGGGCAAGGCGCTTCCCGACATTCCCGGATCGGCGAACTCCGGATTTGAAGCGACATTGGATTTGCCGCCCGGAAAATGGTCGCTAGGCTTCACTGCGGTGTTGGAAGACGGCAGCGAATGCACGTTGCAGTGGCCGCAAAAGCTACGAGTGAAAGCTCCCGCGCTGCATCAACGCATAGCGCACGCGGCACACACCAATGTTGCTTGGGTTCGTTTGGCGCTGCGCGAGGGACAGCGGTGGGTCACTGAAAACCGACGGCTGCCGCGTCCTCGCGAAATCCCACAGCTGATTCGCCTTAGCCGCGAAATGGTCAAACAGCACACGTCGAACCTCGACGGTGCCGTGCCTTCCGGCTTCCGCATGCCGCAAGTCGTCGACAAATACGAGGCATGGCAAAACTATAACCATTTCACTCAAGCTGCACGCCGCGATCTGGAACGGCGCCTTGCGCAGGCCGGCGAGCTTCCCGTGTTGTCGATTGTCATGCCGGTCTACAACCCGCCACTCGAATACTTGCGACAAGCCGTCGATAGCGTGCAGTCACAAGTTTACGCAGACTGGGAATTGTGCATCGCCGACGACGCCAGCACCGTCGCTGCCGTGTCCGACTACCTTCGCGAACTGGCGGCGACCGAATCGCGCGTACGCTTGTGTCTGCGCGAAACAAACGGAAATATCAGCGCGGCGACCAATTCTGCGGCCGAGCTGGCAAGCGGAGAATTTCTCGTTTTTGTCGATCAGGACGATCTGCTCACGCCCGATGCTCTGGGCGAAATCGCGCTTTGTGCAGCCACACAATCGGATGCCGACATCGTGTATTCCGATGACGACAAGATCGACGTCGACGGCCACCGCTTCGCGCCGCAATTCAAACCCGATTGGTCGCCGGAATTGCTGCTCGGTTACATGTATTTCAGTCACGTGTTCGCCGTGCGTCGCGATCTGTACGAACGCGTTGGCGGAATGCGCATCGGATTCGAAGGTTCCCAGGACTACGATTTCGCCTTGCGTGCCAGCGAATGCGCACGCGCCATTGCGCATATCCCGCAAGTGCTTTATCACTGGCGGGTTCTGCCCGGTTCCACCGCCGCATCCGGTGCGGCAAAACCGGCCAGTTTCGATGCCGGCCTGCGCGCGGTCGGCGATGCCTTGCGCCGTCGCGGCAACGCGGGCCGCGCAACCCAACCGGCGTGGGCACAGCAAGCGGCCGTCGGCATCTTTGCCATCGAGTTTCCAGACGACGGACCATTGGTGAGCATTGTTATTCCAACCTACAACGGCCTGGATATTTTGCGTCGCTGCATCGATTCGTTGAACAAGACCCGCTACCGCAACTATGAAGTCGTGGTCGTCGACAACGACAGCGACGATCCGGCAACGCTCGAATATCTCGCCGCGCTGCCGCATCGCATCGAACGAATCTCCAATCCACAGGGACGATTCAATTTTGCCTACATCAACAATCGCGCCGCCGAACGCGCTCGCGGCGATCTGTTGCTGTTTCTGAACAACGACACCGAGGTGATCGAGTCGAACTGGCTCTCGCAGATGGTCGGCTACGCAGGTCTCGCTGGCGTTGGCGCAGTCGGCGCACGCTTGTTGTATCCGGACAAGCGCATCCAGCATGCAGGTATTGTGCATGGCTATTACCACGGAATGGCCGGTCCCGCATTCAAGCTGACGCCTTCCTGGGACAACGGTTATCTCAGTTATGCGCGCGTGGCGCGCAATTATTCGGCCGTCACCGCAGCGTGCATGCTGACAGCGCGCAAGTTGTTTCTTGAACTTGGCGGGTTCGACGAAACCCGATTTGAGGTCGCTTACAACGATGTCGATTATTGCTATCGACTTGGCGAGCGCGGTCTGCGCTGTGTTTATTGCGCCGATGCCGAGTTGCTGCACCACGAAGGCCACTCGCGCGGTTTTTTCGACCGGCCGCAGGAAATCGCCGAATTTCGACGACTGTACGCGCGCAAAATCGATCCTTACTACAGTCCGCATCTATCGCTGGACAACGAACGCTTTGCCATCAAGCCGCGCCGCTATCGACTACGTACGGCACCTGCAGTGCGGGTACTGATGTGCGCATTCAATCTCAATTGGGAAGGCGCGCCGTACAGCCAATTCGAGCTGACATTGGGTTTAAAGCGCGGCGGCCACATCGAACCGGTGGTTTACGCACCGCAAGACGGCCCGCTGCGCAGTGCTTACGAGAATGCGGGTATTCCGGTACACATATTCGATCATCCGCTAGCCGGCGTTTTCGACGAGAACGCCTATGACTGCGCGCTGGATCGCTTTGGCGCGTTCATCGGCAATCTTGGCGTGGATCTGGTATATGGCAATACGCTGCAAACCTTCTACGCCATCGATGCCGCGCATCGCCTGGGACTTCCTTGCTTGTGGAATCCCCGCGAAAGCGAGCCTTGGCAAACGTATTTCAACTTTCTGCCAGCACCGCTTGCCGCGCGCGCATTGCGCTGCTTCGAGTACCCATATCGTGTTGTTTTTGTTGCCGACGCAACCCGCGCCGTCTGGGAGCCGCTGGATAGCCGCGACAACTTCTGCGTAATTCATAACGGACTGGACCTTGAGCGCCTGCGTGCCGAAACCGAAATCTACCCACGCGAACAGTCCCGCCGCGACTTGGGTATCGGCAATGATGAAATTGCCGTGCTGCTTCCCGGCACTGTGTGCGAGCGCAAAGGGCAGCAAGACCTATTGCACGCGATCGCGCAGTTGCCGCCAGCAACCGCCGCACGGCTCCGCTGTTTTATCGTCGGCGATCGTGCAGGCACCTACAGCGTAGAACTGCACAAACTCGCCGATTCCCTACCGCTCGACTTGCGCCAGCGCGTGCAAATCGTGGGGGAAACCCAGGAAATCGCGCGCTACTATCAAGCCGCGGATATTTTCGTATGCACCTCACGAGTCGAGAGCTTCCCGCGCGTCGTGCTGGAAGCGATGTTTTTTGGCTTGCCAGTGATCAGTACGCGAGTGTTCGGCGTAGTGGAACAAGTCAGCGAAAACGTCAATGGGTTATTGTACGAACCAAGCAACATCCCAAAGTTGACGCTACATCTGCGACAACTCATCGACGACGATAGGGTACGCGCGCGACTGGCAGCTAACTCGCAACCCATGCTGGCGACCCTGAATACGTTCGATGAAATGGCTGCAGCGTACGCGGAAATATTTCGCGAGGCGGCGCTTGTCGGCACCCCGCCGCCAACAGGGCTCGTCCCATGACCATCATTGCGCCCGCCATGCTAGCCGTACGCCGTGCACTGGCGGAGAAATACCTCGAAGGCAATGGTATTGAAATCGGTGCATTGGATTGCCCGACGCCGGCCCCGCCAAACGCCCACGTGCAGTACGTTGATCGCGTTAGCGTTGCGCAGCTGCGGGCATATTACCCAGAACTTGCCGACCATCAATTGATCGAGCCGGACATGATTGAAGACGGCGAACGGCTGCCGGGTTTCGCCAGCGAATCACTGGATTTCATCATCGCCAATCACATGTTGGAGCATTGCGAAGATCCGCTTGGCACGATGCGCACGCATTTTGATCGAATACGATCCAAGGGTCTGTTGTATTACGCGATCCCCGACAAGCGACAGTGCTTCGATCATTCACGGCCGCTGACACCATTTGCACATTTGGTCGACGACAATTCCGACGGCGGCATAAAATCACGCTGGGGCCATTATCTGGATTGGGCAGTTCATGTAAACGGTTTGGCCGAGCTTGCTGCAGCGGAAAAAAATGCTGAGGAAAACATGCGTAACGCATACAGCATCCACTTTCACGTTTGGACACCCAAATCGTTTTTGGAAATGCTGCACTCAGCGCGCGAATACTTGGGTACGCCGTTCACCATCGAGCATTTCCAGGAAAACGGCACAGAGGCACTCACTATTTTGAGAAAGCCATAGCCCAATGTGCGGAATCGCCGGAATCATCGACCTTCATGCCGACGCACCACTGCACACGCAGCTTGGTGGAATGCTTGACTGGATGATCAAACGTGGCCCGGACGGGCAAGGCGAGCACTTCGACGGCGCGCTGGCGATGGGCATGCGGCGCCTGTCGGTGATCGATCTGGAAGGCGGTTGGCAGCCGCTTTTTGCTGCGGATAAACAGGTTGTTGCCTTCCAGAACGGCGAAATCTACAACTACCGCGATTTGCGCCGCGAACTGGAAAGTCATGGTTGCGTGTTCCGCACCTGCAGCGATACCGAAACCCTTGCGCACGGCTATGCCGTCTGGGGCATCGATGGTTTATTGCAGCGTGTAGACGGCATGTTCGCGTTGGCGATCTTGGACAAGCGCAGCGGCGAACTTCATTTGGCGCGTGATCGCTTTGGCGAAAAGCCGCTGTTCTATGCCCATACCGGCGGCCGTTTTGCGTGGGCATCGAACTTGATTGCATTGGCGGCACTGCCTTGGGTGAATACCGCCACTGATCCTCAAGCGCTCGATGATTATCTGGCCACGCACTACGTTGCCGGACCACGGACGTTTTTTTGTGGTGTGCGCCGCCTGTTGCCGGGTCACCGATTGAGTCTGCAAATTGCGGAACCGCAACCGTCGATTTCGCGCTATTACCAACCGCAACTCGACCAGAGCGGGCTGGTCGGCGACGAGGAACTTGCCGACGCACTGGAACAATCGGTGCGCTCGCGTCTGGTCGCAGATGTACCTGTCGGCGTATTTCTTTCCGGCGGGCTGGACAGCTCGCTGATTACCGCCATCGCAGCGCGTGCGCAACCTGGCATCATGACCTTTTCGATGGGCTTCGACTCCATCGCACACGATGAAGCCGGGCACGCGCAGCGCGTGGCCGAACATTGCGGCACACGTCACCATCGCTTCCAATTTGACGCGGATAGTTTTGAAACCCTGCTGCCACAAGTCGCAGCACAACTCGACGAACCCTTGGGCGACCAAGCCGCCCTGCCCCTGTTTTGGCTATGTCGCGAGGCACGCAAACATGTCACCGTTGCCTTGTCCGGCGAAGGTGCCGACGAACTGTTCGGCGGTTACGGTTATTACCGGCAATTTCTTGGCGGCGCAGGCCTCGCGCAACGCTGGTTCGATCGACTGCGCGGACGTCGCGTCACACAAGTATCCGAACTGCGCCGCTTCACCCATAACCCATCACCGGTAACACCATCCGGGTTCCCGCTGCTGACCGACGTGGCCGGCCGCGAGCGTCTGACCGGAAATACCGAAGCAACCATGGATGCATGGGAATCCGAACTGATCGAATGGTTGAACCGCGCCAACGACGCGCACAAGCGCGCAATGGCCGCCGACATTGGCACCTGGTTGCCAGACGATCTACTGGTTAAATTCGACCGGATGGCGATGGCCAGCAGCCTTGAGGGCCGCGCGCCGTACCTTACGCCGCGTCTGGCAGAACTGGCGCTGCGAAACAACGCGCCGTTCGCGCGCATGAACCTGACCGACAGCAAGCTGGCCTTGCGTCGTGTCGCGCAACGCTGGCTGCCGCAGGATATTCTGGAGCGGCCCAAGCAAGGTTTCGTGCTGCCGATGCAAGGGTGGTTGCGCGACTGGTTCGACAAACGCGGCAGTGCTCAAGAATATTTTTCCCAAGCCCAGATACCGGCTCTGGATACGGATGCGGTCATAGCGCTGGTCGATGAGGATCTGCACGACGGCCTCAAGCGCGAACGCTTGCTTTACGCTCTGGTGATGCTGGTGGAATGGCACCAGTCGGCACGGGAGCGATTGACGAAACATGCCGAGCAAGCCGAACACAGTGCGCAAGTGCCCGCGGAGACCACCGATTGAACACCACGAATGTCGGTTCCGCCATACGGCAGCGCAATGTGGGATTGCAGGCATTGCGTGGTCTTGCTGCCGGCGCAGTTGTGGTCTATCACGCCGCACACTTCACTGCCCTACGCCTAAATGCACCATGGCTCGAATCCATCTTCAATGGCTACTGGGGCTACTACGGTGTCATGGTGTTTTTCGTCTTATCCGGCTTCCTGATGGAGTCCGCGGTTCGTCACTACGGCCCAAGCAAATTTCTGTTCCATCGGTTTCTGCGTCTGTTTCCAACTTATTGGCTGCTGTTTCTTTGCCTGTACCTGGCGCAAGTTGTGCGACTGCATGAATTCAGCCCAGTCCCCTGGAGCGCACTCACCTTGCTACCACTGGGAGAAATGTATCGACCACTTGGCGTTGAGTGGACGCTGTTATACGAAGTACTTTTCTATGGCGTTTGCACGCTGCTGTGTTTTCGCAGGCGCCTATTTCCCTACGTCATGGTGTTGTGGTTGGCGATCGTAATCGATGCGACCTACAGGCATCACCAATTCGGCACTGTTTTTCAGCCCATCATCACCCAGATCCCCTTCAGTCTTTGGAACGTCGGATTTATATTCGGCGCTATGGCAGGCGTGATCAACCGCATTTCGCGACTACCCGATGCCCCGATCCTTTGGCTAATCGGTCTGGCATTGGTGTCAATGAGCATCGCCGCCCCACAACCGCTGCGTATGTTCATCGCCAGCGTTGGCATTGCGTCCATTGTGGTCGCTCTGTCGCGGTCGCAATCTCCGCAGGTATCGGCAATCGGCATGCCATTACGCGTGTTATT
>DASSXQ010000080.1:0-18343 GCA_035703725.1 Rudaea sp.
GGTGTCGGATCAGCCCATGATTCCGGAAGGCGTCAAGACCGAGGCCAGCGACAAACAAGTCACCGGCAAGTTTGTCGAAATCCACATTGACGTTGGCATCGAGGCGCTCAAGCTGGTCCGGCGCAAAGGCCGCAGCGTCAAGCATCTGGTCTTCGAGGACGAATTCGATCCGGATTGAGGGCAATGACGGCGTCGCGGCCGAAATCGCACAAGTCAAGCCTTGTCGCACCGACGTTGCACGGCTACCCTCAGCGGACAACCTGTCGGTAACCATGAACCCCGGTTTCGTCCACCTGCACATCCACAGCGACTACTCGCTGGTCGATTCGACCCTGCGTCTGCCCGCCAAGCCGGAATACGGCGATCCGGCCAAGGCGTCGCGGCCGAATTTGATCAGTCGCGCGGTCCAATTGGGCTTGCCGGCACTGGCGCTGACCGATCAGAGCAATTTGTTCGCTCTGGTCAAGTTTTACCGCGCGGCAGAAGCCAATGGCGTCAAACCCATTGCCGGTGCCGATCTGTGGATTGCAAACGCCAAGGACGCCCAATCGCCCACGCGACTGACGTTGTTGTGCCAGAACCATGCTGGCTATCTGAATCTGGCCCATTTGATATCACGCAGTTACATCGAGGGCCGGCATGGCGACAACGCGCTGGTCGATCCAGCCTGGCTTGACGGCCACGCCGACGGATTGATTGCACTGGCCGGTCACGCCAGCGAGCCAGGCCGAGCGCTGCTTGCCGGCAATCACGACGCTGCTCTGGAATCCACGCAATACTGGATGCGGCATTTTGAAGATCGCTGGTATTTGGAGCTGGTCCGCGTTGGTCGCGATGACGAGACGTCATTCAATGACGCGGCAGTCCAGCTTGCGGCAGCAACCAACTGCCCGGTGGTGGCAAGCAACGACGTGCGATTTGCGCTGCGCGAGGATTTTGAAGCGCACGAGGCACGCGTGTGCATTCATCAAGGACGCCTGCTCGGTGATCCGAAACGGCCACGCGACTACACCCCCGAGCAATATCTCAAAACGCCGGCGGAGATGGCCGCGTTGTTTGCCGATCTGCCCGAAGCGCTGGAAAACAGTGTCGAGATCGCCAAGCGCTGCAATCTGGAACTGACCTTCGGCACCTACCATCTGCCGGCATTCCCGGTGCCGGAAGGGCAAACTGTCGATAGTTTCATACGCGCGCAGGCGAGCGGCGGGCTGCAATCGCGTCTGGCCCGGCATCCACTGGCGCCGGCCTTCAGCACCGACGACTATCGCAACCGTCTGCAGACCGAGCTTGATGTCATCGTCAAGATGGGATTTCCCGGCTACTTCCTGATCGTCGCTGATTTCATCAACTGGGCCAAACGCAACGACATTCCCGTGGGTCCTGGACGCGGCTCCGGCGCCGGTTCGCTGGTGGCCTGGAGTCTGGGCATTACCGATATCGACCCGCTGCGTTACGGGCTGCTGTTCGAACGATTCCTCAATCCCGAACGCGTGTCGATGCCCGACTTCGATGTCGACTTCTGCATGGATGGGCGCGACGCCGTAATCGACTACGTCGCGCAGAAATACGGTCGCGACAAGGTCAGCCAGATCATCACTTACGGCACCATGGCGGCCAAGGCGGTTTTGCGCGATGCCGGACGCGTGCTCGGCATGAGCTACGGCCAGGTCGACAAGATTGCGAAACTCATTCCGTTGCGCCCGGCCGATCCTTTGTCGCTGGAAGACGCGCTCGGGCGCAGCGCGAAAGCACGCGAGGACTCCGCGCGCGTTGTCGCCGACTTCAAGTCGCAATATGAGTCCGACGACGAGGTGCGCGAGCTGGTCGATCTGGCGCTGGGCCTGGAAGACCTCACGCGCAATGCCGGCAAGCATGCGGGCGGCGTGGTCATTGCGCCGTCGGCACTGACGCAATTCGCGCCGATCTACAGCGAAGGCGGCAGCGATGGCGTGGTCACCCAGTTCGACAAGGATGATGTCGAAGCCGTGGGTTTGGTCAAATTCGACTTTCTTGGTCTGCGCACACTGACCATCATCGACTGGGCGGTCAAGGCCATCAACGTGCGCTGCGCGGCTGCCGGCAAACAACCTGTGGATATCGCCGCGCTGCCGCTGGACGATGCGGGTGTGTATAGATTGCTGAAAAATGCACAAACTGTCGCAGTATTCCAGCTTGAAGGCGGCGGCATGCAACGCGCGCTCAAGGAAGCCGGGCCGGACAACTTCGACGACATCATCGCGCTCGTCTCTCTGTTCCGTCCCGGACCAATGGAACTGATTCCGCAATTTTGCGCACGCAAACACGGACGCGAGCCGGTTGTCTATCCGGACCCGCGCGTGGAGCCGATCCTGCGCGAGACGTACGGCATCATGGTCTATCAGGAACAGGTCATGCAGATGGCCCAGATCATCGGTGGCTATTCGTTTGGCGCCGCCGATTTGCTGCGCCGGGCAATGGGCAAGAAAATTGCCGCAGAAATGGCCAAACACCGCGCAATTTTTCGCGATGGTGCGCAAAAAAATGGACTCGATGCGCACAAGGCCGATGCGATCTTCGATTTGATGGAGAAATTCGCCGGCTACGGATTCAACAAATCGCACGCCGCCGCCTACGCCCTGGTCAGTTATCAGACCGCGTGGCTGAAGGTGCATTTCCCCGCCGAATTCATGGCTGCAGTGTTGTCGGCGGACATGGACAACACCGACAAAGTCGTCAATTTTCTCGGTGAAGCCCAAGCACTGGGTCTGCACGTATTGCCGCCGGACGTGAATTCCTCCGGTTATCACTTCACGGCGCTCGATGCGGAGTCCGGCAGTTTGCAATCAACCACCATTCGCTACGGATTGGGCGCCCTCAAGGGTGTCGGGCGTGGCGCGGTGGAGAGCATTGTCGCAGCGCGCGCCGCAGGCGGCGCTTTCCGCGACCTGGCTGATTTTTGCTTGCGCGTGGATGCCCAAAAACTCAACAAGCGCGTCCTCGAAGCACTGATTCTCGGTGGCGCAATGGATGGGTTGAGTGTCAATCGCGCATCGTTGATGACGCAACTTCCCGAATGCATGCGTGCGGCCGAACAAGCGGCACGCGATGCGTTGGCCGGGCAAAACGACATGTTTGGCGGAGGTTCCGCAGCAGCCGGTCCCGCGCTGCAATTGGTCGAAGTCGAAGACTGGCCGATCGAACGCAAGCTCGCCGGGGAACGCGATACGCTTGGCCATTATCTGTCCGGACATCCAACCAAGGCCTGGAGTGAGGTCATGGTGCAGCTGGCGACCTGCCCCATTGGCGAGATTGGCGAACGCTTCACCCCACCCAAACCGCGTGCTTCCGGTCCGGACGAATCCGCCAACCGCTTTCGACGCTCGGCGGAAACCCCATGGGTGGTCGCCGGACAAATGGTCGACTTACGCAAACGTGGCGACACCATGGCCTTCGTCCAACTTGAAGATTGGAGCGGGCGCCTGGAAATCAGCCTGTACCGCGAAGCATTCGTCGAGTACGCGCCCTTGCTCACGCGCGATGCGATGATCGTGATTGAAGGTGGACTCGCCTGGGATGAATACGCCAATGCACCGCGTTTGCGCGCGCGCCGGGTGTTCACTCTCAATCAAGCCTGCGAACGCTACGCACGCCTGCTACGGTTGAGTCTGAATGGCATCGATGCGGGCTTTGTCGATTCCTTGCGCGCCGCATTGAAAGGTTATCGCGGTGGTCACACCATTGTGCGCGTGAACTACGCTACCCAACAAGGTCGCGCCGAACTGCAACTCGGGGCCGATTGGCGCGTGCATGCCAACGTGGAACTGAAACGAGCACTCGAGGCATTGCCCGGCGTCGTCTCCACCGAATTGCTGCTCAGCCGCGTCGGTTTCGAGGTTGTCGATTGAGGTGCTGCCTCGTTTGGAAATCTGATCGCACGAGCATGTACTGCGAGTATCCATCGGTTTCCATTCGCTCCATGTTGTAGAACATGCTGTCAGGGCGCACGCCTTTCTCCAACCTCTCGAAGGTTGGAGTCTCCGACAAAGTTGGTGCAATTTAGTGGTGCCGATGCACCCATATTTGCTCGACATAAATGGCTTTTGTTCCACAACCACCTGCATCGACTCGACGGTCTTTAACGGCATACCACATCAAGTTGCGCATTTCTGGTCTCGAAATCGCTTCGCCAACGATGGTGACCGATTTGCCATCCCATTTGCCTGAATCTTGCAGAATCGCTTTTGGCAAAGCCACGTCGTAACACGATTTAGACGTAGTAATCGCCCCCGATCCGTAGCTACCCGTGAATACTTCTAAGCGGCCCGTGAGGTGACATCGACTGTTGCTATCGCACTCTGCTGCGCCAGCTTGATAAGTGGGCCCGCTGGAGCAGGAAGCGCTTAGCAGCATCGCTACAATGGCTAGCAGCCATCTCATACGATTACCATTTCCTGCACACAAATTAAACTCCGAAAAACAATGACTACGTTAATTAGGCATTTCAATTTTGAGCCGCTGCATGTTGATTAAGGTTAAGACATTTCTCTGCCCATCATACTGTCCACAAAATACGCCAGTTATCTTTTCTTTGCCAAAGCTCAATTCAGTTTTGAATAAATTGATATGAAGAACGTCAACGATGGGTAGCCGCCAAATCTTTTTTGGGATATCCAGGCGGAATCCAGAATTGCTGTTTTCCAAATCAAATATCCCCATTCCATGTGGGCTGAAAATGAACCTCTCTCCTACTGCGATATTTGTTCCATCAAAAGCGTGAGGCGCGTTCTTAACCGCTGTGATACTTGTGGCCAGGCAATCGGCATTTCCGTTCAAATTGAAAAACATCGACGCAACGGCGAGAGTGAGTCGTATAAGTCCGAGTTTCATGGGCACGTCGCATCTGGTTGAGAACACCATAAACTGGTAGCAGCAGATGCTTCGTTCTCGACAGCACCAGTATCGTATCCACCGGCATTTGTCCAAGCATCCCAAGGGGCGTCTGTCTTCAATCCTTCGTAAACGTTCGCCTCATCACGTGCGGATTTAAGTTCAATGATGCGTTCCTCAAGAGAATTACTCGATTGGCCGAAGCTTTTTTGATCTTCGATATGATTGGTCTCGTGAGCAAGGGTTGCTGCGACAATTGTTTTTGCAGAAATAGACCTCGCGCTGGCAGCGTCAACAATACCACCGTCTCCGTACAAACTGAGTCCGATAACATCATTTTCTGAGTAGTGCATTGCGGCCCCCAGTTGTCGGTAGAGCTGGTCCCGTTTGTTTGAACAGTTTTCCCAGGTTCGTTAGATGGAATCTCTGCGGTGGGTTAAGCGGCCATAGGTAGTGGCCGCTGGTTGAAGTACACCTCATCCGGGGTGCGGCGTGCAAGCGAACTGTGCGGTCGCTTGGCATTGTAGACATCGATGTATTTGCGCAACGATTCACGTGCCTGCGAGACGGACTCGTAGGCACGCAGGTAGACCTCCTCGTATTTGATGGTGCGCCACAGACGTTCGACGAACACGTTGTCGCGCCAGCAGCCTTTGTCGTCCCTGCTGATCGCGATGGCGTGCTGCTTGAGCAGATCGGTGAAGGCGGCACTGGTGAACTGACATCCTTGGTCGGTGTTGAATATCGCCGGCGTGCCGAACTTGGCGATGGCTTCCTCGACGGCCTCGATGCACAAGCCCGATTCGAGCGAGTTGGACAGGCGCCAGGACAGGATCCTGCGGCTGTGCCAATCCAAGACCACGGTCAGGTATACGAAGCCGCGCGCCATCGGGATGTAGGTGATGTCCATCGCCCACACCTGGTTCGGCGCGGTGATAGCAACATGGCGCAGCAGGTACGGGTAGACCTTGTGGCCCGGATGCCGCTTGCTGGTGTTGGGCTTACGGTAAAGCGGCTCGATGCCCATGCGACGCATCAGCGTGCGCACATGCTTGCGCCCGACGCGGTGGCCTTCGCGGCGCAGCCAATCGCGCAGCATGCTGGCGCCGGCCCACGGGTAATCCAGATGCAGCTCGTCGATCCGCCGCATCAGCGCCAGATCTTCCGGACTCACCGGTTGCGGCAGGTAGTACACCGTGCCGCGGCTGATGCCCAGGATCTTGGCCTGTCGGGCAATCGGCAGCGGATGGGTGCGGTCGATCATCGCTTTGCGCTCAGCAATCCCGCCTTGGTGAGCGCGCCTCCCAAAAAATCTATCTCCAGCGCCTGCTGGCCAATCTTGGCGTGCAGCGCCTTCAGGTCAACCGATGGTTCTTCGGCACGATGCGGCTGACCAAATACGCTGGCGGCCTGCTCCAGCAACTGCGTCTTCCACTGCGCGATCTGGGTGGCATGGATACCGAATTGCTCACCCAGCTCGGCGAGCGTCTTGTCACCGCGCACGGCGGCCAACGCCACTTTGGCTTTGAATTCCGGTGAATGGTTACGGCGGGATCTACGGGTCATGTTCTGCTCCATGTTGCGAGGCGTATCATCGCCTCATCGAGCAGAAATTCCACCTATCGCACTGTCAAAATTTCCGGGACCAGCTCTCTGACTTCATTGATTCCATCAGTTATCGCTGCTGGAAGTGAACACGTCAGTCTTCCGATTTACCGCAAACGGCCTGCCCACGACAAGAGTGGCACCATCAGTGATGGTATAAGGAAAGAAGACTGTCACTGAATAGCCGTCGCGGTGATCGATCAGGGCGCTTATAGCATCCTGTTTCACGCTTGAATTTGGTGGCGTGACGCGTGAATCATAGATCGTTGCGCACGCCTTTATTTCGCCAGCGGCGGCCAACCTTATGTACTGCATTCGAAGCATGTCGATAATGTTCTGCGATTCCGGATGCTTACTTCCATCAGTTGCGGAACTTAACGCAATTTTTCCTGACGTGGACATTTCTGCACCAAATGGAAAGAACTCTCGGTGCGCACGCAGCATCTTTTCCGCGAACGGTATCAACACATCCAATAGTGCCTCAGCGTCATTTTTGGGAGTATCAGAAATATCGAACATTGCAATGGCCCAAGGCATTCCGGCAGATTCTAGTGTACAGAAATGCGTACTCCAAAAATCTCTACTGTGGGATGTCACGCCGACAAAGATAGCCGCACCGAATCACGTTGCGCAATGGGCCAGACAACGTCGTATTAAGAGGATAAGACGGCTGGATGGCTAAACGCCGAAGCCAGCACAAGGCAGGCTTCGGTGCAATGTCTTATTGTGTACATTGTTTCTTTGCGATCGAACTTGAAGCCCGCGCGAGCTGTCTACGAACGGCCGGTTTCGTACATAAGATGGCCGGCACGCTGACGCTCAGCTAGAAAGTCTGCGATTTGCTGTGCGTGCTTTTCGTCTGTGGCGTCCACAGCCAAGAGATTCGGCGAAGACCATTCGATGGTTGCTCCGATTTGAGCAAGATCCTCGGCGATGCTGTCGCTCGGATAATTCGACTCGCCAAACCACGCGCGAAACACGTAACGGCCCGACTGTTTAACGACACGTTGCACGATGTAGTCGGCGTCGGTCTCCACGACGTCACCCAATGCGAGGTTGTAAATAAAGAACGGAATGCAGCATATCTCGAACAAATGTTCGTTGATTTTCCGAGCCCATAGCTGTTCCGTTTTCCCCTCGTTGCCGGAAACTTTCGCAGCAATGATGAAGTTAGATTGCTTACGCCACGCCGGTGCCTGATGCACGGCCTCTCGAACGATCTTGTCCATCACTGACCCCACCATGGGGGCGGCCAGTCACCGCGATAGCCCGGTGGCGGATTGACGGGATAGTCACGCGCACCCTTTGATGCATTACACCACGGGCAGGTGGTTTGCGCGTTATCTATCGTCGCATTTCCGCCGCGTGCGCGTGGAATCGCGTGATCTGCCTGCGGTGATTCTGTTTCCATGCGGCAATATACACATGTTCCAGGATTTTCTTCGAATGCAGCTCTTCGCACTGATTGCGGAAACGCACTACCCGCGCTCTCGCCACCCGAGCTTCCGGATTTAATCAGCGGCGCCGTCTCATCGGCTAAGCCGAAGACCGCCTTTACATCGTTGGCCACATCGACGGCCGCTTGCCCCACTTTCTCGGCGGTGATTCCACCGAGTTCTTCCGCCCCCATCAGTTCCACGCCGGCAGGCCCCATGGTCATGGCCAACTGATTCATGCCATCGACTGCGTCACCGAGTTCCGACGCGATGCTGTTGGCTGTATCGGCAAACGTTTCCCCAGTGCCTTCCCCGGCACAGGTGCTTTTCATTACGCAGTTCGATTCGCGCCCACTCGGATCATACTTCGCGTACGGGCTATTGTTCGCATAGCTATACCGATTGACATTCAACGCGGTTGCGGTGTCGATATCCATCGGATCGGTGCTGATGAACCGGTGCATCTGCGGGTCGTAGTAGCGCGCGTGCATGTAAACCAGCCCGGTCGGATCGGCGTAGTGACCAGCGTAGTGGATGCCGGCCTGGTTGCCGGTGCCGGTGCTGGCGTACAGGCCGCCGTACGGCAGATAGGTGGTGGTGCCGAGGATGGCCTTGCTGGCGTTGGTCGTGGCGATGGGCGAGCCCAGCGCATCGGTATGCACGCAGGTCACGGTGTCCACGCTACCGTTCTTGTCGTCGCGCGCGACGACGTGATTGCCCAGGTAGTAGTACTTGGCGGTCGTGAGCGGATAAAGACCCCAGGCCATCGCCGAGTTCCGTTGCATTCTTGCAACATGAAATTTCGGACGGCCCGCCCAGTGTCCAACCTCGCCCCATCGGCCCGTTGTATCCGCGGCTGTTGTATTCCAGCGACAATGCCCGAACCAGCCCCGCCGTGCCTGATGGCACATGGATGGGAAGAACCGAACCCGGCAGCGATCGCATTCCCCTTCGTAAATCCCTACGCGAACGAATTGCACCATCGCGTTTCATTCGGGATCGTCATTGCACGTTGCACACGCGTTCGTGGTTAACAGATCTTCTGATTGGCAAAAGTCGCGATCATCCTGGAAACGATCCGATCGGAACGGGCTTTCCAGCCCGGGTCTGGCTATAATCCAACGTTTGCGCCACGATCCAGCGATGAACCCGAACTTTCTTGATTTTGAACAACCCATCGCCGAACTGGAAGGCAAGATCCAGGAGCTGCGCCATGCCAGTCATGGTCAGGCATTCAATATCGACGAAGAAGTCGGCCGCCTGCGCGACAAGCTGCGGCACAAGACGGCGGACATCTTCAAGAACCTGACGCCGTGGCAAATTACCCAGCTTGCGCGGCATCCGTCGCGCCCGTATACGCTGGATTACGTCAACACCATTTGCGACGAATTCGAGGAACTGGCCGGGGATCGCACCTATGCCGATGACCCGGCGATTGTGGGTGGCCTGGGCCGCATCGATGGCCGTGCGGTCATGATTGTCGGCCACCAGAAAGGTCGCGACACCAAGACCAAGATTCGGCGAAATTTCGGCATGCCACGCCCGGAAGGCTATCGCAAGGCGCTGCGCTTGATGCAAATGGCGCAGCGTTTCAAGCTGCCGATCCTGACCTTCATCGACACGCCGGGCGCCTATCCTGGCGTTGGCGCCGAAGAACGCGGCCAGAGCGAAGCAATTGCCCGGAATCTTCTGGAAATGACGCAATTCGACGTGCCAATCATTTGCACCGTCATTGGCGAAGGCGGCTCGGGAGGCGCGCTGGCAATTGGCGTCGGCGACCGCACGGTCATGCTGCAATATTCCATCTATTCAGTGATTTCGCCCGAAGGCTGCGCGTCGATCCTGTGGAAAAGCCCGGACAAGGCCAAGGACGCCGCAGAAGCGCTGGGCCTCACGGCACCGCGTCTGCTTGAACTGGGCCTGATCGACAAGGTCGTACGCGAGCCGCTTGGCGGCGCACATCGCGATCCACACGCGATGGCAATTCGGCTCAAGGCCGTGTTGCTCAATCAGCTCGTCGAACTCGACCGTCACGACGGCAGCGCCTTGATCGAACAGCGCTACCGCCGTTTGCGCAAGTATGGTGCGGTCAAGTCCGCTTAGGCAACAGGCCCCGTCAAATCGACGTCCATCTCGATGCCGCCAATCCAGCCAGCAACGAGGTTGTACAAAAACGCCCCGATTGCACCGGCAATGAATCCCATAACGCCGTACATGATCGGAAGAACGAACAACATCACCAGACCGCCTGCGAAGCCTGCCGCCCCGATGCTCTGGCCGAACATGCTGCCGATCAACGAACCAAAAAACATCATCAATATCGCCACTAATACGCCGAGCAGCGCCAAGACGAGCGCTTGAAAGATCGCCATTTTAAGTACGCCGATACGCTTGATGATCATTTGCTTCTCCCCGAAACAATGGATTGATGTGCCACCTCAAGAGTGGTGCGTGCAAGGTAACGGAAATTCTCTCACCGCGCAAAGCGACGAGTTCTGGCACCATGTGATCCATGTCCGAAACAAGTCGTGAACTGATCCGTCATATGCCACAACTGCCACCGGATGGCGGTGCGCTGGTGGTCGGATTCAGCGGTGGGCTGGACTCGACAGTGCTGCTGCATGCGCTGGCGCAATATCCAGCTGCGCGCGAGCGCGGATTGCGTGCCGTCCATGTCAATCACGCGCTACATGAAGACGCGCAGCACTGGGCAGCGCATTGTCGCGCGTTTGCCGACAGTCTCGATGTCAGCCTGGATATCATGCAAGTGCAAGTCACACGCAAAGGTGGCGTTGGCCTTGAAGCAGCCGCACGCGATGCGCGCCTGGGCGCATTCGCCGACGCGTTGAGGCCAGGTGAAGTTCTCGTGCTCGCTCACCATGCCGACGATCAAGCTGAAACCGTGCTGCTGAAGTTGTTGCGCGGCGCCGGGCCGGAAGGCCTGGGTGGCATGCGCCAATGGCGCGTATTGGGCAAAAATCATTTGTGGCGACCGCTGTTGGGTTTGCCACGCAGCGAACTTGCCGAATATGCCCGCACCCATGGCTTGCGCTGGATTGACGATCCGAGCAATGCGGATACCCATCTGCGTCGAAACTTCCTGCGCCATCACATCCTGCCGCGCTTGCGCGAACGCTGGCCGCAGGCAAGCACCGCGTTGGCGCACAGCGCGCAATGGGCGCAAGCCGCTGCGGATTTCATCGACGGACACGCACGTACGCTGCTGCACGAGCTGCAAGGCGACGATCCGGAGTCGTTACCGTGGCGCGCATGGCTGGATCTGCCACCAGCAGTGCGTGATCCGATGCTGCGACTCTGGTTTCGCGAACTCGGACTGGATGCGCCCGCGCATTTCCACGTCATCGAACTGGAACGTCAATTGCGTGAGTCAGGCGAAGATCGCACCCCTTGCGTGAGTTGGGACAACACACAAGTGCGACGCTATCGGCAACGAATTTACGCCATGGGCACGCTTGCTGTTGTGTCATCGGATTGGGAATCGGCATGGAACGGTACCGCATTGACGCTTCCCGCCGGCGGTACGCTGGTGATGCAATCGCAAGCCACATCGGCTGCCGTGACGCTGTGCGTGCCGTTGCTGGTGCGCTACCGGCGCGGCGGCGAACGATTCAAGATCGCCGCCAACTCACACCACCGCGAGTTGCGCAGCGTATTGCAAGATGCGGGCGTGCCGCCATGGTTGCGCGATCGCATTCCGCTGGTGTTCGCGCAGGGAGAATTGATCGCGATCGGCGACATGTTTCTCGGTGATGCAGCACGCGCATTGTGCGATGGATACGGGGCGCGGATCGTGTGGATGAAAAGCCGGGAATCGGGAATGGAGAATCGGCAATCGTAAACGCAAAATGCTCGTTCCTTGTGCGCAGACCGGATTGCTTCGTGAGTCGCCGCTCGTCTGCTCACGCGAGACACAACCAGGCACTGGCTTGTGCTCAGGCGAGACACAACCAGACGGCCCAACAATGGCGGGCTCTCGATTCAACGATTCCCGATTCTCCATTCCCGGGTCCCCACTCCCGGTACCCCACATTGATTCCTGCGCGCGACTGCGGTAGCTTGCGCGGCATGCCGCGCGCCAATACCAAACCTGACGAATCCAACCAGATCGAGCAATTCGAAAAATCGCTCGACGAGCTGGAACAACTGGTTGCCAAGATGGAACAAGGCGAACAGAGCCTCGACGAATCATTGAAATCCTTCGAGCGCGGCATCGCCCTGTATCGCAATTGCCAGGGGGCGCTGGAGCAGGCCGAACTGCGCGTCAAGATATTGTCCGACCCCCAATCTCCGGACGACGCCGAAGATTTTGAACCCGAGACACCCTGAACCGCCAGCGCTGCTCGGCGCGTTTGGTGCTCGGGCTGATGCGCAACTTGCGCGCGTGCTGCCGAGCGAAAGCCAGCCGCCCAGCGAACTGCATGGCGCGATGCGCTACGCGGTCATCGGCGGTGGCAAACGCTTGCGACCCGTCCTCGTTTACGCCACGGGTGGCGCCCTTGGCGCAGATTGTGCCGTTCTGGACAGCAGCGCGTGCGCTGTCGAATTGATCCATGCCTATTCGCTGGTCCATGACGATTTGCCGGCAATGGACGACGACGATTTGCGCCGAGGCCGTGCAACCTGTCACGTGGCCTTTGGCGAGGCGATGGCGATTCTTGCAGGCGACGCTTTGCAAGCGCTGGCCTTCGAGGTTCTGGCAGGCGATGAATCGCACAAACGACACCCACAAACGCATGTGGCGATGCTCATGGCTCTGGCCACTGCTTGCGGATCGCATGGCATGGCGGGCGGCCAGGCGTTTGATCTGGCTGCCGTCGGCACGGTTCTCGGCGCAGAAGAACTTGAACGCATGCATGCACACAAGACAGGCGCGTTGATTCGCGCCAGCGTGCAATTGGGCGCATTGGCGGCGGGCTGCAACGATACGACAATACTCAACGCGCTTGATCGCTACGGTCATTGCATCGGATTGGCGTTCCAGATCCGCGACGACATGCTCGATGTCGAAGGCAACAGCCAGACCATTGGCAAAACGGCCGGCAAGGATGCCGCGAATGCGAAACCCACGTTTCCGGGAATTCTCGGCATGCCGGCATCTCGTCTGCGATTGGCCCAGCTCACGCAAGACGCCATCGACGCCGTGCAACCGTTGGGTTCACGCATGCATGATCTGGTTGCGCTGGCACACTACGTGGCGCAACGCGAAAGCTGACATGTCCACGCACAGCACAGCCGTGTCGGCGATTTTTATTTGATCAATCGCAGACTGATCGGATAACGGTAGGCGACACCTTCGCTGGCCTTTATCGCTGCGATGATGGTGAATATCAGCCACGCAATTCCAACGATCAAGCCAACCGGAATGGCGATCAAAATACCCAGGCCGAATGTCATTATCGTCAATACCAACAAGATGGCACTGATGATTGCCAGGGTAATGTTGAAATTCACCGCTTCCCTGCCTTGATCGTTGACGAACGGCATGGTGTCTTTTTTCACCAGCCAGATGATCAAGGGGCCAATGAAGCAACCGAAGCCAAACCACCATCCGGTCACAATTGCCCCAAGCAACGCCGAAAGATGCGCGAATAGTGCCCACTGCTTTTCTTCGGCACTCGGCGCACCCGGTGGCGGAGGCGTCGGATGGGACACGTCATTCGGAGGAACACTCATCGCACTCTCCCGTCGATAGCCGAATTGGCTGGTTGACACTATCCGGATGCACGCAGGGACGTCAATATGACAAATGGGCTGGGCGGGGCTGGGCTCAGAATGGACGACTGAAATTCTCCGCTCGTCATTCCGGAAAAAACTGGCATGGCGAGCTTTTGATCCTGCGATTCCCGATTCCCGATTCCCGGCCCTTCAATGGCAACCAAATCAGTTGCCCGCCACCATCATCCTGTCCAGCAAAATCGAGCCGGTGAGAATATGTGAGCGAGGATCGACGTCGTTGCCGATGGCGAGGATGCCGGCGAACATGTCGCGCAGATTGGCGGCAATGGTAATTTCCTGGACGGGATAGGCAATCTGGCCGTTTTCCACCCAGAAACCCGATGCGCCGCGCGAATAGTCTCCCGTCACGATCGACACGCCCTGCCCCATCACTTCGGTGACCAGCAAACCGGTGCCCAGACGTTTGAGCATTCCGGCAAAGTCATCCGTACCGGGCTTTACTACCGCGTTGTGGATGCCACCCGCGTTGCCGGTGGATTGCATACCCAGTTTGCGCGCCGAGTAGCTGCTGAGCAGGTAGCGCTGCAAGATACCGTTGCGCACCAGATCGCTGTCGGTCGTGGTTACACCTTCACCATCGAAGTTTGCCGAACCATGGCCCCGCAGCAAATGCGGTCGCTCGACGATTTCAACGAAATCGGGAAAAATCCGCTTGCCCATGTGATCCAGCAAAAAACTGGACTTGCGATACAAGGCACCGCCGCTGACGGCCGACAACAAGTGCCCGATCAAACCGCGTGCGATATCCGGTGCGAACAACACCGGGCATTCACACGTGGATATGGCACGCGCGCCCAATCGCGCCAGCGTTCGCTGTGCGGCAACTTGACCGATGGTGGCTGCGGCCGGGAAATCGCCGGCGGCACGAACCGCCTCGTACCAGTAGTTGCGTTGCATGCCGGCGGCGTCTTGCGCAATCAATGAGCACGACAACATGTGCCGGGTACTGCGTTCGCGGCCAAGAAACCCCTGCGACGTGGCGTACACCCACAACGTCTGCCCGGCCTGTACCGAGGCACCCTCGGAATTGGAAATTCCCGACAGCGCACGCCCCGCATCCTCGATTTCCACGCCCAGTGCAATGGCTTGTTCGGGGGTTATGTCCCATGGATGCCACAAGTCCAAATCCGGAAATTCGCGCGCCAGCCGGTCTGCATCGGCGAGCCCGGTAAACGGATCTTCTTCGGTAAAACGTGCAATTGCGCACGCTTGCTCGATGGTTTTGCCGATCGACTCCGGCTGCAAATCCGCGGTGCTGGCCGAGCCCTTGCGTTTGCCGAAATAAACGGTCACGCCGAAAGATCGATCTCGGGTATATTCGATCGTTTCCACTTCACCCAGACGCACGTTGACGTCCAGGCCCGAGTCGATACTCGCGCCAACTTCTGCTTCACTGGCACCAGCCTGGCGACATTGGCGGATGACATCCTCGGCCAGTGTCGCCAGGTTGTCCAACTGTGCGCGGGGTTCGTCACCCGAGATCACGACAGGTTTTGCGGTCGCTTCATTCACTGCGTATGCTTCCCTTTTCAAAGTCGAGTCGAACATGCATCAAGACGATTCACCCGATTCCGCCGACACTGGCGAAATCAGCCGCGGCCAGCGCCGGCGCGCGGCGTTGGACGTGCTCAAGCTGGCACAGACATTGGTCGAGCTTTCGGCCGCGCAACTCGATCGCCTGCCGTTGCCGGACGATTTGCGCGACGAGGTGCGGCGTGTCCAGCGCGTTACCCAACAAATCGCGCGCAAACGCGAGACCCAGTATCTGGCCAAACAACTGCGTCAATTCGACGAAGTTGAACTGGATCCACTGCGCGCTGCGCTCGATCACGATCGCGAGTACGCGCGCCGCGAAATGGCCGCGCTGCATCGCGTCGAGACCTGGCGCGAACGCCTGCTTGCCGACGGCGACCCCGCGCTGAGCGAATTCGTGCAACAGTTTCCACAAGCCGACCGTCAACATCTGCGCCATCTCACCCGACAAGCACTGGCCGAGCGCAAATCAAACAAACCGCCGCATGCTTATCGCGAACTATTCCGCGTGTTGCGTGACGCAACGGGAATCGGGGATGGGAAAGAGCCTGAAGTGGGGAATCGGGATTCGGGATTCGCATAAAAGAGTTTTTCACTTCGTTCTTTCAATTCTTTCTTGTGCCTCCGACTCAACCGCAGGAACCGGTATTCAGGCTCGGTTGGAATGACGGACTTTTGACTCCACGATTGCCGGCCTTCAGGCCGCCGTTCCACCAACCGTCATCGCATCAATTTTCAGCGTGGGCTGACCGACGCCCACGGGCACGCTCTGGCCTTCCTTGCCGCAGATGCCGACGCCTTCATCGAGTTTGAGGTCGTTGCCAACCATCGATACGCGCGTAAGCACATCCGGGCCCGAGCCGATCAAGGTCGCACCCTTGACTGGACGCGTCACCTTGCCATCTTCAATCAAATACGCCTCACTGGCCGAAAACACGAATTTGCCGTTGGTGATATCAACCTGACCACCGCCGAAATTCACGGCGTACAAACCACGCGAGACCGATGCAATGATCTCATTTGGATCACTTTTCCCGGGAAGCATGTAGGTATTGGTCATGCGCGGCATGGGCAAGCTGGCAAACGACTCGCGCCGACCATTGCCGGTTGAACGCATGCCCATCAAGCGGGCGTTGAGCTTGTCCTGCATGTAGCCTTTGAGCACGCCATTTTCGACCAACGTCGTGCATTGCGTGGGTACGCCTTCATCGTCAATGCTCAGCGAACCACGCCGGTTTGCCAACGTGCCATCGTCGACCACCGTACACAGCGGTGACGCGACGGTTTCGCCCATGCATCCGGCAAACGCCGAAGTGCCCTTGCGATTGAAATCGCCCTCGAAGCCGTGCCCGATCGCCTCATGCAACAACACGCCGGGCCAGCCTGGCCCGAGCACGACGGTCATGGTTCCTGCCGGCGCCGGCACGGAATCCAGATTCACCATTGCCTGACGCACGGCCTCACGCGCCAGCGCATGCGCGCGGCCATCGGCGAGCAGTTCGCGGTAACCGAAGCGCCCGCCACCGCCTGCGTAGCCGGGCTCGCGGCGTCCATTGCGTTCTGCGATGACTTGTATGTTCAAGCGGACCAACGGACGCACATCGCCAGCGAGTGTGCCATCGGCGGCAGCAATCAACACCGTGTCCAGCGTGGCCGCCAAGCTCACGATGACCTGCTTGATGCACGAGTCCTGCGCGCGACAAAACGTGTCCATTTCGCGCAATAGTGCGATTTTGTCCTCGTTCGGCAGCGATTCAACTGGATCGATCGGCGCATACAGCGCCTTGACGTCACGCGAGATGAGTGCATGCGCGGCACGGTCGGCTCCGGCACGTGCAATGGCGCGGGCCGATTGCGCCGCAGTGAGCAATTGCGGCAGGACAATCTCGTCGGAATAGGCGAAACCGGTTTTTTCGCCGCTCATCGCACGTACGCCGACACCTTGTTCGATCGAATGGCTGCCGTCCTTGACGATGCCATCTTCCAGTGTCCACGCCTCGCTGCGCGAATGCTGGAAATACAAATCGGCCGCGTCGATGGACGGACCCATCAATCGGGAAAAAACGCAATCCAGGTCGCCACTGGACAAACCGCCGGGCTGCAGCAGTTGCCGCTCGGCTAGAGCAAGTACGTTCATGGGTGGGAATGCCGCTGGAAGAAACAGATATCGCTCAGATGCGGCCAAGATACCGGGTTACAAGGCGACAGTGCAATTCATTGCGCCGCAGGGTTCGGCGTCGGGATATCAGGAACAACCTTTTTTACGGGTTTTAGCGGCACGTTCGCGTCTTTTGTCGGCTCAAACGGTTCTTTCTTGATCAGGGTTATGGTGGGGTTTTCCCAGCTCCCGGTGACGCTATAGCGGTTGCGGGTTGCGGCATTGAGCTGTTTCTTGAAGATGCCTTGCAATACGACTCCGGCTGCGGCCCCGACGGGCCCACCGACCAAGGCACCGCCAATTGCCAATGTGCCACCCACATGCGGCGTTACCTGCATGATTTGATCGTAGTCGTGCGCCTTCAAACCCGTGCGTCCGGTAATGGTGATGTCGGCTGCGGGACCCTTGATCGTCAGGCCCTCGGTTACTGCATTGCCGCCTTTCAGGGAAAACGTCCCATCGATGGAGTCGAAACTGAAGCCGGTCTTGAACAAATCGCCGAAATCCAGGGTCAGCCGACGCGGGATCGCGCCGAGATTGAAAAGGCCGAAGATGCGCCCTGCACCGGGGTTGGCTTCGGGAATGCGGCCTTTTTGCACCGACACTTTCAGCGTGCCGTCCAACGCCGCCAGCGCAAACGATGAAGGTGATCCGGGCCAGCTTCCGTCGATCATTGCCACGGTCTGACCTCCATCGACGACGCCGGAGTAGCCGAAAGCATCAAGCATGCGGCCAAGATTGTGCGCGGTGAAGTCGATCGAAAACGTGGAGCGATCCATGCCGGGCAAGCCACTCCATGCACCGTGTGCGCGCATCTGGACGTTGGCCGAATGGGTGCTGACCTGCTCGAAATGCGCTCCCGTGGGGGTCGGATAGCTTTCCACCGTTGCCGCTCCGAAATCGCTTGGACCCAGGCGAAATTCGTCGATGCGCACATGCAATGGCGGCAACGCCGCCGGATTCTCTCCGGGCAGCGTGCTGGTTGCCG
>DASSXQ010000259.1:0-15445 GCA_035703725.1 Rudaea sp.
TGGTGGGCGCTGGTTTGGCCTGGCGACGTTGCGCGGGGTGCACAATACGAACGCGCTGGCGCACATTGCCCAAGCGACCAACGGCGCTGTGCGCCTGCTCGATCTCAAAGCCGCATCGGAAAGTCTGATTGCGCAATACCGTGTGCGCATCCTCAAGGCGCTGGGACTGGCGCTTTTGTTACTCGCTGCCGCCGTGGCCATTGCGTTTCGCGATTGGCGTCGCGCCTGGCACGTGATTGCGCCCATGTCGCTGGCAACACTGCTGGCCTTGGCGGTATTGCGAATCAGCGGCGTATCGCTGTCGTTGTTTCATCTGGTTGCGTTGACCCTGGCGGCGGGCCTGGGCTTGCATTACGCGCTGTTTTTCGAGCGACCCGTGGCCGATGCCGCCGAAGCGCGGCGCACTCTGCATGCGACCCTGGTCTGCGTGATTTCCGCGATTGGCGTGTTCGGTTTGCTTGCCTTGTCGTCGCTGCCGGTACTGCGCGCCATCGGACTCACGGTGGCGTTGGGCGTGACCTTCCACTTTTTCCTGTCCACGCAGATGGCAAGTCGTCGCCATCATGGCGACGAAAAGCAGCGGTCCATGCGACACGCAAATCATGACAATTGATATTGGAGACTGGCGCCAATTGATTCCCCACGCAGGCGCCATGTGTCTGTTGGCGGGCGTGGTTTCGTTCGACAACACGCGAATTCATGCCCGTGCGGTATCGCATCGCGATGGCGAAAACCCGCTGCGCAGCGACGGTCGACTGCGTGCCGTGCATTTGTGCGAGTACGGTGCCCAGGTCATGGCAATTCATGGCGGGCTCCTGGCCCAGCGCGACGGCGGTGCAGCGCGACCCGGCATGTTGGTGTCGCTGCGCGAGGTCAAGCTGCATGTTGATCGCATCGATGATATTCCCGGCGAGCTGGCCATCCATGCCGAAAAACTGCTTGATGGCGGTGGCAGTTGGCAATACGCGTTTCGCGTCGAGCATGCACGTCGTATTCTTGCGCAAGGCCGCGCTGCCGTGATCACGCAATCTGGAGCCAATTGAATTTCACGCCGGACCCTGATCGTGAGCATTGATTTCTCCATCGACTGCGGCGCGACACGCTTGGACCGACGTCTACGCATTCAGGAATACACATGACTGGAACTTCTGCTGCTCCCCGACGCGCGCTGGTATCCGGCGGCAGTGGCGATATTGGCGCATCCATTTGTCGCGCACTTGCCGCGCAAGGCTGCACGGTAATCGTTCATGCGAATGCGCATCTGCAGCGCGCGCAACAGGTGGCGCAAGCAATCGGGCAGGAGGCAGGCCGTGCGCTGGCTGTCGCATTTGATTTGACCGATGCAAAGGCGACTCGCGCTGCCATGGACCAGTTGCTGGAAGGCGGACCAATCGATGTGCTGGTACACAATGCGGGCGTCCATGATGACGCGCCATTGGCCGGGATGTCGGACGAACAATGGCATCGCGTCATTGATGTCAGCCTGCACGGCTTCTTTCATCTGAGCCAACCGCTATTGCTGCCGATGGCACGAAACCGGTTCGGCCGCATTGTCTGCGTATCGTCGGTGGCCGCAGTGTTGGGCAATCGTGGACAGGTCAATTATGCTGCCGCCAAATCCGCGCTCCACGGGGCAGCCAAATCGCTGGCGCGCGAGATGGCATCGCGCGGGATCACCGTCAACGTGGTCGCTCCGGGCGTAATCAGCGGGCGCATGGCCGCCAGTTCTTTCGGCCCAGACCAAATCAGGGCAATGGTTCCTGCAGCGCGCGCCGGAACGCCGGACGAAGTTGCAGCGCTCGTTGCGTTTCTTTGTTCGGATGCGGCTGGCTACATCAACGGCCAGATCATCGGCGTCAATGGGGGAATGGCTTGAACGACGCGCCAGCATGAATTCGTGACTTCCTTGATTGCCGCGCGGCCGTTATACTTCGCGACTGTTTTGGTCGGCTGCCCGGCCATCCGCTGCCTGTGGTGATCCTAGTGAGCAATCCCGTCAATTCGACAGACAAGGTCTTCCTGCGCCAATTTTCGATGGTGATAGGTTTTTTGTTTCTGGTCATGCTGTTCCTGATTGCACTGGCCACGTATATGTACTCCAGGCATCCAGCGCCCAAGGCGCCGCATCAAAACCAGCAGGTCGATGCGCGCATCTCTCCGGTTGGCGGCGTCTATGCCGGTGACACCGGCCGTGCCGCCTTGCTGGCCGCACAGGAAGCCGCCAAAAAAGCTGCCGAGGGTCAGGTTGCTTATGGCGGCACGCTGGATGGCAAAACCATTTTCGATCAACTATGCACCACCTGCCACACCAACAAGGCCACCGGTGCGCCCGACATCCATGACAAGGCAGCGTGGGCACCGCGCGTGGCCGAAGGTCTGGACACCCTGGTCAAGCATGCGATCGAAGGTTACCAGGGCAAGGATGGCAAAGGCGCTTTGATGCCGGCCAAGGGTGGCAATCCGGCGCTGACCGATGCGCAGGTCAAAGCCACGGTCGAGTGGATGTTGACCCAGGTCAAATAGGCCGGCCAACGACCTGCGCCGTCTGGCGGTCGTCAGGTCCATGATTCCGGCTATGATGCGCGGCGTATGCCACCTGAATCTGCTCCCACTGATATCGCATTCCCGCAGGCATCTGCTGCATTGGTGGTAGCCGGCCCTGCGGGTGATTTGCAGGTTGCGGTCGGAATTCCCGATGCGAGCATTGCGCGTTCCGGCGTCGCTCTGATTTGTCATCCGCATCCGCAACATGGCGGCAGCATGCACAACAAGGTGGTCACCATGGTCGAACGCGCCTTGCGCGAACTCGGCTTGACCACCATCGTCTTCAATTTCCGTGGCGTGGGCAATTCGCAAGGCGAATACGATGATGGCCGCGGCGAAACCGATGACTTGCTTGCTCTGGCTGCCTGGGCGCAGCATGGCAATCCGCACGATGCCTTGTGGCTGGCGGGATTCTCTTTCGGCAGCTACGTCGCCGCGCGTGCCGCAGCGCAATTGCCGGTGCGCCAGATGATTTCCGTGGCGCCGCCGGTTGCGCGCTGGGACTTCGCCAAGCTGACCTCACCGTTGTGTCCCTGGTTGGTAATTCAGGGCGAAGCCGACGAAGTGGTGGATCCCGAGGCGGTATATGCCTGGGTCGCTGAACAGGCCGAACCGCCAAGTCTCGTACGCATGCCCGAAACAGGACACTTCTTCCATCGCCGCTTGATGGATTTGCGTGGTGCGATCAAAAACGGCGTGCGCGGAAATTTGCCGCCGCGCCGGGATGGCAAGCCTGATCCGGATCCGCATGCTGGATGAGGAATCGACGGCGCTTTCGCCGAGTCAGCGTTATGCCGCCGGGGTTGCCGAGCAACGTTGGCAAGACGATCCGGCACAGCGCGATGCACTACGCAGTCTTGATCGAATTCATGCCCAGAGTTTGAGCGTTTCCGGGCACAGGCATTGGTCGTGGCGACATTTGCGCATGACGCAACCAGCACCGGTACGCGGTTTGTATTTGTGGGGTGCGGTTGGTCGCGGCAAGACATTTCTGGTGGATTTGTTGTTCGAAGCGTTGCCAACGCAGCGCAAGCTGCGCCTGCACTTTCACCGATTCATGGGACGGGTGCATGCGGGATTGAGCGCCGCCCAGGGACGCCGCGATCCGCTGCGCGATGTTGCTGCCGGGTTTGCCGCTCAGGCCAGAGTTTTGTGTCTGGATGAATTCCTGGTTACCGACATTGGCGATGCGATGCTGCTCGGACGCTTGCTTCGCCACTTGTTTGCCGATGGCGTATGTCTGGTCACGACGGCCAATATCGCCCCGGAAAACCTGTATCGGGATGGTTTGCAACGTGCACGATTCCTGCCGGCAATTGATCTGTTGCAGCAACATTGCGATGTGCTGGAACTGATATCGCCATACGACTATCGATTGCGCGCCCTGACGCAAAGCGGCGTGTATTTCTGTCCGCTCGGCGAGCGCGCCGAGCAAGCTTTGGCGCATTGCTTTGACCGTATCGCGCCGGATGCGCACAACACGCAGACGGCAATCAAGGTCAATGGCCGCACAATTCCGGTCAAGCGTCGCGCGGAAGGTGTGATCTGGTTCGACTTTGCCGCACTGTGCGAAGGGCCGCGCGCGGTGGCCGACTACATCGAACTGGCGCAAAGCTTCAATAGCGTGTTGCTATCGGGCGTGCCGCAATTCACGCCGCAGATCGACAACGCCGCGCGCCGATTCATCAACCTGGTCGATGAGTTTTACGATCATGGCGTCAACCTGATCGTGTCGGCTGCCGCCACACCCATCGACTTGTATGCCGGACAGCGGTTGCGCGCGGAATTTGAACGAACCCAAAGCCGCCTCATTGAAATGCAGAGTGAACAATACCTCGCTCTGGCGCATCGGCACTGAGTGTTGCTGCGCAACAGACAACTCGCCAAACGTGCTTGGTCCCGCGCCGGCACTTGCCGAATCGTGGAAGTCCGTGCAGATGCGGTTCCGCATGGCCCGATGGATCAATAATGACCTCCTACCCATTGCGAACTGCCGCGCCTATCATTATCTTGACCGACCAGTTCAAAATTGCCATGTTTTCGCGTGGCATATTGCCGTTCTCAGGACCGAGAAAACCGATGTTTCCCATGAACTCCCGTTTGTTGTTCTTGCCAACTCTTGTCGTGGCCGGTTTGTTGGCCGCGTGCAGCAAGGGTCCCCAACAACCACAGCAGATGCCGCCACCCCACGTCGGCGTGATCAAGGCGCAGGGCCAGGCCGTGCCGCTGAACCGCGATCTGGTCGGCCGCTTGTCGGCCTCGCGCAGCGCCGATGTACGCGCACGGGTTGCCGGTGTATTGCTCAAGCGCGTTTACACCGAAGGTGCCGACGTCGAAAAGGGCCAATTGCTGTTCCAGATCGATCCGGCACCGTTGCAGGCTGCCTTGAATGCGCAATTGGCCAATCTTGCTGCGGCTCAGGCCACCTATACCAATAACCGGATTGCAGCCAAGCGGGTCCAGGACATCGCGGCAAAAGGTCTGATCTCCAAGGCGGATCTGGACAATGCGCTGGCGGCCCAACGCACCAGTGCAGCGGCCGTCAAACAGGCCCAGGCCAATGTCGCCAGCGCGCGCATAAACCTCGGCTACGCCAATGTCACCGCGCCCATCGCTGGACGTGCCGGACAGCAGCAAGTGACGGAAGGCGCATTGGTAGGTCAGGGCGATGCAACGTTGTTGACCACGGTTGAACAGATTGATCCCATTTACGTCAATTTCAGCCAGGCGGTCGGCGAACTGGAGCAACTGCGTCGCGACCAAGCCAGCGGCCACGTCAAGCTCGACAGCACCGGCGAGGCGAAAATCGACATCATTCTGGCCGATGGCAGCACCTACAAAAATAGTGGGACCCTGGATTTTTCAGCCGCAGCCGTGGATGCGGCAACCGGCGCGGTGACGTTGCGTGGCAGCGTTCCCAATCCCGACCATGTCTTGCTGCCGGGCATGTATGTCAACGTTCGCCTGTCGCTGGGTCAACTCAATCATGCATGGCTGGTCCCGCAACCGGCAGTGTTGCGTGATGTGACCGGGCCGTATGTCTATGTCATCGGCGGCGACGGCAAAGTGGTGCAAAAGCACGTGACGGCCGACAGCTTGCGCGGCGGCGACTGGATCGTCACCGCAGGGCTGACCGATGGCGACCAGATTGTCGTGTCCGGGGTGCAAAGCGTGCACGTGGGCGCACCGGCCAAGGGTGAGCCTTGGCATGCGCCGGGACCGGATGCGTCGGCCCCGAGCAAACACGTCGAAGGCGACCATTGAGCGAATAACGCGCGACCGACAGGTTCCTGTCTCTGCGGACAGGACTCCACGTCAAGGAAAACAGCATGCCCAATTTTTTCATCGATCGACCGATCTTCGCGTGGGTTGTCGCCATTCTGATTACCCTCGGCGGCGCCATCGGCATTACCCAGCTCGGCGTTGAAGCCTACCCAGCCATTGCTCCGCCGCAAGTTGCGGTGAACGCCAGTTATCCGGGTGCCGATGCGGCCACGGTAGAGCGCGCCGTGACTCAGGTCATCGAACAGCAGCTCACCGGAGTGGATCATCTTCTGTATTTCAATTCGTCATCGAGTTCCAGTGGTGGCGCGTCGATCACCCTCACGTTCGAACCCGGCACCGATCCGGATATCGCCGCGGTACAGACGCAAAATCGCGTTTCATTGGCGACGCCGCGTCTACCCAGCGAGGTCGTTCAACAAGGCATCATCGTTTCCAAGGTCAACCCCGGATTCCTGATGGTTGGCATGCTGCGTTCCAATGACGGCAGGCTCGACAGCCATGCGCTGGACAACGTCGTTGCATCGCAGGTGCTCGATCAAATCCAGCGTATTCCAGGCGTGGGTAGCGCGACCCAGTTTGGCTCGGAATACGCGATGCGCATCTGGCTGGATGCGGACAAGTTGCACGGTTATGGTTTGTCCGCAGCGCAAGCGCTCGATGCGGTTCGCGGCCAGAACGTGCAAGTTGCCGCGGGTGCGATCGGCGCGGCACCGTCTGCGCCCGACGTGGGCTTTACGGCGACGGTTCGCGCCGAAGGCCGCTTCACGTCGGCCGAGCAGTTTCGCAATATCGTCCTGCGTGCCAATGCCGACGGTACGACGGTGCGCCTGAAAGATGTTGCCACGGTGGAAATCGGACCGTACAGCTACGGCCATGACGTGCGCTACAACAACGTGCCCGTCGCCGGATTTGCCGTGCAATTGTTGACCGGTGCCAATGCCTTGGCCGTCGCCAACGCGGTCAAGGCCAAACTTGCCGAATTGCAACCGGGTTTTCCGGCCGGTGTGTCGTGGTTCATTCCCTACGACACATCCACCTTCATCAACGTTTCGATCAGGGAAGTGGTGCAGACGCTGTTTGAAGCCCTGGTGCTGGTGTTTTTCGTGATGCTGATCTTCCTGCAGAATCTGCGCATCACGATCATTCCAACGCTGGTGATTCCGGTTGCCTTGATGGGCGGGTTTCTCGGCATGTGGGCGCTGGGATTCTCGATCAATCAATTGAGCCTGTTCGGCATGGCATTGGCCATCGGCATCGTGGTCGACGATGCCATTGTGGTGATTGAAAACGTCGAACGCATCATGAGCGAAGAGGGCCTGTCGCCCAAGGAAGCAACACGCAAGGCAATGAAGCAGATAACCGGCGCGGTAGTCGCCATTGCCGTGGTGCTGCTTGCCGTATTCATTCCCAGTGCGTTGCAATCAGGCAGTGCCGGGGAAATCTATCGGCAATTCGCCTTGACCATCGCCACCTCAACCGGCGTATCGGCAATTCTCGCACTCACATTCACTCCGGCCTTGTGTGCCAGCCTGCTCAAGCCGGCACACGAAACCAAAAAGAATGTAGTGTTTCGTTCATTCAATCGCGGGTTCAACTGGGCGCAAAATACGTATACCGGCCACATCCGCGGGGCCATCCGACATGCACCACGCTGGATGGTGGTGTTCATCGCCATCTGCATTGTTTGCGGATTCATGTTCACGCGCCTGCCCGGCAGCTTCGTGCCGGAAGAAGATCAGGGCTATCTGTTTGCGTTGGTGCAGTTGCCACCGGGCGCAACCATGGATCGCACCAACGCAGTCATGGCCCAGGTTAGCGGTATCGCCAAGAAGAACCCGCAAGTCGAGGGCGTGGTCACGGTGACCGGATTCAGTTTCGTCGGTCAGGGCGAAAATGTCGGCATGGCCTTCTACAAGCTCAAACCGTGGGATGAGCGCAAGTCCAATGCGAGCGAAATTGCACAGCAATTGAACGGCGCGAATTTCACGCAGATCAAGAACGGCACGGTTTTCGTGCTCAACCTGCCAACCATTCCCGGCCTGAGCCGGTTCAGCGGTTTTGATCTGTTCTTGCAGGATCGCGGCGGCGCTGGCCACGCTGCGCTGGTTGCCGCGCAAAACCAACTGCTGGCGAAAGCCGCACAAGAGTCGAACATACTGGCGGGCGTGCGTCCAAACGGTCTTGAAGACGCGCCACAGTTGGAAATGCAGGTTGACCGCGTGCAGGCGCAGTCCATGGGCGTATCGCTTGCAGATGTCTATACGGCCATACAATTGATGCTTGCGCCAGTCTACGTGGACGATTTCTTTTTTCAGGGCCGGGTATTGCGTGTGGTAATGCAGGCGGCCGCGCCATTTCGCATGAGTCCTGATGCACTGAGTCATTACTATCTGCCGAGTACGCTGTCGGCGGGCAAGACCGGTGCTGGCGGTGCGATGATTCCGCTGAGCAATGTCGTGCATACCAAGTGGGAGGTGGGTTCGCCAAGCCTGGTGCGCTACAACGGCTATTCGGCCATTGAAATCAATGGTGCGCCAGCTCCGGGTCGCAGCTCCGGCGAGGCCATGAAGGCAATGCAGGACATTATTGCCAAGGATTTGCCCAAAGGCTTCAGCTATGAATGGGCAGGCCAATCATTGCAGGAAATCATTACCGGCAATCAGGCGCCGAAATTGTTCGCCTTGTCGATTCTGGTTGTCTTTCTTTGTCTTGCAGCGCTGTACGAAAGCTGGTCGATTCCTTTGGCCGTGTTGCTGGTGGTACCGATCGGCATCACGGGTGCGCTCGCGGCTACGCTATTGCGGCATTTCATCGATCCGGCCATGGCCAACGATATCTATTTCAAGATCGGCATGATCACGATCATTGGGCTGGCGGCAAAGAACGCAATCCTGATTGTCGAATTTGCCGTACAGGAGCAGCGTGCTGGTCGCCCGCTGGGCACGGCCGTGGTGGATGCAGCACGGCTGCGCCTGCGTCCAATCCTGATGACTTCGTTCAGCTTCATTTTCGGTGTATTGCCATTGGCAATTTCCAGCGGTGCGGGTGCCAACGCGCGGCACGCCATCGGTACCGGCGTCATTGGCGGGATGATCTTCGCCGCGTTCATCGGTGTGCTGTTCATTCCGGTTTTCTACGTCATCATCCGACGCCTGCTGGGCGACAAGATGGAATCCGAACAGGAAACCCTCGACGCGACCGCCGATGCGCATCAGCATGGATAACGTGCAGGCATTACAATAGCCGACCTAACACGGCGTGCCGGCACCCATGCCGGCACCGGGACACTTCAGGGAGCATCCATGACCGAACCGACCTTCACGCCGCCGCCAGCCGGCGCTCGCATCACAATCAGCAACGGCAAACTGCATGTGCCGGACAATCCGATCGTGCCGTACATCGAAGGCGACGGCACAGGCCCGGATATCTGGCGCGCTGCGGTACGCGTGTTTGATGCGGCGGTGGAGAAGGCATATGGCGGCAAACGCAAGATCCACTGGATGGAAGTGTTCGCCGGCGAGAAGGCGAACAACAAGTTCGGAAGCTGGCTGCCGGATGCCACCGTGCAGGCCTGCCGCGATTATCTGGTGTCGATCAAGGGCCCGTTGACCACGCCGATTGGCGGCGGCATTCGTTCGCTGAACGTGGCGCTGCGTCAGATGCTCGATTTGTATGTGTGTCTGCGTCCGGTGCGCTGGTTCAAGGGCGTGCCTTCGCCGGTGCGCCATCCGGAAGAAGTCGACATGGTGATCTTCCGCGAGAATACCGAAGACATATATGCCGGCATCGAATACGCCGCTGGCAGCGCAGCCGCGCAAAAGCTGCTGGACTATCTGGCTGCGAACGATCCCAAGGCGTTCGACAAGATCCGCTTTGGCACATTGGCCAAAACCCGGGAATGGCAAAAGCAGCTCGAAGCAATCGGCATGCCGGCACGCGAGGTTGACGTGCAGGTGGGCATCGGCATCAAACCGGTCAGCCAGCTCGGCACCGAGCGACTGGTGCACAGCGCAATCTCCTATGCCATCGAGAACAAACGCGAGTCGGTGACCCTTGTGCACAAGGGCAACATCATGAAGTTCACCGAAGGCGCGTTCCGCAACTGGGGCTATGAAGTTGCCGAGAAATTTTTCCCCGGCAAGGTCTACACCTGGGAACAGTGGGAAAAGACCAAGGCCGCCAAAGGCGAGGCTGAAGCGAACGCCGAACAAAAAGCCGAGTTGGCCAAAGGCAAGATATTGATCAAGGATTCGATCGCCGACATTACCTTGCAGCAGGTATTGACGCGTCCATCCGAGTTCGCGGTCATCGCAACTTTGAACCTCAACGGCGATTACCTGTCAGATGCATTGGCCGCGCAAGTCGGTGGCATCGGAATCGCGCCGGGTGGAAACATCAACTACCTGACCGGTCATGCGGTATTCGAAGCCACCCACGGCACCGCGCCGAAATACGCGAACCAAGACAAGGTCAATCCCGGCTCGTTGGTGTTGTCGGGCGAAATGATGCTGCGTTACATGGGCTGGACCGAAGCGGCCGACGCCATCATCCATGCGATGGACAAAGCCATCGCCAGCAAGCACGTGACCTACGATTTCGCGCGCTTGATGGATGGTGCGACGCAGATCAAATGCTCGCAATTCGGCGACGAGTTGATCAAGGGGCTTTGACCTGGCACCGAGTGTCGGGCTTCGTGCGCCGCCGCTGCGCGGCGCACCCTCACAAGGAGGCGCATATGAAAATGTATACCCTTCCACTTTGCATGTTTCTGGCGTTAAGCGCGTGCAGCCAGCAACCGGCGCCGACCGCACCGGCGGCCGTGCCGCCGCCGCCGGCCGTGGCCGACCAGCCGGACAATCCGCCACCGCCACAAAGTGCGGATCAATTGTTTGCAACCAAACTCGACCAGGTATTGGCTGGCAGTTGGCGTGAAGCGGCGAATACGGCGCGCGACCAATACCGACATCCAAAACAAACGCTGGAATTCTTTGCTCTCAAACCCGGCATGCACGTGATTGAAATCACGCCCGCGGCCGGCTGGTACGCGGAGATTCTCGCACCGTTGATGAAAGACGACGGCAGCTACACCGCGGCGATTTACAAAAGCTCCAAGCCCGACGATTATCCGGCGCGTCAGGAGGCGGCGCTGAAAAAGACGATGGCAGCGCACCCGCTGCAATTCGCTGCTGCGAAAGTCGAGCAATTCAGTCCGGATAATCCAGCATTCGGCGCGCCGGATTCGGCCGACATGGTGCTCACCTTCCGCAATGTCCACAACTGGGTGATGGGCGACTACGCGCCTGCCATGTTCAAGGCGTTTTTCGACGTGCTCAAGCCCGGTGGCGTGCTCGGCGTCGTCGATCACCGCGCCACGCCCGGTACGGATCTCGACAAGATCAAGAACACGGGTTATCTGCCCGAGGATTTCGTCATCAAATTGGCGACGGATGCCGGTTTCAAGCTTGCCGCGAAAAGCGATATCAACGCCAATCCAAAGGACGATCACAACCATCCCAAAGGCGTGTGGACGCTGCCACCGAGTTTGCGTCTGGGCGACACGGACAAGGACAAATATCTTGCCATTGGTGAATCCGATCGGATGACGCTGCGTTTCGTCAAACCCGAGGCCGACAAAATCTTCACTGCGCCCACCGATGAAGGCAAGCCAGCGACACATTGAGGCGACGCTGACGATGGTTTGTACCGAACGGCTGCCTGGTGCGGCCGTTCGCATGTTTGGCGGGGGAGCATGCTGATCGCACTCAACAAACCCTACGGCGTGCTGAGCCAGTTCACCGATCGCAGCATTCCGGCGCGACGAACCCTGGCCGAGTTCGTGACGGTTCCAGGCGTCTATGCGGCTGGCCGGCTGGACTACGATTCCGAAGGGCTGCTGCTGTTGACCGACGATGGTGTCCTCGCGCACCGGCTCACCGACCCGAAGCGAAAAACCGCGAAAACCTACCTGGTGCAAGTCGAAGGCGATCCGACGCCGGAACAATTGGCGCAATTGAGCAAAGGTGTCGTGTTGAAGGACGGTAAGACTTTGCCTGCGCAGACTCGTCGCATCGAGCGCGCACCGGAATGGTTGTGGCCGCGCGATCCGCCGATACGCTTGCGCAAAACCGTAGCGGATTCCTGGATCGAGCTGACCATTCACGAAGGTCGCAATCGCCAGGTGCGGCGCATGACGGCGGCGGCAGGACTGCCGACGCTGCGCTTGATTCGCACGCGTATCGCCGATGTCGAATTGGGCAGCTTGGCGCCGGGACAAGTTCGCACACAAATCCCATGACGGATTTCAAGGATCACTTTTCCGGACACGCCGACGTCTATCGTCAGGCACGCCCGACCTACCCACCCGAACTTTTTCGTTGGCTCGCGCAGCAATCACCGGATGCCACGCTGGCTTGGGACTGCGGATGCGGCAACGGTCAGGCCACGCTGGCCTTGGCCGAGCACTTCGATCACGTCACGGGCACCGATCCCAGCGCACAACAAATTGCGCGTGCGCAACCGCGCAACAACGTTGACTATCGAGTGGAACCGGCCGAGCAATCGTCATTTGGCGCAGCCAGCGTCAGTCTGATCTGTGTCGCGCAGGCCCTGCATTGGTTCGACCACGACCGCTTCCATGCCGAAGCCAGGCGCGTGCTCAAACCCCACGGCGTGTTCGCGGCGTGGTCCTATTCGGACTGCGCCACGGGCGATACCACCATCGATCGCATCAAGGATCGGCTATACATCGATTTGACGGGTCCGTACTGGCCGCCTGAACGGGCCCATGTCGACGCCGGCTATCGAACCCTGGCATTTCCCTATGCGGAAATTACCACGCCGCCTTTCGTGATGGCCGCGCAGTGGAACGTAGATCAGTTGCTCGCCTACTTGCGTTCCTGGTCGGCGACGCAGCGCTATATCAAAGCCAATGGCGAAGATCCGGTTGCGCTGATCGAACCCGACTTGCGTGTGGTCTGGGGCGATCCGGCCAGCGCACGCGACGTGCACTGGCAATTTCATCTGCGTGCCGGTCGGGTTTGACCAACCGACACGCGTTTTCAACGATTGGTCAACTTGATCTCGATGCGCCGATTTTTCGCATAGGCCGCAGGCGTGTCGGCTGGATCGATTGGTTGAAACTGGCCGAAACCGTTGGCTGACATTCGGTTGGCGGGAATGCCTTGGACCACGAGGTATTTGACGATGGCCACGGCGCGCGCGGTGGACAGTTCCCAATTCGACGGAAACTGCGCGGTATGGATCGGACGCTTGTCGGTGTGGCCGTCGATGCGCAGAATCCAGTCGATGCTTGACGGAATTTCCGCGGTCACTTCGTTGAGGGTCTGTGCAAGTTTGTGCAGGCTGTCCTGCGCGGCCGGCGTGAGATCGGCCGAGCCTGAATCAAACAGGATGTCGGTCGGCACGACAAATCGATCGCCGACGATGTGGATATCGGCGCGATTGCCAAGCACGGCGCGCAATTTGCCAAAGAATTCCGAGCGGTATTTTTCCAGTTGGTTGACCTTGTTGGCCAGGGCCAGATTAAGCTGTTTGCCCAGGTCGGCAAGTTTGATGTCCTTGCTCTTGATGCTGGAGTTGGCCAGATCCAGCGCGGCCGAGAGTTTGTTCAACTGATCGTGCACCGCTGCCAATTGCCGATTGAGCAGTTCGACCTGAGCGGCCGATTTCGCATTCAGATCGGTTGCGGCCACCAGATCTTTCTTCGACGTATCCAGTTGCGCGGACAAGCTCGCCACCTGTTGCTCAAGCTGCAGCTTGAGCCCGCTCAACGCAGCGATGTCGGCGTTGAGTTTGGCCGCTTGCGTTGTCGCGGCATCGAGTTGGCTTTTGATCGCATCGCGCTCGCTGGTGGTTGTGCCGAGTGAGACGGACAGTTCCTTCGTTTTGGCTTCCAGTTGGCGATTCGCGCCCTGCGCCAGCGATAGCGTTTTCGCCAATTGCGCGATCTGTGTATTGAGCTGAGCCAACGCCTGATTTTTCCCGGCAATCGTCTGCGATAACACGAACTGACCGATCGCAAAGATCAACAGCACAAAGATCATTACCAGAATCAGCGACGACAAGGCGTCGACAAATCCCGGCCAGATATCCAGCGACCGCCGCCGACGGGCAATTGAATTCATTGCAGGTTCCCGCTGCGTTTGCCGTCAACCGCGGCGGCAATCGTGCGCGACAGCAGGCGAAATTCGCCGCGCAATTCATCGGAGAATTGCGCGTTTGCATTGGGTGCGGCCGCGAGCGACTTGAGCGCATTCTTGAGCTCTTCCTGCGTTTCGGCCATGCCGCGCATCTCGCGCGACTCGCGCCCGAGCAGATCCGTCAACCGCGCCAATTGCGCGTTCAGCTCGCCAAGTTGTTCACCGGAATTGCGCCGCTCGCGTTCGGAATCAATCAGCGCGCGCTGCATGCGCTCCAGACCATCGGCAGTCTGCTCCAGCAGTGCTTGCACGTATGCCGGCACGTTGGCCTCGCCTTCGCCGTGCAATGCGCCGGAAGAAAGTCGCGTCATGCCGGACAACCAATCTTCGAGTTCATTGTAGAAGCGGTTTTGCGCATGTCCGGATTGCAAATCGAGAAACCCCAGCACCAGCGAACTGGCCAGTCCGAACAACGACGTGGAAAAGCTTGTCGACATGCCCGACAGCGGTTGCCGCAAATTCTCCTTCAGGCTGTTGAACATCTGCGTGGGATCGGCACCAACGCCGAGCGAGCCGATGATGTCGGCGACCGATCGGATCGTGACCAGCAAACCCCAGAAGGTACCCAGCAATCCGAGAAAGATCGCCAGCCCGATCAGATAGCGCGACAAATCGCGCGATTCCTCCAGGCGCAAATACACGCTGTCCAGGATCGAGCGCAACGATGGCGTCGACAACGAAAATTTTGTGCGGTCGCGACTGCCGAACATGCGCGCCACTGACGCCAGCAACTTCGGCTTTGGCAGCGGTCGCGAGGGATCCGAGCGCTTGAAGGTCTCGACCCATTGCACTTCGCGCGACAGCAACAACACCTGGCGCAGATTGACAAATACGCCGAACACCAGCACAAGCAGAATCACACCGTTGAAAAATGGATTGGCCTGGAAGTTGTGCATCAACTGCCGCGCCAGCAGGACCGCCAGCAAGCCAACGGCAATCAGGAAACCGCCCATCCAGATCAGTACTTGTGAAGGCTTTGTCATCGTGACTCCCATGGATAGTTCAACGATAGTTTGGATGCGTTCGGATTTGGACTGGTTACAATTTTGATGGTTCCACATGAATGTGGCAAAAATGTGTCAAAGGACCGGAGCATGGAATGCGCAGGGCCGGAGCAACACGACGAGGCAGGAGCCGAGTCGATGTTGCCTGCATCCCCGCAATTTCACGATGATTTTTTTGCGAGCCGGTGGGTAGGTGTTGCTGTCCAAGGGTCGTCTGGCCAGGGGCGAGACGGAGCGCTTGCGCGCGCCAACAGGCGCGTGCGCGACGTTGAGCGCCCGGAGCATGGAATGCGCAGGGCCGGAGCAACACGACGAGGCAGGAGCCGAGTCGATGTTGCCTGCATCCCCGCAATTTCACGATGATTTTTTGTGAGCCGGTGGGTTGGTGTTGCT
>DASSXQ010000139.1:0-4652 GCA_035703725.1 Rudaea sp.
GGCGGCGGCGCACTCGCCGCTGCCGTTGCGGTGGTGGCGCTCGTGGCAACGCGACCGGGCCAATTGGGCTCGACCAATCCGATGGAAACGCTGGCCAAGGCTCCGGCTGCCACGACGATTACGGCGCCGATCGATCTGCGCGCACCGATCCGACCGTCGCCCGTGTTGATGAATTCCGATTTTGCCCAACCTGCCAGCTACGATACGCCGTTGGTCCCGCTGCCTCGCTACAGCAGCTACGACCCTGAAATATTGAATCGGTATTCTCCGTATTTGCTGCAGCAATCCGTATCGCCACCTGCGCAGGTGCTGACGAATGCCGCTGCCGCGCAGCCGCATCCGGTACAGCATCAGTAGTTGCTGCCTGCATCGCGGTAACCGGGTTGCCGCAGATTGATGTGCGTTGCGCCATTGCGCGAAACGCGCATGGTGTTGCAATCAACAAGACCGACAAGTTTCCCTTTGGATAATCATCTGAGGACGATGTTATGTACAAACGTACTTTGCAAAGAATGCTGGTTTTCGTTGCGCTGGCCTTTGTTTCGGTCAGTGTCTGGGCCGACTTGCCGGACTTCACCCAACTGGTCGAGAAGAACGGGCCAGCCGTGGTCAACGTCCGCGCCACGCACGAAGGCAGCACCGACATGCAACAAGGCAATGCCATCGACCCGCAGGACGTGCCGGAAATCTTCCGTCGCTTCTTCGGTCCGGGTGGTCCGGGCGGGCATCCGCGTTTTGATGGCATGCGCATTTCGATGGGTTCCGGGTTCATCATTTCCACCGACGGTTACATTCTGACCAACAACCACGTGATCGAAGGTGCCGACAAGGTTGTGGTGCGCCTGTCTGATCGGCGCGAGCTGGATGCCAAAGTTGTTGGCGCCGACAAGCCTTCGGATATTGCATTGCTGAAGGTGGATGCAACGAACTTGCCGACCGTGACGATTGGCGATTCGAGCAAGCTCAAACCGGGCCAATGGGTTGTCGCGATCGGATCGCCATTTGATTTCGATCATTCCGTGACTCACGGCATCATCAGCTACGTCGGTCGCAGTTCGCGCGATGGCAGCGAACAATACGTGCCGTTCATCCAGACCGACGTGCCGATCAATCGGGGCAACTCCGGCGGCCCGCTATTCAATCTGGCCGGTCAGGTTGTCGGCATCAATTCGCAGATTTACAGCAACACGGGCAGTTCGGTTGGAATTTCGTTTGCGATTCCGATCAATATTGCGATGAACACCGTGGAACAGCTCAAGTCGTCCGGGCATGTGTCGCGCGGCATGATTGGCGTGCACATCCAGAACATGGATCGCGCGCTGGCGCAAAGCCTGGGATTGTCCACGCCGAGTGGGGCTCTGGTTGCCGAGGTGACACCCGGTGGCGGTGCCGACAAGGCAGGCGTGCAAGTGCGCGACGTGATCCTTGCCTACAATGGTCATCCGGTCGAGCAATCCTCGGATTTGCCGCCGCTGGTGGGAAATACCAAGCCCGGTTCCACCGCGCAGTTGAAGATCTTCCGTGACGGCAAGACGCTCGACCTGTCGGTCAAGGTCGGTGAGTTGCCACGCGATGGCAACCAACTCGCCAGCGCCGAGGGTGGCAGTGGCAGTGCGGGCAATCCGTTGGGCATCGTGGTTGAAGATTTGACCAGTGCGCAGCGCAAGCAGCTTGGACTCAAGGATCAGGGCGTGGTCATTACCGATGTGCGCGGTGTGGCTGCGCGCCGCAGCCAACTGCAGGCGGGCGACGTCGTGTTGATGGTTGGGCGCAAGTCCGTGAACTCGGCCAGTGAGTTCAATGCGGCCGTCAAGCATGTCAAAACCGGTGATTCGGTCATGCTGCTGGTACGCCGCGGGGAAACCACGCAGTTTGTTGCAGTGACCGTGCCCAAGGACAAAGGCTGATCGCGCAGGTCGTCGGGTCCGGCCAACAATGGGGCTCTTTCGAGCCCCATTGTCGTTTTTGTGTCGATCCGGTGGAATCCATCAGGTAATGGCGGCGTGAGACAGCGCTTTCTGCGATAATGAGCGCTTTGCCGCGCGCTTCGCGAAGCAGTCCACCCAATCCGCTGTAACCCATGAACCTGATTCGCAATTTCTCCATCATCGCGCATGTCGATCATGGCAAATCCACGCTGGCTGATCGCATCATTCAGTTGTGTGGTGGCTTGCAGGCGCGCGAGATGGCGGCGCAAGTGCTCGATACCAATCCGATCGAACGCGAGCGTGGCATTACCATCAAGGCGCAAAGCGTTTCGCTTCCGTACACCGCGCGCGACGGCAAAACGTATCAGCTCAATTTCATCGATACGCCGGGACACGTGGATTTCAGCTACGAAGTCAGTCGTTCACTCGCTGCTTGCGAAGGGGCCTTGTTGGTCGTGGATGCGGCACAAGGTGTGGAAGCGCAATCCGTGGCCAATTGCTATACGGCCGTGGAAATGGGTCTGGAGGTCGTGCCGGTTTTGAACAAGATCGACCTGCCGACGGCGGATATCGACAAGGTCAAAGCCGAAATCGAGGCGGTGATCGGCATTCATGCCGACGATGCCATTGCGATCAGCGCCAAGACGGGTGCCAACGTTCCGGATGTGCTCGAAGCGATTGTCGCGCGCATACCGCCGCCCAAGCCGCGCGACAGCGATCACCTGCAAGCGCTGATCATCGACTCCTGGTTTGACAACTATCTTGGCGTGGTTTCACTGGTGCGCGTGATGCAGGGCGAAATCAAACCCGGCGACAAATTGCTGGTGATGTCTACCGGGCGCACGCATGAAGTCGACAATGTTGGGGTTTTCACGCCCAAGCGAGCGGTGCGCGGCAAGCTGGGTTCCGGCGAAGTGGGCTGGGTTACCGCTTCCATCAAGGACGTGCACGGTGCGCCGGTAGGCGATACCCTCACCCATGCCGGAAAGCCGGCCGCATCTCCGCTGCCGGGATTCCAGAAAATGCAGCCGCGCGTGTTTTCCGGATTGTTTCCGGTCGACGCCGATGATTATCCTTCGCTGCGCGAGGCACTGGAAAAACTCAAACTCAACGATGCCGCCATGCATTTCGAGCCGGAAAGCTCCGAGGCCATGGGCTTCGGTTTCCGCTGCGGTTTCCTCGGCATGCTGCACATGGAAATCGTGCAGGAGCGGCTGGAACGCGAATACGATCTGAATCTGATCACCACCGCGCCAACCGTAGTCTATGAAGTGCTGCAAACCAATGGTGTCGCAGTCCAGTTGGACAATCCTGCCAAGCTGCCGCCGTCGCAGAATATCGAAGAAGTCCGCGAACCGATTATTGTCGCCAATATCCTGACTCCGCCGGACTACGTCGGAAACGTCATTACGTTGTGCGAAGAAAAGCGCGGTTCGCAGCGGTCGATTCACTACCTGGCGACGCAAGTGCAGATCAGCTACGAACTGCCGTTGGCCGAAGTGGTGCTGGATTTCTTCGACCGGCTCAAATCCGTTTCGCGTGGTTATGCCTCGATGGACTATCATTTCGAGCGTTTCCAGGCTGGACCGTTCGTGCGCCTGGACGTGCTGATCAATGGCGATCGCGTTGATGCGCTGAGCACGATTGTGCATCGCAGCCACGCTGATCGACGCGGTCGCGATTTGATCGACCGCATGAAGGGACTTATTCCGCGCCAGATGTTTGATGTTGCGATTCAGGCTGCGGTTGGCTCGCAGATTCTGTCGCGCGCAACGGTCAAGGCGCTGCGCAAGAATGTGCTGGCCAAATGCTACGGCGGCGACGTCTCGCGCAAACGAAAATTGCTGGAAAAGCAGAAAGAAGGTAAAAAACGCATGAAGCAGGTGGGCCGAGTGGAGATTCCGCAGGAAGCCTTCCTTGCAGTCTTGCAGGTGGATAAATAGCCGGGGAGGAAAAATCGGGAATCGGAAGTGCGCCTTGGCGCAGTACGTCCGCTGACTCGGGATTCAATTTCTGGCACCAACGGAGTTGTCCATGGATTTTGATTTTGCATTGTTGTTGGTTGCGCTCACGGCGCTGACTGGTGTGATCTGGCTGATTGACCGCCTGTTCTTTCGCAACCGGCGGCACGCACGTGCACAAGCGCTGGAACGCTCGGAGGGTACGGATGCCGAGCGTCAGCAACGCGTGCAGGAAGCTTTGCGCGAACCCATTTTGGTCGAGTATGCGCGATCGTTTTTTCCGGTCATCTTGATCGTGCTGCTGTTTCGCTCTTTCATCGCAGAGCCTTTCAAGATTCCATCCGGATCGATGATGCCCACTCTGCTGGTTGGCGACTTCATCCTCGTCAACAAATTCAGTTACGGCCTGCGCCTGCCGGTTCTCGGGACAAAGTTAGTATCCATCGGCGAGCCGCAACGCGGTGACGTTTTCGTATTCCGCTATCCGAATCCCGATCATGATCCAAACAAGAAAGGGCTCGACTACATCAAGCGTGTCATTGGTCTGCCAGGTGATGAGATCACCTATCGCAACAAGACGCTGTACATCAACGGCAAACAAATGGAACAAACCGACGTTGGCCCGTTTGTCGGCAGTGGCGATTCTGGTCGGCGCATGGCCGGCGCGGAAATCCACGATGAAATGCTGCCTGGCGTCACCCACCAGATTCTCGAATCCAGCCTGTTGTTGCCGGGAAGGGAAGGCACCTGGGTGGTTCCTGCT
>DASSXQ010000078.1:0-5309 GCA_035703725.1 Rudaea sp.
CCTGCACACAAAACAGGTGTCGTCGCGCGTCTGTCATCAGCGTAGCAGGAAGAAACCAGCGGAAACACGTCTTGACCCGAAATGTTTTCGCGAACGTTCGTGTAGCCACTTGAACTTCAAGGCATTTCGTCAACATCAATCGTGGAACGAGCCGGGCCGAAATCCATTCGACCCGACTCGTTCCACTAGCTAATCCCGAGAGCACCAATACTTGCGGCCAACCTCATCGGCCGGCCAAATATCGAGTAATCAGCGTCTCCCGCGCAGCCCGCCAAACACCAACGAAGCGAGGAACAGAATAATGAAAACAATGAACAAAATTTTCGCGATGCCCGCCGAGGCACCGGCAATTCCACCGAAACCCAACACCGCGGCAATAATCGCAATAACCAGAAAAACCAGCGCGTAATGCAACATAAAATATCTCCTGATATTTGGTTTTACGGCGTACCGAAAGATCCATGTTGGCACGCCGTCATTCGGGTATTTCAAGACACGTGCCAGCGTGGATGATGCTTTATGTAATTGTTTTAACAAGCATTATTCTTGCGGCACGAAACCGGGACAGGGCTATTTGCACGACCATTCCAGTCCCGATTCCTCGCTTGCACGATGGCCACGTGGGTCCGTGGAAATTTCGCAAAAAGATCGAGGCATTCGCATTGGTAATTCACGCAATCCAATGGCCTCGAACAACCCGCAACCGCCTGACGACAGCGAGCGCTTGCCGCGCCAAGGCACGCAGATACCCTACCCGTTTTACAGCGCAGAATTGGGCTGATGGGCCGAATCGTTGCGATGCCTGGCAGCCGTGATATCCGAGTCGTATCTGGATTTGGCAGTTTCCTTGCAGGCGTCCAACGCTGTTCCGACTCGTGATTCGCACCTTGCCAATGCAACGTTGTAGTCCGCTTCCGCTTTTGCCTTGTCCAGTTCGTATTGCGCGTCCGCGGTGCTGTCAGTCGCGCCTTTTCGAGCACGCGCAACCGCCGCACTGACCGGCGACGCCACAGCAGACGGATTTTCGAGGTTGGCGGCGGGGCTTTGCCGATTTCGTGCGGTTTCATCGCCGCTTGCGTGATCCATTTGGGCATCAACTCGGGCATCCACCAAATCCTTGCGATTTTGCGCGATCACTTTATCCATGTTGGCTCGAGCATCGGCAATCGCCTTTTGTCCATTTGCCTGCGCTTTGATGATATCGGCCTGGACCTTGGCAGGATCGGGCCTCTGTTTGCAGCCTTGCAAGCTCACGGCAACGGCAAAAGCCGTGGCGAAAATGATCGGGCAATGGCGCCTCATGGCAAGCTCGCTGGTTTTATCAAATCGATTTCCCCATTCACGTTGGGTGCGTGCGCTGGTTGGTTAGTCATGTCATCGTTGAAGCTGCAAGATCGTGACCTATCACGGCATCGATCTGCGTGGTCCGCAGCCACAACCCTGCATTCCTCACTTGACAAGGGAGTATCCAAAATCTGCGAATTCCCGCTCGCCTCTTCTTCGCGAATCGTTTGTGCCATTTCCCAGAGCGTACACATGTTTACCTCTTTTGCGCTTGCGACGATTGGTTCGCCAAGAAACAGATCGCAATGAGCGTGCCATCATCGTTGGAATGAATTCCCAACGAAATCCGCCGCTCGCGGCGCATTGATCCTTGCAATTTGCGATTCGACGCATCGACGACGATGCAAAACTGCATGATTGAAGCAATGCGTGAATCTGCTGCAGGCGCGCCCTGTCGATTTGTCACGGCAGCTTCGCCAAACTGACGCCTGGCACATCACATGCTTGTTCAACGTGGCTGTTTGACGACATTGCACCGACTGACCTCGGTATTGATGCCATGCGCAAATTTTTCAGAAGGCAATCAAATTATTCGAGGGCCTTTGCGTGAATCGAATTTGCGCGTGCCATCAGGTACCATCAACCGGCAGTCGTATCCTGTTCCAACAAATTCAAAAGGACACGTTCATGGCGACGACAAAAAAACGTACGGGGAAAATGGCGCCGGCGCGCAAAGCCGCCGCAAAGTCGATCAATAAAGGCAAGAAAAAGGTTGCGAAGAAAGCGTCGAAAACAGTGACTGCCGGCAAATCCCGGCAAACTCTCTCCGCTGCGAAGAAGAAGCCCGCGCGCAGCGGTGCAAGCGCGAAGACGGTGACGCCAAAGAAGGCATCAGTGCGCAAATCGGCTGGACGCAAAAACGCGGTGAGCAAGGCTTCGGCCAATTCCAGCAATAAATCAGGCAAGACTGCCGGGAGCAAACGAACGGCCGCAACGGCAAAATCCGGCGACAACGCCGTGCTCGCTCGGCAGCGCGCCGCCGTGCCCGTGACGAAGAAAAAGTCGTCGCGCGTTACGCAAGCAAAGCCATCGAAGAGCCAAGCGGCCAAACCTGCTGCGAAGAATCGACCGCCGACAAAATCCACTGCCGGATCACGACGACAGCAAAAACGCTCGGCGGAAAAACGCAAATCACTTGCTGCCGAGCACCTTTGGGCCGCACTGGAAGAGAAAAAGCGTCGCAACGCGCAGCCACCGGCTTGGCAAGCCATCGCGCATCACGACCATCCGACACCCACCGCAGCAACAGCCGGAACGACTGGCCGAACTGAAGATTCGACTCCCTTCGATAGTGGCATGCGTCAACGTGATCGCAGCGGCGATTGAGTGACCGCATGGTAGTTGAGGTCGCCGCCAGCAAACTGCCCTCAACGAACTCCAGCGGCAGTTCCGCGCGTCGCCTGGCTGGGCAAGCACTCAGCCGGGCGGCAGGAGCGCCGCTGATCGGAGGAAATCGCGTTGATCTGTTGATCGACGCTCCCGACAATTACGCCGCATGGCTGGATGCGATGCGAACCGCCCGGCACCGCATACTGATCGAGAACTACATCTTTCGCGATGACGCCGTGGGGATTGAATTCCGCGACGCCATGATCGAACGTGCCCACGCCGGAATCAGGGTTCACGTCATCTACGATTGGTTGGGCTCTCTGGGACAATCCAGTACTGCTTTCTGGAAATCACTGATCGATGCCGGAGGCGAAGTTCGCATCTACAACCCTTTCATGTTCAGCAGTCCATTTGGCTGGATTAGTCGAGACCATCGCAAGTTGTTGATGGTTGACCGCAGCGTCGCATTTATTGGCGGACTGTGCATCAGCGCAAAATGGCTGGGAAATCCGGACAAGGGCCTTGCCCCGTGGCGCGACACGGCCATCGCGATTCGCGGCCCGGCGCTGGTCGACGTGGAAGATGCGTTCGCGGAAATCTGGAAGCAGTTGGGAACGCGACTCACGGATGAACCGATACCGGATCCCGACAACGCCGGCGACATGGATGTACGCGTGATAGCCACGCAGCCAGAAACTGCCGGCATGTTTCGCCTCGATCAAATGATTGCCGCAATGGCGCAACGCTCACTTTGGCTCACCGATGCATATTTTGTCGGATTGTCGCCTTACGTGCAGGCACTGTCCGCAGCCGCACGTGATGGCGTTGATGTGCGTTTGCTGGTACCAGGCGCAAGCGATTTGCCCGTGGTCGCGGCAATGTCACGCTCCGGTTACCGCGCATTGCTCGAAGCCGGAGTGCGCGTATTCGAATGGAACGGCGCAATGATGCACGCCAAGACTGCCGTCGCCGACGGTCGTTGGGCACGTGTCGGTTCGAGCAATCTGAACATATCCAGTTGGATGGAGAATTGCGAGCTCGACGTAGCCGTGGAAAATTCGGCGTTTGCCGCGTGCATGGAGACGCAGTATTTGCGCGACCTGAGCAACTCCACTGAGATCATTCTCGCATCGAAACGCCGAGTGAAGGCAAGCGCTCCGCATCCGACCGGCGCCCACTCGGGTGGGAGTTCCGGACGGGCTGCTGCCAGCGCGCTGCGTTTGGCACACTCGGTCGGCGCTGCACTTGGAAATCGCCGCGTGCTGGCACGAAGCGAAACGTCAATATTGCCCTGGTTTGCAATTGGCCTGGTGGCAGTAGCGTTGATCGCGGCATTCTTCCCGAAAATCGTTGCGTGGCCATTGGGTGCCGTGGCTTTGTGGATCGGAGTCGCACTCGGCGCACGCTATTGGCGCCTGCGCCATCACGGCAACGCAAACACCGGCAATGACGACACTGCCGCCCCTACACCCAAGGACCCAACCTGACGATTGGCAATGGCGAGCCGAAAATATAAGGTCCGCGCGGAGCGCCTGACTTTTACAGATTCGGATTTTTGCTTGCCACCGCGAGATCAATGGCAGCATCCATTTGCACGGCCGTACACGGCTTTTGCAATATCGCCGCGGCCCCGGTTGCGCGCGCGGCGAATCGCAAGGCATCCACCGGTTGCGCAGAAAAAATCAGCAATGGTGGCAGTGCCACTCCGCGTCTGCGCAAGGCATCAATGAGCGACACGCCGTCATCGGTTCCAAGGCCCAGATCCAGAAGTACCGCATCAAAATGATTTTCGCGACTGAGCGAATCAAACGCCTCGTTGGCGGAGACTCGCCAGTCCACGTCATGGCCCAGTTGTTTTAGCACCTCGCTCGTCACGAATCCGAGCGGCTCATCGTCTTCGACGAGCAAAATGCAATGGTGAGTACGTTGCGGCCTCATGCACGTGACCCTGCACGATGCAGGCCATCAACGTCAACTTTCAATGCATGCGGCCGATCCGTTCATATCCCCACAAGACGCATGGAATTGGGCCATTTTTTGCCTTGCGAAAAGCGACTTTCCGCAGCTCCTCCGAGCCTGAGCCGAGAAAAATCGGATCAAGTGGATTGGCCAGACTGCAATTCGCACGGGCGCGAATCACGTATCGGGCAAACCAACATGCTTTTCAGTTTTCCGGACTGCCCGATATCCCCAACAACCGTCGATTGGACCCGGACAATTTTCTGCCGGCGGCTCGCCGTTGCCGAACGCGCGGTCACGGGAATTTTACGCGCAATTCGCACTTTGAACGGCCTGCAAACTGCTTTGCAATCAATGCGATATCGCGCACAGCGGATGTATCAGTTCGAGTGCAAGGCAGTGAGCGCGATCGCTCCACTTTCCGATGGATGTCTCGAGAATATCCGCAATGGTGCCGCGATTTGATCGAGCGATAAATTCTCGACGCCGGCTGCCAAATCTTGGCACAAGGCTTGCGAGTTGTTCGTGTCAGTGCGGAACAGTGGGCGTTCGTGTTGCGAGGTCGGTCAAACCAAATGCAAGGAGCATCCAAGTGACTATCGGCACGATACTTTTGATCATCCTGATTATTGCCTTGATCGGCGCCATTCCTTCCTGGCCATACAGCAGACGTTGGG
>DASSXQ010000086.1:0-2909 GCA_035703725.1 Rudaea sp.
GCGCGACTGGGCCGCCAAAGGCACCCTGCTGCTCGGCGTAAAAGCCGTCATTGCCGAAAGCTTCGAGCGCATTCATCGCTCCAACCTCGTCGGCATGGGCGTCCTGCCGCTATGCTTCAAGGACGGTGAAAACGCCAAGAGCCTCGGCCTCAAAGGCGATGAGGTTTTCGATATCGAAGGACTCGACGACGCTCAGGCCAAACAGGTCAACGTCACGGCCCGCAACGCCGATGGTGAAAAGAAATTCCAGGCCCGCGTGATGCTGCTCACGCCCAAGGAAATTGCCTTCTATCGCCATGGCGGTATTCTCCCGTACGTACTGCGGCAACTGGCCGGTGGCGCAGACGCGGCAGCCTGACGACGCAAAAGATTGAAATCGTCAGCCATAATCCATTCGCTCACATCCATGCAGGTGAGAACTCGAAGGATGGTAGCGCGGCGGGATGGCTGGAACGCAGCGATACCCATCGATGAACGGCTGGTGATGGGTTACGGCAATACCTGATAGCGAACTTGATCCAGGGGAACCCCATCGGCATACGGTTTGCGATGGGGTACGGCACGTCCAGACCAAACGATCCTGCTTGCTGCGACATTGGTTTGCGTGAACGCGTTGACCGTGCACGATTGCAGTGCGCGCGTATAATGGCGCGTGGAGAGGGTTGGCATGCGACGTGTGCCGGCCCTTTCTCGTTTGCAACCTGCGCAATAATGCATCATGCCGATCGCTGCCGAAGAAGCCCTGATTCCCGCCCCGACCCTTCCTGCGTCGGCTGCGCAGATTGAACCGGCCGAGCGCCCCGAATTTCGCGTGCTGGGGGCAATCAGTTTTGTGCACATGCTCAACGACATGATGCAGTCGCTGATTCTGGCGATCTACCCCATTTTGAAATCCGATTTCAAGCTGAGTTTCCTGCAGATTGGATTGATCACGCTGTCGTTTCAATTGACCGCGTCGTTGTTTCAACCGGTGGTTGGCATCGTGACGGACAAACATCCATTGCCGTATTCGTTGCCGGTGGGAATGACATTTACCCTGTGCGGTTTGCTTTTGCTTTCGGTCGCGCCCACCTTTCCCATTTTGTTGCTTGCCGTCGGATTGGTAGGCTGCGGGTCGGCGGTGTTCCATCCCGAATCGTCACGTGTCGCACGCATGGCCTCCGGTGGGCGCTACGGCATGGCGCAATCGGTATTTCAGATCGGCGGCAATGTTGGTTCGTCGCTCGGCCCATTGCTGGCCGCCTGGGTTGTGCTCTTGTCGGGCCGCAACAGCGTGGCCTGGTTTGCCCTGGCGGCGTTGCTGGCAATTACCATCCTCATCCAGGTCGGCGGTTGGTACAGCCGGCATGTTTCGGATCATGTAAAACGCAAGATGAAAACGGTTGCGTTGCCGAACTTGTCTCAAGGCATGATTCGGCGAACCGTGGCGGTACTCATGCTGCTGATTTTTTCCAAGTATTTCTATCTGGCCAGCATCAGCAGCTACTACGAGTTTTATTTGATCCATCATTTCGGTGTCTCGGTTGCGAACGCGCAATACCATTTGTTCGTGTTTCTGGTTGCAGTCGCTTGCGGCACGATGATTGGCGGACCCATTGGCGACGCCATTGGTCGCAAGTTGGTCATCTGGGTTTCAATTCTGGGCGTGGCTCCGTTTACGCTTTTGCTGCCCTACGCCGACCTGACCTGGACAACGGTTTTGAGCGTGATCATCGGCGTCGTGCTGGCATCCGCATTTCCGGCAATCATCGTGTACGCGCAGGATTTGATGCCACGGCGCATTGGCGCCATTTCCGGAATGTTCTATGGGCTGGCGTTTGGTCTGGGTGGTCTCGGCGCCGCGGTTCTGGGTTGGCTATCGGACTTGTACGGCATCGAATTCGTCTACAACCTGTGCGCGTTCCTGCCGTTGCTTGGCATGTTCGCGTTCTTGTTGCCGCGTCTTCGTAGCGGGCCCGCTGCAAATGCGACCCGGTTGGCGCCCGCACTGCCACAATCGAAACGTCCAGGTTAGCGCGTACCCGTCAACATGCAGCGTAGCTCGCGCGGCAGGCAGACTCGAAACGACGCGCGACCCTTCGACTACGGCGCCATGCACTTGCGCTCAAGGCGAACGGGTTCGGGGACTACTCGTACCTGGACTCCGGGCGACCGAAACCTCTCGCCGGATTCGACTCAAGTTGCCTGCGCCAGGACAAACTCGATCGCTGCACACACCGCGACTACTTGCGCAGCATTGCATTGTTCGGGACTGGCCTGAGCGCTGTCGGGGTAGACCTCGGTGGTGGTTTTGTACTTTGCCTTGGTGATGCCGGCGCACAGACCCAAGCCACTGAAGTCGTAATGGATAACACCCGGAGAAATTACCGGTGAACCAATGATCTGGCCGTCGGCATCCGCAGGTGCGATGTGAGTAACCTTTGCCACCGCTGCAATGATCGCCTGTTGGAACTCGGGTTGCGGGTGCATGCTGTCATCGACCAGATAGAATCCATCGGGGATTTCACCGGGCTCGTACGCCACGCCGTCTCGCGCCGCCAGCGCCGGACGAAATTCGAGCTCGTCCGTGTCGGTGGTTTCGTGCAAATCAATATGCATGACGATGCGATCACGCAGTGGCGCAACCATCGTCATCAACGCGGCTGATTCCTGGGCCGGGCTGGCATCGAAGAAACACCGATTCGGATCCAGCGCCTTGGCATTCCAGCGTTGGATGCGTTCATATCCCCACGGGCTAACGCACGGCGCAATCAGCAAATTGGCACGACCCGCATAATCCTGAGCGCGCTGCTCGGCAAATTGCAACGCACCCATCACGCCGCTGGTTTCGTATCCATGTACGCCACCTGTCACCAGCATGCACGGCACCGCGTCGCGCCAATCACGACTTCGCAGCACAAACAACGGAT